>NZ_JBFBFU010000001.1:0-484499 GCF_040684355.1 Kitasatospora sp. NPDC091276 | reverse complement strand
CCCGAAGGGCTTCACCGTTCGACTTGCATGTGTTAAGCACGCCGCCAGCGTTCGTCCTGAGCCAGGATCAAACTCTCCGTGAATGTCTACCCGCAATCGGGCGGCACTCGCGTTGAGCGGCACGGCAACCACCGGAATAGGGCGGTCCCGCGCACTGCGTCCTCGCTAGTGTTTTACTTCAAAAGGAATCTCCAACCCCGATCAAACGATCGAGGCCGGGGATGTCAACATATCTGGCGTTGACTTTTGGCACGCTGTTGAGTTCTCAAGGAACGGACACTTCCTTCGGACCGCCTTCCAGCGGGCCCTCCGGGCGCTTCGTTCTTTCGTGTTTCAAGCTTATCAGATGTTTTCCGCTCCGTTTTCCGGAGTTTCATTCATCGGAATTCGCTTTCCGCTTGCCCCCGCTCTCTCGCGGCGACTCCGGAACTGTACGGGGACAGGACCGCCACATGCAAATCGCCCCTGCCCGGGATCCCGGGCAGGGGCGATCCGATGTTCAGGCGCCGTCAGATGCGGCCCATCTCCTCGGCGATGGCCGCCACGAAGCCGTCGATGTCGGCCTCCGTGGTGTCGTACGAGCACATCCAGCGCACCTCGCCGGTGTGCTCGTTCCAGAAGTAGAAGCGGTAGTGCTTCTGCAGCCGCTCGCTCACCTCGCGCGGGAGGATCGCGAACACCGCGTTCGCCTGGACCGGGCGCACGATCTCGACGCCGTCGATCCCGCGAACGGCCGCCTCCAGCCGGCTGGCCATCGCATTGGCGTGCCCGGCATTGCGCAGATAGAGGTCGCCGGAGAGCAGCGCCTCGAACTGGACGGAGAGGAAGCGCATCTTCGAGGCGAGCTGCATCGAGGTCTTGCGCAGGAACTTGATGTTCCGCACCCGCTCGGGGTTGAGCACCACCACGACCTCGCCGAACAGCAGGCCGTTCTTCGTACCGCCGAAGGACAGCACGTCGACGCCCACGTCCGTGGTGAAGGCGCGCAGCGGCAGGCCGAGCGCCGCGGCGGCGTTGGCCAGGCGGGAGCCGTCGACGTGGACGAGCATGCCGAGCTGGTGGGCGTGCTCGGTGATCGCACGGATCTCGTCGGCGGTGTAGAGGGTGCCGAGCTCGGTGCTCTGGGTGATGGAGACCGCGAGCGGCTGCGCGCGGTGCTCGTCGCCGAAGCCCCAGGCCTGCTGGTCGAGCAGCTCGGGGGTGAGCTTGCCGTCCGGGGTGGGGACGGTGAGCAGCTTGATGCCGCCCATCTTCTCCGGGGCGCCGCCCTCGTCCACGTTGATGTGGGCGGATTCGGCGGCGACCACGGCACCCCAGCGCGGGAGCAGCGCCTGGAGGGCGACCACGTTGGCGCCGGTGCCGTTGAAGACGGGGTGGGCCTCGGCCTTGTCGCCGAAGTGGCGGCGGAAGACGTCCTGGAGGTGGGCCGTGTAGTCGTCCTCGCCGTAGGCGATCTGGTGACCGCCGTTGGCGAGGGCTATCGCGGCGAGGATCTCCGGGTGCACGCCGGCGTAGTTGTCGCTGGCGAAGCCGCGGACGGCGGGGTCGTGCCGCCGTACCGCGTCCGTACGGGTGAGGTCGGTCATCGGGCTGTCAGCCACAGGTGCTGTCCGTTCAGTTCTGCTGCGGGGCGGTCCCAGAGGCCCGCCAGGTGTCCGGCGAGGTCGGCGGTGTCGGTGAAGCCGGCGAACTTCGCCTCCGGCTTCTCGGCCCGCATTTCGGGGCTGACCAGCGCCTTGATGACCAGGATCGCAGCCGCCGCGGTGGGCTCGCCGTCGGGGGCGGTGGTCTCCTTCTTGAAGGAGTCCGCCATGGCGAGGGTCCAGGCCTCGGTGGCGGCCTTGGCGGCCGCGTAGGCGGCGCCGCCGGCGGTGGGCTTGTGCGCGGCGGCGGCGGAGATCATCGCGTAGCGGCCGGCGGAGCTGCGGACCAGGGCGGGCTGGAAGGCCAGCGAGGTGTGCTGGAGGGTGCGCACGACGGTGTCGTGCAGGAAGTCCCAGTCGTCCAGGCGGGTGTCGAAGAAGGTCTTGCTGCCGCGCCAGCCGCCGACCAGGTGGAACAGACCGTCGACGTGGCCGTGCTCGGCCTCCAGGTGGTCGGCCCAGTCGTGGACCTCCTGCGGGTCGAGCAGGTCGATCACCTGTCCGCTGACCTTGGCCCCGCGCACGGCGATGCGGGTGGCATCCAGCGCGGATTCGAGGCGCTGGGCGTCGATGTCGGCACCGATCACGGTGGCGCCGTCAGCGGTGAGGCGGCGCAGCACCGCCTGGCCGGCCGGGCCGCTGGCTCCGGCGACGGCGATGACCTTGCCGGTCAGCGGGGACTTGGTGGTCGTGGTCACGCGGCGGCTCCCTGGATACCGGTGCCGGTGATGCCGGCGGTGGCGGCGATGACGCCGCCGAGCTTCTTGGACAGGGCCTCGTAGAACATGCTCAGCGGGAACTCGTCCGGGAGCACCGCGTCGCACAGCGCCTTGTTGAGCGCCTTGCCGTCGGTGATGTCGAGCGGCAGCGCCTCGGCGCCCTTCGCCCAGGTGGAGGCGGGGTGCGGGGTGAGGTAGCGGGAGACCAGCTGGTAGGCGGCGATCCAGTGGGCCGGCTTGGGCCGGTCGATGCCGTCGCGGTAGAGGGTCTCGATCTCGGCGCAGAGCGCGTTGGTGACCTGCGGGGCCCGGTCCCAGTCGATGCTGAGGCGGTTGTCGCGCCAGCGCAGCGCGTCGTGCTTGTGCAGGTAGGCGAAGAGCAGCTGGCCGCCCATGCCGTCGTAGTTGCGGACGCGGTCGCCGCTGACCGGGAAGCGGAACAGGCGGTCGAAGAGGATCGCGTACTGGACGTCGCGGGCGTGCGTGTTGCCCTCGGCCTCCAGTTTCACCGCCTCCTTGAAGGTGGTGAGGTCGCAGCGGAGCTCCTCCAGGCCGTACATCCAGAACGGGCTGCGCTGCTTGATCATGAAGGGGTCGAACGGCAGGTCGCCGTGGCTGTGGGTGCGGTCGTGGACGAGGTCCCACAGGACGAAGGTCTCCTGCGCGCGGTCCTGGTCCTTGAGCAGGCCCTCGGCGTCGGCCGGGATCTCCAGGCCGAGCTGCTGGACGGCGCTGGTGGTGACGGCGCGGAAGCGGGCGGCCTCGCGGTCGCAGAAGATGCCGCCCCAGGTGAAACGTTCCGGCGCCTTGCGCACGGCGACCGTCTCGGGGAAGAGGACGGCGGAGTTGGTGTCGTAGCCGGCCGTGAAGTCGGTGAAGGTGATCGGCACGAACATCGGGTTGTCGAAGCGGGTCCGCTCCAGCTCGGCCAGCCAGTCGGGCCACACGACGCTCAGCAGGACGGCTTCCAGGTTGCGGTTCGGGTTGCCGTTCTGCGTGTACATCGGGAAGACGACGAGGTGCTCCAGGCCGTCCTCGCGCTGGTCGGCGGGGTGGAAGGCGAGCAGCGAGTCCAGGAAGTCGGGCTCCCGGTAGCCGGTGTCGGCCCACTTGGCCAGGTCCGCGTCGACGGCGGCCAGGTAGGCGGCGTCGTGCGGGAACAGCGGGGCGAGTTCCTCGACGGCGCCGCGGACAGTGGCCAGCAGCGGGTCGACGGTGTGCCGCTGGACGGCGGACAGGTCGATCGAGCCGTCCTTGGACTGCAGCGGGCGCAGCGTCTCGACGGCCTCCTTCAGGCGCAGCCAGGCCGGGTGGCCGGCGAGGGTCGAGACCGGGGCGTCGGCCGCCGCAGCGAGCCTTGGCGAAAGATTCTGCATCGGGGACTCACTTCGACAGGAGTTATTTCAACGGAGACACCATAAGTACGAAAGGTTCTCCTGTTCAAGGGGGTCGCGACCGACAAAGCTCCGGCGTGGCTCCGCCGAGGCCCTGGCGGGGCCCCGGGTCGCGGGCCCGCCGGCCGGGCGTCCGCCATGTGGACAGGGATCTGGATGTTCTGGACAGACGCACTGTCGGAATGCGAACCTCCCGCCATGCTCCCGGCGGTGATCACGGTGACCGAGTGCCACATCGGCCTGTTCCGGGCGCCCTCTTGTTGTCACGCCTGCTGTCGCGTGCGCGGCCTCTGCCGCCGCTGTCGCTGATCCGGCTCGGAGGGCGCCGCGGACGCGGGCCCGTACGCCGACCATGCCGTGTGTGTTCCGGCGCCGCCACCGGGGGGAAGTGACCCGCCGGGCCCGCGGCCGGCCCCGGCCCGCCCGTCGCCTCCCCTGTCCCACCCGGCCCTTGTCTCCCTCCTGTCCCACCCCGCCCTTGCCTCTCCCTGTCCCGCCCGGCCCTTCCTCACTGGAGCCCTGCCATGACCATCCGCAAGCCGTCCGCCGCACTGCCCCTCGCCGCGCTGCTCGCCGCGGCCGCCGCGCTGACCGCGTGCGCGCCGCAGGACGCCAGGTCCGACGGGGCCGCCGCCTCGGGCTCCTCGGGTGCGGCCGGTACCGCCGCGGGCTGCGCGCCGGGAGCGCTGGCGACCCGGACGGCGGGGACGCTGACCGTCGGCACCGACAAGCCCGCGTACGACCCGTGGTTCACCGAGGACAAGCCGGAGAACGGCAAGGGGTTCGAGTCCGCCGTGGCCTTCGCGGTGGCGGAGAAGCTGGGCTACCCCAAGGAGAAGGTCAGCTGGGTGGTCGCGCCGTTCGGCAAGGCCACCTCGCCCGGGGCCAAGGACTTCGACTTCGACGTCAACCAGGTGTCCATCAGTGACGAGCGCAAGCAGGCCGTCGACTTCTCCTCCGGCTACTACGACGTGCGCCAGGCCGTCATCGCGCTGAAGAACTCCAAGGCGGCGGGCGCGAAGAGCATCGCCGACCTGAAGGGCGCCAAGCTGGGCGCGCAGGTCGGCACCACCAGCCTCGACACCATCACCAACACGATCAAGCCGAGCATCCAGCCGGCCGTGTTCGACTCCAACGACCTCGCGAAGGCCGCGCTGAAGAACGGCCAGGTCGAGGCGCTCGTGGTGGATCTGCCGACGGCCTTCTACATCACCGGCGCCGAGGTGCCGGAGGCACAGGTGGTCGGCCAGTTCGCGGGGGCCACGCAGGGCGAACAGTTCGGCCTGGTGCTGGACAAGGGCTCGAAGCTGACCGGCTGCGTGTCGCAGGCGGTGGACGCGCTGCGCTCCGACGGCACGCTCGCGAGGCTGGAGAAGCAGTGGCTCTCCGACGCCGTCTCGGCACCGGTGCTCAAGTGAGCGGCGACGCGGTGTCGGCCGGTCCGGCGTCGGTCGCCAAGGGCCGGGACGGGAAGGGCCGCGCCGGAAAGGGTCTCGAAGGGGATGAACTCGACGGGGGTGACCTCGACGGGGAGGGCCTCGACGGGGAGGGCCTCGACGGCGGCGGGGGCAAGGGGGACGACGACGGCTACCGTCCGTCCGAACGGCGGCTGGCGCACGAGGCGTACCGGCGCGGCCGGGCCCGCCGGTCGGCGCTGATGGCCGCCGGGTCGACCCTGGCGACGGCGGTCGCGCTCTACCTGCTGGTCGTCAACTCCCCCGGCTGGGAGGTGACTCGGAAGACCTTCTTCAACGCCGACTACGCCCGCCAGGCGCTGCCCGAGGTACTGAAGGGGCTGCGGCTCAACCTGGAGCTGATGCTCGGCTGCGGCGCGCTGATCCTGGTGTTCGGCCTGCTGCTCGCGGTGCTGCGGACGCTGCGCGGGCCGGTGTTCCTGCCGGTGCGGCTGCTGGCCACCGCGTACGTGGACTTCTTCCTCGGGCTGCCGATGATCATCTGCCTGCTGGTGATGATCACCGGGGTGCCGGCGCTGCGGCTCGGCGGGGTGACCACCGATCCGCTGGTGCTCGGCGGGGCGGCGCTGGTGCTGACGTACTCCGCCTACGTGTCGGAGGTGTTCCGCTCCGGCATCGAGTCGGTGCACCCCAGCCAGCGGGCCGCGGCCCGGTCGCTCGGGCTCACCAACGCGCAGGCGATGCGGTACGTGGTGCTCCCGCAGGCCGTGCGGCGGGTGGTGCCGCCGCTGCTGAACAACCTGGTCAGCCTGCAGAAGGACACCGGGCTGGTCTCGATCGGCGGGGCGATCGACGCGGTGTACGCGGCCAAGATCATCGCGGCCCGGTCGTTCAACTTCACGCCGTACCTGGTGGCGGGGCTGGTGTTCATCGTGCTGACCATTCCGCTGACGCGGTTCGCCGACTGGCTGACCGCGCGGACGAACCGTCGGCAGTTCCAGGGAGGTGCGGTGTGAGCGGGGACGTGCTCCGACTGGAGTCCGTGCGCAAGACCTTCGGCGGCCAGGTGGTGCTGCGCGACGTGGGGTTCGCCGTGCCCGAACACTCGGTGACGGCACTGATCGGGGCGTCCGGCTCCGGCAAGTCCACGCTGATGCGGTGCGTCAACCTGCTGGAGGGGATCGACGACGGGGCGGTCTTCCTGGACGGGGAGGAGATCACCGACCCGCGCGCGGACCAGGACGCCGTCCGCCGCCGGATCGGCGTGGTGTTCCAGTCCTACAACCTGTTCCCGCACCTGACCGTGCTGGAGAACATCACGCTCGCCCCGCGCCGGGTGCACGGACGGGGGCGGGCCGAGGCGGAGTCGGAGGCGCTGGGGCTGCTCGACCGGCTGGGGCTGGCGGCCAAGGCGAAGGAGTACCCGGACCGGCTCTCCGGAGGACAGCAGCAGCGCGTCGCCATCGTGCGGGCGCTGGCCACCGGGCCCCGGCTGCTGCTGCTCGACGAGATCACCGCGGCGCTCGACCCGGTCCTGGTCGGGGAGGTGCTCTCGGTGGTGCGCGACCTCAAGGAGCAGGGCATGACGATGGTCCTGTCCACCCACGAGATGGGGTTCGCGCGCGAGGTGGCCGACCAGGTCTGCTTCCTGGACGACGGGGTGGTGCTCGAACAGGGGCCGCCGGAGCAGGTGTTCGGCGATCCGCGGGAGGAGCGGACGCGCCGGTTCCTCAGCCGGGTGGTCGCCTCGGGGCGGCTCGCGGGCTGAGCACCGGCCGGGGCGGCGGAGCGTGTGCCCGGTGGCCGCACACCGGGGGGCACCACTGTGCGCCCCGGTGCGCGCCCTGCCCGCGCCCCGGCCACAGCGGTGATCGTGGACTGGACGACCGTCCAGACCGCGGTCGGCGGGCGATGGTGTGGCGGTTCGCCGCCCCCACCGCACCGCCGCCGGCCGCCCGCCCCCGCCGCCCCGGGAGGCCGCCGTTGCACGGACCCTCGCTGATCAGCTGGCTGCTCGCGCTCCTCACCGCCACCGCCGGCGCCTACTGCCTCACCCGGCTGCGCCACTCCCCCTGCGCCACCGACACCACTCACCACTTCGGCGCCCGCCGCCTGCTCGCCCGGGAGTCCGACGCCGCCGAGGCCCTGATGGGGCTCGGCATGGCCGCCATGGCCGTGACCGGCGGCGCCGTCCCGGCCACCGTCTGGGCCTGGGTGTTCGGTCTCCCCGCCACCACCTTCCTGCTCGCCGCCGTACGCGCCCCGGCCCGCCGGGCACACCGGCTGCACCACGCGATCGGCGCGCTCGCCATGACGTACATGGCGCTCGCGATGACCGCCACCCCCGGCCATCACCACCACGCCGCCGACGCGGGCACGCCGCTGCTGACCGGCTCCCTCCTGCTCTACTTCGGCGCCTACTCGCTGTGGGCCGGCACCCGGCTCCTGCACACGGCCTCCGGGACCGTGGCACTCGGCACCGCCGGCCTGCCCCGGGCCTGCCGGCTCACCATGGGCATCGGCATGTTCGCCATGCTCCTGACCATGTGAGCCCGGATCGATCCAAGAGCCCATCCCTGACGTGGCGTTGGTCACTGGCCGGTCGAAAGCCGTTCCTCCGGACGTCATCAGCGCATAGGTTGGCAGGGAGCGCGTTGTCGCGTTCCGTGCGTACTCGGGGAGCCCATGCGATGACTGCCCTGATCGGCCTGCTGCTGCTCGGACTGCTGCTCTCGACCGTCGCGCCCCGGCTGCTGGCCCGGGCCCGCTGGGCGGAGCGCGAACCGGTGCTGGCGCTGCTGGCGTGGCAGTGCCTGGTGGTGGCCGTGCTGCTGTGCTGCGCCCTGGGCCTGCTGCTGGCCGCCTCCGCCGCGCTGCCCGAACTGCGCGCCCTGGTGTTCTCGGGCGCCCCGCACGGCGTCGAGGCCGCGTACGGCCTCCAGGACGCGGAGGGCTGGGGCCGGCTGTGCGCCGCGGTGCTGGCGGCGGGCGGCCTGCAGACGGTGCTGGCGCTCACCCGCGAAGTCCGTTCCGCGAAGGCGATCCGCGACCACCGACATGCTCAACTCACGGTCCGCGCTCCGGAGTTGCCCGAGGCCATCGCGTCCGCCCGCAGTCGCCGGGAGCGGCTGGTGGTGCTGGAGAACGTCCGCCCGGAGGCGTGGTCGCTGCCCGGCCCGGACTCCCGCCTGGTGGTCACCACCGGCGCCCTCCAACAGCTGACCGACCGGGAGTTGGCCGCCGTCCTGAGCCACGAGCGCGGGCACGTCCGGGCCCGGCACCACTGGCTCCAGCAGTGCGCACAGGCGCTCGCCTCCGGCTTCCCCGGGGTCGGCGTGTTCAGCGCCTTCCGGGCCCAGGTGGAGGAACTGGTGGAGCTGGCGGCCGACGACCGGGCGGCGCGCCGGCACGGCCGGCACACCACCGCCCTCGCGCTGGCCGAACTCAACCTGGACCGCGGGGTGTTCGGCTCCTGCCCGCCCGGTCTGGCGCAGTCCCCGCGGCGGGTGGACCGGCTGCTCGCGGGCCGTCCTCGACTGTCCGTCCCGCACCGGCTGCGGCTCACCGTCGTCGCCCTCGCCGCACCTGCCGCGGCCGTCCTGCTGGCCGTCGCCCCGGGGCTGACCTCGCTCCTCTGAGAAGGCCCACACCCCTCCGGAAAGGCCCAACCCGGGCGTCGGTCCACCGAGTTGACACCAGGTCAGCTTTCCGGCGGCTCACCCAGCGGCCCGAGCGGAGCGCCGAGGGTCAGTTCGAGCACCTCACGATGGAGCGGCCTGGCCTGCTCGTACCGCTCCCGACCGGTCCCGGTCAGGGTGATCACGATGGCCCGCCGGTCGCTCTCGCACATCGCCCGGGTGACCAGCCCGCCCTTCTCCAAGCGGGCGATCACCCGGGACAGCGCGCTCTGGCTGAGGTGGACGGTGTGGGCCAGCTCCTGTGCCCGCAGCGCATGACCGCCGCCCTGGCACCCCTCCACCAGGCGCTCCAGCACCTCGAACTCGCTCACGCCCAGCCCGCACTTGTCACCCAGCTCGCGATCGAGCATGCAGGCCGTGGCGGCATGCCGGGCCAGCAGGTCGCGCCATTGCGCGACGAGACCGGCCTCCGCCGGGGAGTCGAGATCAGCCACGGTGCCACCCTAGCACGTGCGCCGTAAAATTATGTGTTCACATCTTATTCATTTGCATTGAATGCACACGCATGTACTGTCCTCCCCATGACCACCGCGACCGCCTCGTCACCCGACGCCCCGTCAACCAGCGGGCTGAGCTGGACACCCCGCCTCTGGGGCACCCTGATCGTGCTCTGCGCCGCCATGTTCCTGGACGCCCTGGACGTCTCCATGGTCGGCGTCGCCCTCCCGTCCATCGGCTCCGAGCTGCACCTCTCCACCTCCGCCCTGCAATGGGTGGTCTCCGGCTACGTGCTCGGCTACGGCGGCCTGCTGCTGCTCGGCGGCCGCGCCGCCGACCTGCTCGGCCGCCGCCGGGTCTTCCTGGTCGCCCTGGGCGTCTTCGCCGCCGCCTCGCTGCTCGGCGGCCTGGTCGACGACGGCGGGCTGCTGATCGCCGCCCGCTTCCTCAAGGGCGTCAGCGCCGCCTTCACCGCCCCCGCCGGCCTGTCGATCATCACCACGACCTTCGCCCAGGGCCCCGCCCGCAACCGGGCGCTGTCGATCTACACCACCTGCGGCGCCAGCGGCTTCTCGCTCGGCCTGGTGCTCAGCGGGCTGCTCACCTCGGTCGGCTGGCGCTGGACGTTCCTGATGCCCGTTCCGGTCGCACTGCTCGCCCTGCTCTTCGCGGTCCGGCTGCTCCCCCGCCCCGCCGAGGAGCGCGCCAAGGGCGGCTACGACGTGCTGGGTGCGATCACCGGCACCGCGACCGTGCTGCTGCTGGTGTTCACCGTCACCGAGGCGCAGGGCGTCGGCTGGCTGAGCCTGCGCACCGTCGGCTCGCTGGTCGTGGTCGCCGCACTGGCCGCAGCCTTCCTGCTGGTGGAGAGCCGCACCGCCCACCCGCTGGTCCGGCTCGGCATCTTCCGCAACGGCTCGGTCGCCCGGGCCAACGTGATCGCCTTCGCCATGGCCGGCGCGTACGGCGGGTTCCAGTTCGTCGTCACGCTCTACCTGCAGCACCTGCTGGGCTGGTCGGCGCTGCAGATGGCCCTCGGGCTGCTGCCGGCCGGCGCGTTCATCGCGCTCTCGGCACCGTTCATGGGCCCGATCGTGGACCGCTTCGGCACCGGCCGGCTGCTGCCGATCGGCCTGCTGGCCCTGGTCGGCGCGTTCGCGCTGTTCCTGCGGCTGGACGAGCACAGCTCGTACCTGGGTCTGGTCCTGCCCTCGATGCTGCTGCTCGGCGTGGGCTTCGCGCTGGCCTTCCCCTCGGTGAACATCGCCGCCACCGACGGGGTGGGCGACGAGGAGCAGGGCCTGGCCTCCGGCCTGGTCAACACCGCGATCCAGGTCGGCACCGCGGTGGTCCTGGCCGGCGCGACCGCGATGATCGCCGCCGGCAGTGCCGGCGGCGACAGCCCGCAGGCGCAGCTGGACGGCTACCGGCCGGCCCTGGTGTTCGTCACGGCGGTCGCGCTGTTCGGCCTGCTGATCGCCGCGGTGGGCGCCCTGGTCGACCGGCGGCGGACGTCAGCTCCCGCGCCGGTGCCGGACTACGATTACCCCCCGGTCGGGTCGAGCGCGGCGCGGACCGAAGTCCTGACCAACCGCTGACCGTCGACCGCCGCCCGGGCCGGGCCCCGGCCCCCGCCGTCGGACAATGGCGCCGGCTCCACCAAACCCCCGTTTTGGTGGAGCCGGCCGTCTTCGTACCGGGCGCCCGAGCGGCGCCCACCGGCGCGCGGTTTCACGGTGCGACTACCGGCTCCGCCAGTATATTGGCCCGGAGCCAACGAACGTTCGGAGCAGACACGATGGCACCTCGCGGGGATTCGGTCAATGAGGAGATGCGGCAACGCTCCCGTCGGCGCATCATGCGAGCCACCGTCGAACTGGTCGACCGGCACGGATACGCGGGCACCACGCTGACCGACATCGCCGAGCGGGCCGGGCTCGCGCGCGGGCTGCTCTCCTACTACTTCGACGGGAAACGGCTGCTGATGCAGTCGGCGACGCACCGGATGATGCACCAGTCGCTCTCCGGCGCGCTCGCCGAGCTGGCCCCGGACGCCACGCCGGCGGCCCGGCTGGCCCGCGCGATCGACGCGGTCCTCACCCTCGCCCTGGAGCACCCGCGGGTGATGCGCTCGCACCTCGCGCTGATCCTGGACCCGGACTCCGGTGCCTTCGTCCAGGACCCGGAGCAGCAGCAGCTCGGCGCGATCCTCCAGGGCCTGCTGCTCGACTGGGGCGCGCCGGACCCGGCCGCCGAGCACGCGGTGCTGCGCAGCGCGCTGATGGGCGGCTGCATCGGGGTGCTGCTGCCGGGCGCCGAACTCCCGCTGGCACTGATCCGGGCCGACCTGTTCCGCCGCTACGACCTGCCCTGGGAACTGGGCACCCCGCCGCAGGCCCTGCCGCCGGAACGCGAACGGCCGCCGGCCCGCGGCTGACGGCGGGTGGACGGCGGCTGGGTGTCCGGGCGACCGATCGCGGGTCGCCGGACCCGTACGTTCTGCCGGGAGTTCGCCTCAGCGCTCCTTGAGGATCGACGCCAGCAGGTCCACGGTCCGCTCGGGCGTGAGGCTGTCCACGCAGAGCCGCTCCATGACCTGGATGTACGCGTCGACGTCGTCCCGCTTGTCGAGGTACAGCGCGCTGGTGAGCTGCTCCAGGTAGACGACGTCGGCGAGGTCCTGTTCGGGGAAGCGCAGGATCGTGAACGCCCCGGACTCCCCCGCGTGCGCGCCGAATCGGAACGGCATCACCTGGATCACGACGTTGGCCTGCTCGGCGACGTCGATCAGGTACTGCACCTGGCCGCGCATCACCTTGGGCCCGCCGACGGGGCGGCGCAGCGCGGCCTCGTCGATCACGGCCCACAGTCGCGGGCTGGCGCCCTCGGTCAGCAGCTTCTGGCGACGCAGGCGGAGGCTGACCCGCCGCTCGATCTCCTCCTCGCTGACGACCGGCCGACTCTGGCCGAAAACCGCCCGTGCGTACTCCTCGGACTGCAGCAGTCCGGGGATGAACTGCACCTCGTAGGTGCGGATCAGCTGGGCGGCCTCCTCCAGGCCGACGTAGGTCTGGAACCAGCCCGGCAGCACGTCGTTGAAGCTGTGCCACCAGCCGGACTTGTTGGCCTCGCGGACCAGCCCGAGCAGTGCCTCCCGCTCCAGGCCGTCGTCCACGCCGTAGAGGCTGAGCAGGTCGGCGACGTCGCGCTCCTTGAAGCTGACGCGGCCGAGTTCCATGCGGCTGATCTTGGACTCCGAGGCCCTGATCGCGTAGCCGGCGTCCTCGCGCGTGATGCCTCGCGTCTCACGCAGGCGACGCAGCTGAGAACCGAGGAGGATCCGGCGGACCATCGAGCCGCCGCCCGGCTGAACTGTGGTCATGCGGTCGAAACCTCCACCTAGGGCAAACAGCGCACAGTCTGCCATCAGTTGAGCGCTCACGGTGCCGATACTGACGGATGTTCCTATCAGTTCCACACTCCACACACCAGGATGCACGTGCATCCGGCGCTTGCATATGCCAATAGTGCGACTGCACGTGAATCGACTCTTGCATCTGCAGTGAGCGCACACCACCATGGTGCACGTGCACCTGCACATCCCTGGCATTCCCGCGGGCTCCGCGTCGACCCCACGCGCGACTCCGTGCACCGACCCGGCAGCGTTCCCCCGCGCCACCGGGGGTTCGTGTGCGCGCGCGCTGGTCGAGGGGGCGGCCGAGCGGCCGAGCGAGTCGGAGGTGACCGGCATGACCCCGGCGGGTCCAGCCGTGTCCGCCCCCTTATGGGAGGAGCTCTTCATGAGCACCGGTACGGCTTTGGCGGTTGACCCCCATGTGGTCACCTGTACGCTCGCTCCTCGCTTCGAAGCCGTCAGAACCGCGCGCGACTTCGCCAGAACCTCTCTTCAGCGCTGGGGCCTGATGGAGCTGTTCGACGACGTCGCGCTGGTGGCCTCGGAGCTGGTGACCAACGCACTGCGGCATGCGATCGGCGCACGGCCCGACCCTGCGGGTGGCGTCCAGGGCGAGTACGACTTTCCCATACAGCCGACCCCTGAGGGACGGCTGCCGATCCGAATAAGCCTGGTCCACCGCTCTCCCCAGGTGGTCTGCGCGGTGAGCGACCCGAGCTGCATCGGCCCGGTCGCCCGGGAGGCGGACTTCGTCGCCGAGTCCGGCCGCGGACTGCACCTGGTGGAGTCCTTCAGCCGCTCCTGGGGTTGGCACCCGCTGGGCAGCGGCAAGGTGGTCTGGGCCCTGTTCGAGGCGGAGCCGGCCACCGGTTCCGAACTCGGTGGACGGCACCGGCGCTCGGCCTAGCGCCAGGCGGCGCGCGGCCGGCCGAGGGAGGCCCCGGGAGGACCGCACCCCGGGCTCCGCGGAGCGGATCGACGGGCCTGGCACAGGTGCGCCACGGGCTCCGGCCCAGCCCTCAGGGCGATTCCCACGACGATTCCCGGGCCTGCCTCCCGGACGAGCCGGCCGGACCGACGGCCGGGCACCCCGGCGGCCCGACTCCCGTCCACGTCCGGGCCCCCAACCGTGCGCGGGACCACCCGCCGCACCTGCGCACGGTCGGCCACGAGAACGCCCGTCGCGAGAGCGCCCGTCGTGTGGCCCCGGACCGGCCCCGGACAAGACAAAGGCCGTCGCGGTGTCAGTACCCACGACGGCCCCCCGATGGCAGGACGACGGCCGGTCAGACCGCCAGGTGGTCGAACTCCCCGTCCTTGGCCCCCAGCAGCAGGGCGGCGATCTCGGCCCGGGTGTAGATGAGCGCCGGACCTTCCGGGAAGCGCGAGTTGCGCATCGCCACATCGCCCCCCGGCAGGGCCGCGAACTCGACGCAGTTCCCCTGGGAGTTGCTGTGCAGGCTCTTCTGCCAGACAACCCCCTTGAGGTCGGCGGCCGCCATCCCGTTGTAGGTGTCGTACGAGCCGTACGTGTCCTGCGAGTCGTGCATAGAAATCTCCCGAAGAGCTCCGGAGTGGTCGTCCAGCGCGGCGCTCCCGGCACCCGCCGAACGAACGGACCGGCCCCGTACCGGCCCGGCACAACGCCTCACTTGACGCGATGATAGCTGCTGTGCACGTGCATCAGCACGGGACATTGCAGGTGCACGAGGCCTTTCACCGGCAGTTCTGAACTCTTCACGGACCCTTCTCCTGACGGTACGTAAACGGACATAGCCGAGTGAATCGCCAGATTCTCGATAACCGGCCGTGAGCGGCTCCCCGCTGAATGTTGATCTTCAGGCGCCCGGAGTCGCGCCTTCGTGACCCTCCGTCAGGCGACCTCCTGGCTGTGAGACATCTCACGCGCCACAGAAGCAACTCGACGCCCCGTCGGACACGTCAGGGCAACCAGCGGTGATCGCTCGAAGGCTGGGTGAGATATGTCCGGATTGCGGGCAAACCGCCCGGACGGACACGACGGGAGCGCGGCGCACCCGCCATGACCACGTGAAACTCGAACGGCAGCCGAATGCAGGCCTGACGGGCCGATGTCCTACGATCTCCGGCATGAGCACCGCAGCCATCCCGGGCGCGCCACTGCCCGTCCGCACTCCAGGCTCCCGTGCGCGGGGGCGCCACCGTCGCCCCGAGCGCCCCGAGATCCCGGCCGGATCCCCGGCCCTGGTGCTCGCCGTGCCCGCGACCGCCGGGCCCGAGTCCCGCTCGGTCGTCGAGGAGCTGCTGTCGATCGTCCGCAGCGAGCAGAGCGGCATCCAGACCGCCGTCGGCTACCTCCCGGGCGAAGCCGCCCAGGGCGCCGACAGCGACGACCGCACCGTCGCCGAACTGCTGGCCATGGCCGCCGAGGCCGGCCTGCCCGCGCCGGTCCTGGTGCCGCTGGTACCCGGCCCGCACGGATTCCTGACCGAACTCCACGCCCTCGCCGCCGAGTACGGAGCCCCCGTCACCGACGTGCTCGGCCCGCACCCGCTGCTCGCCGAGGCCGTGCACGTGCGCCTGTCCGAGGCCGGCCTGGCGCGTGCCGACCGGGCCCGGCTGTTCGCCATCGCGACCGCCGCGGACGGCGTCGTGCTGACCACCGTCGGCGGCGAGGAGGCCGCCGCCGCGGCCGGCATCACCGGTGTCCTGCTGGCGGCCCGGCTGGCCGTCCCGGTCGTGCCCGCCGCGCTCGACGTGCCGGGCTCGGTCGCCGCGGCCGTCAACCACCTCAAGGAGACCGGCTCCCAGCGCCCGGCGCTGGCCCCGCTGGTGATCGGGCCGGAGGCCGACTCCGAGCTGCTCGCCACGGCCGCCGAGGAGACCGGCTGCCCGTCCGCGGCTCCGCTGGGCGCCTACCCCACGGTCGGCCAGCTGATCGCCTCCACCTACCTGGCCGCGCTGCCGGCGCCCTCCCCCGAGGCCCTGGCGCAGGCCGAGGCCGAGGCGGCGGAGGCCGCCGAGGGCACCCACGCCGACCACTCCGGCCGGGGCGGTCACGCCGCTCACGCCGCCGCCGAGGAGTCGGCCGGCCAGCAGTAGCGGTCACCGCACGCGGGAAGGGCCCGGAACGGCTACGTTCCGGGCCCTTCCCGCTTGTCCCGTAAGGGAGTTAAAGAACGAATAGGTGCGATGTCCGTTCTGTCCATATTTGTTCACCATCGCTCGACACATCCCCCGACGACCACAGTGCGGACACGCCGCCCTCCCGACGGACGGGCCCCCGGGCGACCCGACCCACCGTCACCCGCCTCCTGAAGCGCAGACAGTTGCGCGCACCCTTCGCGGGGTTGCCGGAAATCGGTCATTTCCGATCATGAAAAGCGAGGGGAACGACCGTTCTCGCCAAACTGTGATGCGCGTCACAGGTGTTTGCAGTTTGAACTTAAGTCTGCTTAACGTGCTCCCCGTTCGTGGCCACACGAACCCAGTTCATCCGCGACGCCGAGTCCTGCCGTCGGATGTCCTGGCAACGCGAAAACGCACCACGGCAGGAGCGGGGGACCCACAGGTAAGTCGCCCCGGACCGTTCCCCGGAACGATCCAGGGCTAGGGGTGAAGCCGCGCCCACAGCGCGGCCGGGCAACTCCAGCCCGAATCCGACAGCTCACCTCGCAGGCGTGGGAGAGGACTGCGTCTTCATGCTGCCCACCAACGGCACCCGTCTGTCCAGTCGTACCCGACGCGTGATCGCCGCCGTCGGCGTCGCGGGCGTCGGCCTCACCATCCCCTGCCTCACCTCCGGCACCGCCTCCGCCGCCTCCGTCGCCACCTGGGACAAGGTCGCCCAGTGCGAGAGCACCGGCAACTGGAGCATCAACACCGGCAACGGCTTCTACGGCGGACTGCAGTTCACCTCCAGCACCTGGGCCGCCTTCGGCGGCACCGCCTACGCCCCCCAGGCCAACCAGGCCACCAAGGACCAGCAGATCGCCGTCGCCGAGAAGGTCCTCGCCTCGCAGGGCCCCGGCGCCTGGCCCGTGTGCTCGGTCCAGGCCGGCCTGACCAAGGGCGGCGCCCCGGCCGCCGTCGACACCTCGGCCGGTTCGACCGCCGGCTCGGCTGCCGGTTCGACCGCCACCAAGCCCGCCGCGAAGCCGGCCGCCCCGGCCGCGAAGCCCGCGCAGACCCCGGCCCCGGCCGCGAAGCCCGCCAAGCCGGCCGCACCGGCCCAGGACCAGGCGCAGGCCCCCGCCGACTCCACCAACGGCACCTCGGCCCAGAAGGGCCAGAGCCAGGCCCAGAACAGCGCCCAGCCCCAGGCCGACGACTACACCGTCGCCTCCGGCGACTGGCTGTCCTCGATCGCCGACAAGCACAACCTCCAGGGCGGCTGGCAGCGGCTGTACGAACTCAACCGCGGCACCCTGACCGAGGGTCCGGACAGCATCTACCCGGGCCAGCGCCTCTCGTTCAAGGACGGCGGCCAGGCCCAGCAGTCGGCTCAGGCCGACCGGTCCGGCTCCGGCTCGTCGGCCACGTCCGGCTCGGACTTCACCTGGTTCGACCGCTCGCAGAAGTCCGGCCAGACCTCCAACGGCGCTGCCGCGAACGCCAAGCCGGCCGCCCAGCCCCAGGCCCAGGCCACCAAGCCGGCCGCCCAGGCTCAGACCCCGGCTCAGACCCCGGCCGCCACCGGCAGCATGGCCGCCGCGGTCTCCTTCGCCCAGTCGAAGGTCGGCCAGGCGTACATCTACGGCGGCACCGGCAACGGCGGCTGGGACTGCTCCGGCCTGACCCAGGCCGCGCTGCGCGCCGCGGGCGTCTCCGTCCCGCGCGTCGCCGCCGACCAGGCCGCCGCCAGCACCCGCGTCTCGCTGGACAGCCTGCAGGCGGGCGACCTGCTGTTCTGGTCCAACAACGGCCAGAACTCCGGCGTCTACCACGTCGCGATCTACATCGGCGGCGGCCAGTACGTCGAGGCCGCCAACCCGAGCTCGGGCGTGCGCCTGCAGACCGTCGCCAACTGGGCGCCGGACTTCGCCGGCCGGGTCTGAGCACGACCGACGGGTGACAGCCGACAACTGGCGGCTGACCCGGAACCCTGGCGGCACACGACGGGCCCCGGAGAGCAACTGCTCTCCGGGGCCCGTCCGTTGACCGTCCTCAGCGCGCGCAGGCCCCCGTGGACCCGCGCATGACCAGCTCCGGCTGGAACATGAACTCCCCGCGCTGGACGGCGTTTCCGCCGACCTCCTCCAGCAGCGCGTCCACCGCCGCGGTCGCCATCGCCTCGACCGGCTGGCGGATCGTGGTCAACGGCGGCTCGGTGAAGGCGATCAGCGGCGAGTCGTCGAAGCCGACCACCGAGACGTCGTGCGGCACCGACAGCCCACGCTGCCGCACCGCCCGGATCGCCCCGAGCGCCATCATGTCGCTGCCGCAGACGATCGCCGTGCAGCCCTTGTCCAGCAGCGCGCCGGCCGCCGCGTGCCCGCCCTCCACGCTGAACAGCGTGTGGTGGACGAGTTCCTCGGCCTCCTCCTGGCTCCGTCCCAGCACCTCGCGCATCGCCGCCGTGAAGCCCTCGATCTTGCGCAGCACCGGCACGTACCGCCGCTGCCCGACCGCCAGCCCGATCCGCTCGTGCCCGAGTTCGGCCAGGTGTTGGACGGCCATCCACATCGCGGCCCGGTCGTCCGGCGAGATGAACGGCGCGTCGATCCGCTCGCTGTAGCCGTTGATCAGCACGAACGGCACCCCTCGCCCGGTCAATCGGGCGTAGCGGTCGTGGTCGGCGGTGGAGTCGGCGTGCAGCCCGGAGACGAAGACGATGCCCGCCACGCCCCGGTCGACCAGCATCTCGACCAGTTCGTCCTCGGTGGACCCGCCCGGCGTCTGGGTGCACAGCACCGGGGTGTACCCGTGCCGGCTGAGCACCTGCTCGATCACCTGGGCCAGTGCGGGGAAGATCGGGTTGCTCAGCTCCGGCGTGATCAGCCCGATCAGGCCGGCGCTGCGCTGGCGCAGTCGGGTCGGCCGCTCGTAGCCGAGCACGTCGAGCGCCGCCAGCACGGTCTGCCGGGTGGCGGCGGAGACGTTCGCCTTGCCGTTGAGTACGCGGGAGACGGTGGCTTCGCTGACCCCCGCCTGCGCCGCGATGTCTGAGAGTCGCGCCGTAGTCACGGTCCCAGAGCCTATTGCAACCACGTCAGACCGCCCACCAGCCGGTGCTGTCCGGCGCGAGCACCGTCTCGCCGCCGTCGACCACCAGTTCCACCGAGGAGAGCAGCAGCTTTCCGGGCGCCGCTATCCGGACCGGCGCGTCCGTGGCGTTGACGGTGCAGACGAAGGAGCCGCGGCGGAACGTCAGGGTCCCCTCGGGGCCCTCCAGCCACTCCACGGCCGTCCCGGCGCCGAGGTCGTCCTGGGAACGGCGGACGGCGAGCGCGCTGCGGTACAGCTCCAGGGTGGACGCCGGGTCGCCGGTCTGCGCCTCGACGCTCAGCGCGGCCCACTCGGCCGGCTGCGGCAGCCAGGACGGCCCGCCGGCGACCGGGCCGAAGCCGTACGGGGCCTCGGTGCCGGACCACGGGATCGGGACGCGGCAGCCGTCGCGGTAGCCGTCCTGCCCGGCCTTGCGGAAGAACGACGGGTCCTGGCGGACCTCGTCCGGCAGGTCGGTAACGTCCGGCAGACCGAGTTCCTCGCCCTGGTAGATGTACGCGGAGCCGGGCAGCGCGAGCATCAGCAGGGTGGCGGCGCGGGCGCGGCGCAGGCCGAGCTCGCGGTCGCCGGGCGTGCGGATCTGGGTGCCGAGGCCGGGCGGGTTGGCGAAGCGGGTGGCGTGCCGGGTGACGTCGTGGTTGGACAGCACCCAGGTGGTGGGGGCGTCGACCGGGCGCATCGAGTCGAGCGAGACGTCGATCACCTCGCGCAGCGCGGCGGCGTCCCAACCAGTGCCCAGGTACTGGAAGTTGAAGGCCTGGTGCAGCTCGTCGGGGCGCACGTAGTTGGCGGTGCGCTGGACGGTCGGGGTCCAGGCCTCGGCGACGCCGATCCGCTGGCCCGGGTACTCGTCGAGGATCTTGCGCCAGCTGCGGTAGATCTCGTGCACGCCGTCCTGGTCGAAGAACGGCATGACGTCGTTGCCGAGCAGCTTGAGCTGGTCCGAGCCGCCGAGGTCGGGCAGGCCGGGGGCCTTCACCAGGCCGTGGGCGACGTCGATGCGGAAGCCGTCGACGCCCATGTCGAGCCAGAACCGCAGGATCGAGCGGAACTCGTCGGCGACGGCCCGGTTCTCCCAGTTGAAGTCGGGCTGCTCGGGGGCGAACAGGTGCAGGTACCAGTCGCCGGGGGTGCCGTCCGGGTTCTCGCTGCGGGTCCAGGCCGGGCCGCCGAAGATGGACTCCCAGTCGTTGGGCGGCAGTTCGCCGTTCTCGCCCTTGCCGGGGCGGAAGTGGTACCGCTCGCGCAGCGGGGACTCGGGGCCCTCGCGCAGGGCCCGCTGGAACCACTCGTGCTGGTCCGAGGAGTGGTTCGGGACGAGGTCGACGATG
Organism: Kitasatospora sp. NPDC091276; assembly: GCF_040684355.1. NCBI lineage: Bacteria > Bacillati > Actinomycetota > Actinomycetes > Kitasatosporales > Streptomycetaceae > Kitasatospora > Kitasatospora sp. NPDC091276. The sequence continues at coordinate 464,239 of NZ_JBFBFU010000001.1, read as the reverse complement.
ATCCGCAGCCCCAGCTGGTGGGCGTCCCGGATGAGCGCGTCGGCGTCCAGCAGGCTGCCGAACATCGGGTCCACGGCGCGGTAGTCGGCGACGTCGTAGCCCGCGTCCGCCTGCGGCGAGGCGTAGAACGGCGAGAGCCAGACCGCGTCCACGCCGAGGTCGCGCAGGTACGGCAGGCGGCTGCGGATGCCGGGCAGGTCACCCATGCCGTCGCCGTTGGAGTCGGCGAAGCTGCGCGGGTACACCTGGTAGATGACCGCGTCCCGCCACCAGCCTCTGGACGCGCCGCCAGTCGCAGGAGCCGGGGTGACCGCCTCGTGGGCGGCGGCGTCGGCGGCAGGCCGGGAGGTGTCGGCCAGGTTCTGGGTCATGGACGGTATCCCTTGGGGACTAGAGGAGCGAGGAGCGTTACGACTTGGAGGCACCGGCTGTCAGACCGGTGACCAGGTGGCGCTGCACCAGGTAGAAGAAGGCTGCCGACGGGATCGCGATCAGCACGGCGGTCGCGGCCATCAGGTTCCACTGGGCGTCGTGCTCGCTGACGAAGGTCTGCAGGCCCACGGCCAGCGTGTACTTGTCGGAGCTGAGCATGAAGGTGGAGGCGAACGGCACCTCGGCCCAGTACGTGAGGAAGGAGTAGAAGGCGGCCACCGCCAGGCCCGGGCGGGCGAGCGGCAGCACCAGCCGCCAGAAGGTGCCGAACGGGCTGAGCCCGTCGACCCGGCCGGCCTCGTCGATCTCCACCGGGATGGTGTCGAAGTAGCCCTTCAGCAGCCACGCGCAGTACGGCACGGTGGTGGTCGAGTAGACCAGGATCAGGCCCAGGTAGCTGTCCAGCAGGCCGAGGTCGGAGAGCATCGTGTACATCGGCACGATCAGCACCGCGATCGGGAACATCTGGGTGACCAGCAGCGACCACATCAGCGGCCGGTGGCCGGGGAAGCGCATCCGGGAGACGGCGTAGCCGGTGGTGGCGGCGACCAGGACGCCGAACACGGTGGTGACGCCGGAGACCAGCAGGGCGTTGCCGAACCAGGTGAAGAAGTCCGTGTCGAACAGCACGTGGTGGTAGTTCGACAGCGTGAGCTTGTCGAGGATCGCGCCGGGGTGGAGGTAGTCGGTCTTGTCCGGGCCGAGCGAGACGAAGAGGATCCACGCCACCGGGAACAGCGCGATCAGGCCGGCCACGATCAGGGTGCCGTGGGACAGCGCCCTGGCCAGCAGGCTGCTCTCACCGCGTCGGCGGACCTTGGCCGGCCGGGCGGCCGGGGCCACGGTCGTCGCGGGGGTGGGGAGTTCGGTGGTGGTGCTCATCGGGGGTACCTGCCTTCGTGGGTCAACTGGGTCCGGAGCCTCAGCCGTTGGCCTGCTCGTTGCGGGCGAGCCAGCGCCGGTAGAAGGCGGTGAAGACGATCAGGATGGACAGCAGGATCACGCCGTAGGCGGCGGACTGCGCGTAGTCCCGGGGGATCTGGCCGAAGCCGAGGCGGTAGGCCCAGGTGACCAGCAGCTGGGCGTCGGGCGCACCGGTGCCGAAGAGCAGGAAGATGACGTTGAACTGGTTGAACGTCCAGATCACGCCGAGCAGGACGACGGTGGAGGAGACGGCCCGCAGCCCGGGCAGGGTGACGTACCGGAAGCGCTGCCACGGCGTGGCGCCGTCCATCTCGGCGGCCTCGTACAGCTCGGCCGGGATCGACTGCAGGCCGCCGAGCAGCGAGATCATCATGAACGGCACGCCGGCCCAGGTGTTGACCAGGATCGCGGCGGACTTCTGCGCCCACGGGTCGGTGAGCCAACCGGGTTCGGGCAGGTGGAGGAAGGCGAGCATGCTGTTGACGACACCGCCGTCGGACAGCATCAGTCGCCAGGAGAAGACGGTGACGAAGGTCGGCACGGCCCAGGGCAGGATGAGCAGCATCCGGTAGACGGCGCGGCCGCGCAGCTTCTTGTTGAGCAGCAGGGCGAGGCCCAGGCCGAGGGTGTAGTGCAGGCAGACGCAGATGGCCGTCCAGGCGATGGTCCAGACGAAGTGGGACCAGAAGCGGTCGTACGAGCCGGGGCCCCACAGGATGTCGGCGTAGTTGTGGAAGCCGACGAAGTCGTAGCTGGCCGGGATCTCGTTGACGCCGATCTTGCGGGCGACGTTGAGGCTGTTGGCGTCGGTCAGGGTGAGCCAGAGGCCCTGGACCAGCGGGTAGAGCACCAGCGCACCGAGGACCAGCACCACGGGGGCGATCATCGCGTAGGCGTACCAGTGCTTGGCGTAGGAGCGCTTGACGCGTTCCAGCAGGCCCGGACGCTGCTCGCGCTCCGGGCTGCCCTTGCCGGTGGCGCCCTGCACGGCGACTGACATCGATTGACACCTTCTCGGGGGGAAGTCTCGGGGAGAGCGGGTCCGGCCGCCGGGCCCGCCGGGTGGCCGCCGCCGCGAGAGCGGCGGCGGCCCGGACGGCCGACGGCGACTACTTGGCGAAGCCCGGCAGCAGCTTGGCGTAGTCGGTGGCGACGGTGTTCAGCGCGTCCTGGGTGCCGGTGCCCTGGACGGCCTTGCCCAGGTTGGTGCCGAGCGAGGAGAACAGCGAGCTGTACTCGGGCAGTTCGGGGCGCGGCTTGGCGCTGCCGAGGACGGCCTGGAAGCCGGCGATGCCGGGGTCGGCCTTGACGTCGGCGGTGAAGGCGTCGGAGCGGGTCGGCAGGGTGGAGTTCTTCTGCGCGATGAACGCCTGGCTCTCCGCCGAGGTCATGAAGGCGGCGAACTTCTCGGCGGCGGCCTTGTGGGCCTGGTCGGCACCGGCGTAGACGGAGATGTTGTGCCCGCCGGTGGGCGCACCGGACTTGCCGCTGGAGCCGGCCGGGACGGGCGCGATGCCGAGGTTGTTCTTGTCGGCGAACGCGGCGCCCTTGTAGATGTTGGTGATCTCCCACGGGCCCTGGACGATGGCCGCGACCTTGCCGTTGTTGAAGGCGTCCATCATGTGCGCGTAGGCATCGGTGGTGACGTCGGCCTTGGCCATGCCGGGCGCGGTGAACATCGTCTTGTAGGTCTCGATGGCCTTGACGGCCTCCGGCGAGGTGACGGTGATCTTCTTGCCGGCGGCGTCGACGGTGTCGGTGCCCTCGCCGAACAGGAACGGCATCGCGTAGTAGCCGTCTGCGGCCTTCAGCCAGAAGCCGTCGACACCGGCCTTGTCCTTGAGCGCGGCGGCGTCGGTCTTCAGCTCGTCCCAGGTCTTGGGGGCGTCGGTGATGCCGGCCTTGGCGAACAGCTCCTTGTTGTAGAGCAGGCCCAGGGTGTCGGTGACCAGCGGCACGCCGTACAGCTTGCCGTCGAACTTGGCCTGCTGGATCAGGCTGGGCTGGAAGGCGGAGGTGTCGGCGACGGCCGGGGTGCCGTCGAGCGGCTCCAGGTAGCCGGCCTTGGCGAAGGCGGCGGTCCAGCCGACCTCGGAGCGGAACACGTCCGGAGCGCCCTTGGCCCCCATGGCGGTCTGGAGCTTGTTCTGCGCCTGGTCGAACGGGACGTTGACGAAGTCGACCTTGACGTTCGGGTTGGCGGCCTCGAACTTCTTGACCAGCTCCTGGTAGTTCGGCGCCTCGTTGGTGGCGTTCGAGGTGTCCCAGTAGGTGAGGGTGACCGGCCCGTCGGCCTTGCCGTTTGAGCTGGAGCCGCTGCTGCCACAGGCAGCCATCGAGACCGCGAGGGCCACAACGAGGGCAGAGGCCGCGATGCCACGCCGCATGAGAACTCCTTGGGAGGGTGGGGGTGCCCGAGATCTTCGGAGACAGGCGCATAATGGCTGCCTCGTGCCGACTGCACCGTTGCTGCCGTCGGGCTCGGAAGGAAGTTAACAGCGGTGCAATAGCGACGGAAAGTCCTTGCAGCAAGTTTCTGCAAGAAATGGCGATCGTTACGCCCACGTGTCCTGGGCGTAGCCGCACGGTAGTTGACAGTGCGACCAAATGTCCGTGTTCGCCCGTTTCGAGCCGGTACCGGATGGCCGAGAGCACCACCATCCCTGGCCGAAAACCGCTTGCAGCAGACTGAACGCATGCGTATCAGAGCCGCCATGAGGGACGAACTACCGCTGCTGTGCGAACTGGAGCGGGCCGCCGGGGCCCCCTTCGCCGCGATCGGCATGCCGGAGATCGCCGACGACGAACCACCGGCCCCGCACGAGCTGGCCCACTACCTGGACGCGGGCGTCGCCCTGGTCGCCGTCCCCGACGCGACCGACCTGCCCCACGGGACCGACCTGCCCGACGCGGCCGACCTGCCCCAGCAGCCCGGTCCCGGTTCGATCGCCGGCTACCTGCTCGCCGAGCCGGTGGACGGCGCCCTGCACATCGAACAGGTGTCGGTCCACCCCGACCACGCCCGCCGCGGCATCGGCCGGGCGCTGATCGAACACCTCGCGGCCGGCACCGACGCCCCCGCGCTCACCCTCACCACTTTCGCCGACGTCCCCTGGAACGCCCCCTACTACGCCCGCTGCGGCTTCCGCCCGCTCGCCGACCACGAGCTCACCCCGGGCCTGCGGGAGATCCGCCGCAAGGAGGCCGAGCACGGTCTCGACCGCTGGCCCCGGCTCTGCATGCGCCGGGACCTCGCACGGGACCCCCGGCAGGCCCCCCAGCGGGACCTCACCCCGGACGCGCCCGGAGCGCTCAGCTGACGCCCAGCCGCAGCACGGTGGTCGAGCGGAACTCCTCCCCCGGCCGCAGCACGGTGCTCGGGAACGCCGGGTGGTTCGGGGAGTCCGGGAAGTGCTGGGTCTCCAGCGCGATCCCGGCGAACGGCCCGTACGGGACGCCGCTCGCGCCGGTGACCGCCCCCTGGAACTTGTTGGCCGTGTAGACCTGGACGCCCGGCTCGGTGGTCAGCACCTCCAGGGTGCGCCCGCTGACCGGGTCCTCCAGCAGCGCCGCCCGGGCCGGGCCGCCGTCGGCCGGCCGGGCCCGGAGCACCCAGTTGTGGTCGTAGCCGCCGGGCCCGGCCAGCTGCGGGTGGTCGTCGTGCACCGACTTGCCGATCGGCGTGGCCACCGTGAAGTCGAACGGCGTGCCGGCCACCGGTTCGGTCCGCCCGTAGGGGATCTGCCGCTCGTCGGCCGGGGTGTAGGCGTCGGCGTCGAGGGTGAGCAGGTGGCCGAGGACGTCGCCGTTCCCTTCACCCGCAAGGTTGAAGTACGCGTGGTTGGTCAGGTTGACCACGGTCGGCTTGCTGGTGACGGCGCGGTAGGCGATCACCAGCTCGCCGGCCGGGTCCAGGGTGTAGGAGACGGTGACGTCCAGCGCGCCGGGGAAGCCCTGGTCGCCGTCCGGGCTGTGCAGCCGCAGCCGCACCCCGCCCTCGATCCCCTCGGCCTCCCAGATCCGCTGCGCGAAGCCGTCCGGCCCGCCGTGGATGGTGATGCCGCCACCGGTCGGGGCGAGCGGGTGCTCCTCGCCGTCGATGGTGATCCTGGAGCCGTCGATCCGGTTGGCGTACCGGCCGACCGCGGTGCCGTAGTGCCGGGCCGGGCCGAGGATCTGCGTCAGCTGGTCGGTGGAGAGCAGCAGTTGGGCGGGGCGCCCGGCGCGGTCCGGGCCGGTGAGGGTGTGCAGGGTGGCGCCGAGGGTGAGCACGCTCGCCTCGTACGGGCCGGCGGAGAGCGTCCAGCGCTCGATCGCGGCGCCCGCGCCCGAGGGGTCGAGGGGTTCGTGCCGCACGCTGGTGGCCTCGCTCGCCATGGCCTGCTCCTCACTGGCGGTCGCGGGGTGCCGTGACCGCCCCGGTTCCGGGTCCGTCCAGGGGGTCGCCACGGCGACCCCACGTCTGCGTCAGCCTAGCGACGGCGACCGCCCCGGGAGCGCTCCCGTGCCTCCGCGCGCCGCCCGGGCGCCCGCCGCCCGCACGCCCGGGCCGCCACGGCTACTCCTCCTCGGACTCCGCCCCCGGCCGGGTGGCCCCGCGCGGCTGCGTCGGCAGCCCGAGGGCGGAGGCCAGGCCGTCCGGCCCGCTGCCCGCCTTGCGGTAGACCGCGGCCAGTCGACGGTTGACCAGGCTGAGGTGCACGCCGAGCTCGTCGGCGATGCGCTGCGGCGGCACGCCCTGCACCGCGAGGTTGGCGACCTCCCACTCGGGCTGGCTGAGCGTCTCCCGGAAGTCGCGCAGCCCCAGCCGGTTGGGCCGCAGGCCGTAGTTGGCCAGCTCCCGCCGCGCCTGGTCGACCAGCCCCTCGGCCGAGCAGTGCTGGGCCAGTTCGATGCCCTGGTACAGGTACTCCTGCGCGTCCTCCAGCCGCCCGACCCGGCGCAGCGCGGCGCCGAGGTCGACCAGCGCGACGGCGTGCTCGTACCCGGCCGGCGACTGGCCGAGGTGCATCACGGCCTGCTCCAGCAGCTCGACCGCCTGCTGGCCGTCCTCGATCTGGGCGTTCAGCCGCAGCGCGGTGCCGATCGCCGAGGCGGTGCCGAAGGTGCGGGCGTCCTGGACGGCCTTGTGGGCGTACTCGCGGGCCCGGTCGGGCTCGTCGGCCGCGATCGCGATGGCGAGGTGGCCGGCCCAGGGCGCCCAAACGGTGTTGTGCCAGCCGCGGGCCTCCAGTTGGGCGCCGGCCTCGGTGAGTGCGGCGGCCGCCCCGGCGTAGCGCTTCTTGGCGATCAGCAGCTTGCCGTACAGCGAGGGCGCGTCGGGCAGCACCATCGCGGTCGCGTGGTACGGCGGGTGGAAGCCGAACTTGACGGCGAGTTCCCAGGCCTCCTCGGTCCGGCCGCGGGCGAGCAGGGTGTCCACCAGGACGCCGACGGCGTCCCAGGCGAGCGGCAGCTTGGGGCCGATCCGCTCGGACAGTCGCAGCGCGCGGCGCAGGAAGTCCTCGGCCTCGGCGAGCAGGCCGCGGCGGAAGCGGGCGAGGCCCATCAGGAAGTACGCGAAGCCCCGGTGGGCACTGCTCCACCCGGCGACCTCGAACTGGATGATGGCGTCCGCGAACAGCCGCTCGGCCTGGGCGATGCGGTCGTTGTAGGTGTAGGTGAGGCCGAGCATGGAGGGCAGTTCGAAGCCCCAGGTGCTGTTGGTCCAGCCGAGTCCCTTGGGCAGCCGGCCTGCGTCGAGGACCGAGTCGGCGTAGGTCAGAGCCTCGGCGGAGGGGGCGCCGCGCAGGGTGAGGTCCCAGGCGCGCATCGCGAGGACGGCCCGGTCGGCGGCGTCGCGGGTGCTGAGGCCGTCGCACATGAGGCCGAGCCGGGTGGAGCGGCCGGGCCCGTCGTCCTCGGACTTGCGGAAGGCGTGCCACATGAACGAGGCGGCCTGGAGCCGGAGTCGGCCGGCCGGGTCGGCGGTCTGCTCGGCCTCGTCCTGGCAGACCACCGCGGCCTGGCGCAGTTCGCCGCTGTGTGCGAGCACCTCGGAGAGCCGGAAGGTGGCGTCGACCCGCAGTTCGGGGCGCAGCGGCCCCTCGTCGGGGTCGAGGGCGAGCTTGAGCTGGTTGACGGTGGCGACGGGGTCGGTGAGCAGCGCGGAGCAGCCCAGTTCGTACAGCACCTCGGCGCGGATGTCGTCGGCCGGGGGTTCGTTGAGGGCTCGGTGCAGGCAGCGCTGGGCGGCTTCGGGGGCGCCGATCAGCAGGTGTTCGACGGCGGCCCGGCGCAGTTTGCGGACGGTCTTGTCGTCGCCCTCGCCGGAGAAGGTCTCGACGAGGTGGCGGGAGGCGGCGAGCAGGCCGAGTCCGGCGTTCTCGATCTCGGCGGCGGCGACGCCGTGCATGCCGGTGCGGGTGGCCTCCGGCATGGTGTTGTAGATCGAGCTGCCGATCAGCGGGTGGACGAACTCCAGGTTGCCGTTGGGGGTCTGGGTGAGCACGCGCTGCTTGCGCAGCTGCTTGATGGCTTCGCGGGCGCCCTCGGTGGTCTGGGCGCAGATCCGGGTGGCGAGGTCGACCCGGATGTCGGTGCCGAGCATCGCGCAGGCCCAGGCGAAGCGCAGGGTGCCGGAGCCGAGCCGGTCGATCCAGCTCTTGAGGGTCATTCCGGTGGCGTCGACGGCGAGTTCGCGCAGTTGTTGGGAGTTCTCCTCGACCGGTTCGAGGTCCTGGTCGCGGACCTGGTCGAGCAGGGCGACGGCTTCGAAGGGGTTGCCGTTGACGACGTTCCAGAACTCGTAGCAGAAGGCGTCCTCGGCCTTGTCGCCGAGCTCGGCGCGGATCATGTCGGTGACGGAGACCAGCGAGAGCCGGTTGAGCTCGTGCTTGCTGGTGGCGAGGCCGAGGACGGCCTTGCGGTGCTGCTGGATCTCGGTCGGCCAGTCGCTCTCGTCCTCGCGGAAGGCGAAGACGAGCAGGACGGGCAGTTCGCGGGAGCGGACGGCGAACTGGGTGAGCCAGGAGAGCGACTCGTGGTCGCCCCAGTGCAGGTCGTCGACGATCATGACCAGCGGGGCCCGGCGCGGCGCGAGTTGGGTGAGGACGTAGTCGAGGCCGTCGCGCACGCCCTGGGGGTCGAGGCGGCGGGCGCCGGCCTTGGGCCGCTTGAGGCCCATGGCCGGTCCGACGACCTCCTCCCAGGTGCCCATGACCTGGCGGAACTCGTCGGGCTCCAGGCTGGTGAGGAGGGGTTGGAGGAGCTGGCGCAGCACGTGGTAGGGCTCGTTGAACTGGCGTTCGCCGCCGCGGGCGAACAACACGGTGGCGCGGTCGCGGAGTTTGGCGACCCGTCGGACCTCGTGCAGCAGGCTGGTCTTGCCGATGCCGGGGCGGCCGGAGAAGGCGAGCAGTTCGCCGATCTCGGTGCCGCCGGCCGCGAATTCGCAGCAGAGTTTGTCGACGGCCGTTTCGACGGAGCGCAGTTCGGCGTCGCGGTCGCGCAGCCTGACCCTCGGCGAGGTGCTGTCGCCGTCCCGGCCGGAACCTGATCCCGTCCGAAGTTCGTTGTCCTGCTCGGTCACCGTCGTGCCTCCGCCTCGCCACTCGCGTCACAGCCCGTGTCGCTGCTCGCATCACTGCCCGTGGAGCCGAGGTTAGCGCTGCGTGGCACTCGCTGTGGGGCATTCGCGCAGGCTGGGGCGGACGGTGAGGGTTCGGACGCCTTGCCAAGGGCAATTGCCCTATACCCCTAACGTCCGATCATTACATCAGATACCCTACGGCCCGCGAGGCGAAGATGATCTTTCGCTACCACCCTCTCCCCGGAAGCCTCGCCGCGTCAACTCCCCCCACACCGAGCGTTCGAACCACTAGTGCCCCCACCCTTCGCCGCACCGGGAGTCCGATGTCTGACGACACCTCACTTCAGATTCCGTTCCCGCACCGCCGCAGCCCGCACGGCCCGCAGGCCACCGCACTGCACCGTGACTGGCTGGTCCACCACCCGCTGCTCCCCGACGTCGACCACCCCGGGTACGCCCACTGGGAGGTGGTCGACCTCGCCGCCCTCGGCTACCCCGACACCGGCCCGGACGAACTCTCCCTCGCCGCCGACCTGATGGGCTTCTACTTCCTCTTCGACGACCAGTTCGACGGCCCGCTCGGCCGCCGCCCGACGGAGGTCGCCCCCATCTGCGAGCGGCTGATCGCCGTCCTGCACGGCGCCCGCCCCGACCAGGACTCGCCGGTCGAGACCGCCTTCGCCGACCTCTGGGACCGCAGCGTGCGCGGCATGCCCGCCCGATGGCAGGCCCGCGCCGCGTACAACTGGGAGTGGTACCTGGCCAGTCACCCCGCCGAGGCCGCCGGCCGCATCTCCACCCGGCCACCCGACCGCGACGGCTACCTGGTGCTCAGACGAGGCACCGCGGCGATGGAGACCATCTTCGACATGGTCGAACGCCTCGGCCAGTTCGAGGTCCCCGCCGCCGTCCTGCACCACCCGGTGCTGCGTCAACTGCGCCAGCTGGCCGCCGACATCCCCTCGCTCAGCAACGACGTCCGGTCGTTCCCGCTGGAGGCCCCGCGCGGCGACGTCAACAACCTGGTGATGATCGTCCAGCGCGAGCGCCGCTGCTCGGCCGAGGAGGCCTGCGCGGTGGTGCTGGAGGAGGCGCAGCTGATGGTCGAGCGCTGCCGGGACCTGCACGGCCGACTGCCGGACGTCTACCGGGAGTTGGGGCTCTCCCGGGTCGAACGGACGATCGCCCAGCGGTACGCGGACGGGCTGGTCACCTGGCTCGCCGGCTACCTGTACTGGGAGTCCCGCACCGGCCGCTACCACGCGGTCTGACACCGTCCCGACCGGAGCGCGGAGACATGGTGCGCGCCCCCGCGCGACGGCCGGAACGTGCACCCTCCGTACGGGCCGGGCGCACGGACCGTAGCCGCGCCCCGCGCCGGGCGGCTATCGTGCTCGACGGCGGACGCCCCGGCGGGCATCCGCCCCGAATTGCGTGTCCGCACCCTCCCGCCGGGCCGCCCCGCGCCGGGCGCGGCCCGGCGCGCCGCCCCCGCCACCCGGTCCGGGCGGCGCCCGACGTCGCGAGGAGACACCAGAGCATGACGGTCTACCAGCCCCCCGGCACGCCCGGCAGCATCGTCGCCTACCGCTCCCGGTACGAGCACTGGATCGGCGGCGACTGGACCCCGCCGGCGCGCGGCGAGTACTTCGGCGACCCGACCCCGGTCACCGGCGAGGTGTTCACCGAAGTCGCCCGCGGCACCGCCGAGGACATCGAGGCCGCGCTGGACGCGGCCCACGCCGCCGCCCCCGGCTGGGGGCGCACCCCGCCCGCCGAGCGGGCCCAGGTGCTGCTGCGGATCGCCGACCGGATGGAGGCGAACCTGGAGCGGCTGGCCGTCGCGGAGAGCTGGGAGAACGGCAAGCCGGTGCGCGAGACACTGGCCGCCGACCTCCCGCTCGCGGTCGACCACCTGCGCTACTTCGCGGGCGCGCTGCGCGCCCAGGAGGGCGGCCTGTCCCAGCTGGACGAGGACACCGTGGCGTACCACTTCCACGAGCCGCTGGGCGTGGTCGGCCAGATCATCCCGTGGAACTTCCCGATCCTGATGGCGGTCTGGAAGCTCGCCCCGGCGCTCGCGGCCGGCAACGCGGTGGTGCTCAAGCCCGCCGAGCAGACCCCGGCCTCGGTGCTGCTGTGGGCCGAGCTGACCGCCGACCTGCTGCCGCCCGGTGTGGTCAACATCGTCACCGGCTTCGGCGAGGAGGCCGGCGCCCCGCTGGCCTCCAGCAACCGCATCCGCAAGATCGCCTTCACCGGCGAGACCACCACCGGCCGGCTGATCGCCCGCTACGCCAGCGACAACCTGATCCCGGTCTCGCTGGAACTCGGCGGCAAGAGCCCCAACCTGTTCTTCGCGGACGTCGCCGACGCCTCGGACGCCTTCTACGACAAGGCGGTCGAGGGCTTCGCGATGTTCGCCCTCAACCAGGGCGAGGTGTGCACCTGTCCCAGCCGGGCGCTGATCCAGTCCTCGGTCTACGAGCGGCTGCTCGCCGACGGCCTGGAGCGGGTGCGCGCGATGCGCCAGGGCGACCCGCTGGACACCGAGACCCAGGTCGGCGCGCAGGCCAGCGCCGAACAGCTGAAGAAGGTCCTCTCCTACTTCGAGATCGGCCAGGCCGAGGGCGCCAAGCTGCTGGCCGGCGGCGAGCGGGCCGACCTCGGCGGCGCCCTGGCCGGCGGGTACTACGTGACGCCGACGGTGTTCGAGGGCGTCAACAGCATGCGGGTCTTCCAGGAGGAGATCTTCGGCCCGGTCGTCTCGGTCACCCGCTTCGAGGACTTCGCCGAGGCGATCAGCCTCGCCAACGACACCCAGTACGGGCTCGGCGCGGGCGTCTGGACCCGCGACCTCAACACCGCCCACCGCGCCGGGCGCGCCATCCAGGCCGGCCGGGTGTGGACCAACTGCTTCCACGCCTACCCCGCCCACGCGGCCTTCGGCGGCTACAAGAACTCCGGCATCGGCCGGGAGAACCACAAGGCGCTGCTGGAGCACTACCAGCAGACCAAGAACCTGCTGGTCAGCTACTCCCCGGACGCGGTCGGCCTCTTCTAGGCCACGGCCTTCACGAAACACGGAGCGGGAGACCGGTCCCGGCCTCCCGCTCCGCCGCCACTCCCCGTGGCCGCACCGCGAACGCCCGTTGGGACGTCCACGCTGCGCAACCCTCCGTAGGGCAAAACGCCCATTTCGGGATCTAAGCACATGAATGCGCGATTTTCTCGACGCGCCGCCGACATGCCCGAACACACCCGGCGAACGTCGTAAACAGGACTCCCCGTCCCTCACCCCCGGGAGTCCCGATGACCATCTCCCCCGCCAAGCTCTCCGACCCCACCGTGCGCGCCTTCGTCGCCGCGGTCAACGCGGGCGACCGCGACGCCTTCCTGGCCACCCTCACCCCGGACGCGACCATGTCCGACGACGGCTCCGACCGCGACCTGCCCCAGTGGATCGACAAGGAGATCTTCACCGTCCGCGGCCGGATGGACGTCCAGACCGAATCGGACGGCGGCCACGCGCTGATCGCCAACTTCACCAACGACACCTGGGGCGAGATGCGCACCGCCTGGCGCTTCACCCTCACCGGCCCCAAGATCACCCGCTTCGAGACCGGCCAGGCCTGACGGCTCGGGACCGGGCCCGCCGCTACCCGGACAGCCCCAGGCACCCCCGCACCGCACGGATCAGGTTGCGCGAGCGGATGTCGCCGGTGACACCCGGCTGCATGCCGTTGGTGACGTAGCCGAAGCCCAGCCCGAGCTCCGGGTCGGCGAAGCCCAGCGAACCGCCCCGGCCGGGGTGGCCGAAGCTCGCCGGGGAGGCCATCGGCGCGGTCGGGCCGTGCCGCCAGAAGCCCAGGCCGAAAGTGGAGTTGACGATCAGCACCCGGTCCGGCCCGCTCACCTCGGGCCCGGCCGCGCGGGTCAGCACCCCGGGCCCGAGCAACGGCGGCAGCAGCGCGCCGGAGCCGTCCGGGCGGTCGGCGGCGCCGATCAGCGCCGCGTAGAACCGGGCCAGTGAGCGGGCGGTGCCGATGCCCCCCGCGCCGGGGATCTCGGCGGCCTGCACCGCCGGGTCGTTGAGGTCCACCCCGGGGCGCACCGAGGCGAAGGACCGCGCGGTCAGCGAGGCCGGGTCCTGGTAGGCGTCCCGGACGGACTGCTTGGGTCGCAGTCGCAGCCCGCTCGGCCCGGTCCGGGCCGCCTCCGGGGCGGGCAGGTCGACCAGCCGGCCGACCCTCGGCGCGGCCCCGGCCGGCAGCCCGATCCACAGGTCCAGCCCGAGCGGCCGGGCGATCTCCTCGGCGAAGTACTGGCCGATCGTGCGCCCGCTCACCCGCCGCACCACCTCGCCGACCAGCCAGCCGAAGGTGTACGGGTGGTAGCCGTGCGCGGTGCCCGGTTCCCAGGCGGGCGCCTGCGCGGCCACCGCGGCCGCCGCGCGCTCCCAGGTCAGCACGTCCTCCAGCCGCAGCGGCACGTCCAGCGCGGGCACCCCGGCCTGGTGCGACAGCAGCCAGCGCACCGGCACCCCGCCCTTGCCGGCCTGCGCGAACTCGGGCCAGCAGGAGGCCACCGGGGCGTCCAGGTCGAGCAGGCCGCGCTCGGCCAGCAGCAGCGCGGTGGCCGCGGTCAGGCCCTTGGTGACCGAGCGCAGCACCTGGGCGGTGTCCGCCGTCCAGGGCACCGCCGGCGCGGGCCGCCCGCCGACCTCGGGCCGGGCGTCACCGCCCCACAGGTCGACCACCTTTCGGCCGCGCGCGTACAGCGCGAAGGCCGCGCCCAGTTCTCCGTACTCGCGGAAGTTCCGCGCGAAGGCCTCCCGTACGGGCTCGAACCCCTCGGCCGTCTCGCCCCAGATCTCCACCACCGCGCCGCCCTCAGCCTGTCCGGTTCCTGCGTTCCCGCCCGCGTCGGATCGCACACGAATCGCGCGCGAATCACATTGCGCATCACATGCGAATCGAGCTCGGATCGCACTCGAAAAGCGTTCGAAGCGGGCCCCGAAACCCTAACCTGTCCGTCATGACCAACCCTGCCGAAGAACTGCTGGACGTCGTCGACGAGCACGACCGGGTGATCGGGACGGCGCTGCGCGGGGAGGTGTACCGGCAGGGGCTCACCCACCGGTGCGTCTTCATCCTGGTCCGCGACCCGGCCGGGCGGATCTTCGTCCACCGCCGCACCGACACCAAGCTGTTCGCCCCCGGCGCGTACGACATGTTCGTCGGCGGCGTGGTCGGCTCCGGCGAGACGTACGCCGAGGCCGCCGTCCGCGAGGCCGAGGAGGAGCTCGGCGTGCACGGGATCAGCCCGCGTCCGCTCTTCAAGTTCCTCTTCCGGCAGGACGGGCTCTCCTGGTGGAGCGACGTGTACGAGGCCGAGTGGGACGGCCCGGTCCAGCCGCAGGAGTCCGAGGTCGCCTGGCACGCCTGGCTCACCCCCGCCGAGCTCGCCGACCGCCTCGCCCGCGACCACTTCGTCCCCGACGGCCGCGAGGCCTACCGCCGTTACCTGGACCTCCACGCCGCATAGGCCCCGCCCCGGACGGCGGATAGGGTGGCGCGCATGGCCTCCCGTACGCCGTCGCCGACGGCCGCCCGCGCTGCACGGACCCCCGCCCCGGAGCAGGCACCGGCCCGGACGGCGGGCCAGGCGCCGGGCCAGGCACCGGCCCGGGCGGCTGCCGGTGAGCGGCCGCGCCGCAGGCTCAGCGTGGACGAGCGGCGCGAACAGCTGATCGCCGTCGCGCTGGAGCTGTTCAGCCGCCGCCCGCCGGAGGAGGTGTCGATCGACGACATCGCCGCCGCCGCGGGGGCCTCCCGGCCGCTGGTGTACCACTACTTCCCCGGCAAGCAGGCGCTGTACGAGGAGTCGCTGCGGCGGGCCGGGCGGGAGCTCTCGGCGCGCTTCGAGGAGGCCGCCGACGGGCCGCTGTCCGAGCGGCTGTACCGGGTGATGGGCCGCTACCTGGACTTCGTGCAGAGCCACGGGCCCGGCTTCGCGGCGCTGCTGCGCGGTGGCTCGGTGGCGGCCAGCGCGGGCACCTCGGCGGTGATCGACGAGGTGCGGCGGGCCGCCCACGACCAGATCCTCTCCCACCTGGCGATCCCCGCGCCGAGCCCCGGGCTGCGGCTGACCGTCCGGGCCTGGATCGCCAACGCCGAGATCACCTCGCTGGAGTGGCTGGCCGAACGCTCGGTGCCGCTGGAGGACCTGCAGCTGCACCTGGTGCAGGAGTTCGTCGCCTCCCTCACCCTCACCGCCGCCCGGGAGCCGGCGCTCGCCGCCGAACTCGCCTCGTTCTTCGCGGACGAGCGTCCTGACGGCCCGACCGGGCGCCTGGTGCGGGAGCTCGCCGGACTGTTCGCCGTCCCCGGGATCGCCGAGGCGGTCACCGCGCTCGCCACCGCACCGTCCGGCGAAACGTCCCCGCAGGCCACGGGCGAAACGGCCGCGGCTCCCATCGGGTGATCCGCCGGTTCGGTCCCGACAGCGGGCTCTGATAGGAATGAGCACGGATCCGACGGCACGCCGCCACGGCGCGCGCGGACCCACCCGAACCAGCGGACCGCAGACGCAGCAGAGCGGGGGGCTCAACAGTTGACCCAGGACGTCCAGTTCAGCGCGGAGGCCAATCCCTTCGCGGCGGCGGAGCAGGTCTGCGCGACCCTCGGCACGCTCACCGACGCCCTCTTCGACGAGCGCACCTCCCGCCATCCGGCGGCCTCGCTCAGCGCCCTGCGTCCGGCCGAACACCCCGCCTCCGAGGCGCTGTTCGGCCTCCCACTGGCCCCGAACGGCCCGGTGCACGCGACCGTGGACCGGCTCGGCACGGTGCTCACCGCCGGCACGGCCCGCCCCGGTACCGGCGCCCGGGTCGCCGACCGGGTGACCGCCGCCCTCCACACCCGCTACGGCGGCGGGGCGGTGCGCGGCGCGATCGCCGACCGGGGCACCACCTCGGCCGCGCTGTTCCAACTGCCGGTCACCGGCGAATTCGCCGACCCCAAGCTGCGCCCTCCGTTCGCCCCGGCGCTGGCCGCGCTGGCCGCCGGGCAGCAGACCCGCCAGCCGGTCGAACTGGCCACCGGCGCGGGCGCCGAGGTCCGGCTGGTGGTCCCGCCCGGCTTCCACCCGCTGACCTCCCCCGGTGGTCCGGCCGGGGTCTGCTCCCGTACGGTACCCGCGCCGGCGGGCGGGGCGGACGGCGTCGACCCGGCCACCGCCGCGGCCGCCGAGGAACTGACCGGGCATCTGGCCGAGGTCGCCGAGGAACTGTTCAGCGGTGACGGTCCGGAGCGGCGCCGCGACTTCGCGGTCATCTCCGCCACCCTCGCCGACCTGGTCCACGACGCCGGCACGGTCTACGCCGGCGTCTGCGCGCTGGACGTGGACGGCCGGGCCTCCGACGCCGCCCTGGTCGTCTCGCTCGCCCGACACCCGCTGCCGATCACCGCGCTCGCCACCGAGCTCGCCACCGTCCGGCGGCACGCCGAGGTGTGGACGGTCCTGCTGCCGGCCGGGCCGGCCGCCGTCCTGGTCGAGGGACGGACCGTCCCGGTGCCGGGGCCGCTGTCCGCCGACGGGCAGCGGCGCTGGGTGGTCACCTCGGCGGTCGAGGCCTTCGTCCCGCTGCCGGACGGCGGCACCGTGCTCTGCGTCCAGCTGTCCACGGCGCAGCCGGAGGACTGGGACCTGTACACGCAGGCGTTCGCGGAGCTGCTGAAGAGCGTTCAGTTCGGCTGGGACGGGGAGGTGTCCGGCGCCGTGCGCGCGCCCGTACCCGCCACGCCTGCTCCCGCTCCCGCTCCCGCTCCCGTCGAGAAGGAGCCGGAGAAGGTGCCGGCGCAGCTCCCGCCCGAGGACTTCAACCCGTTCGCGCCCGTCACGGAGGCCTCCCCGGCCGACGCCGAGCCACAGTCGGCGCCGGCCAGGCGGAAGGGCACGCCGGTCATGGTGCCCCCGCCGGACTTCAACCCCTTCGCCCCGGAAAGCCTCCCGTCCACCCCGGACACGTCCCCGGCGGCCGCCGCCCCGGCCACCGACCCGTTCGGCACGGTGACGGCCGACCAGTCGGACCCGTTCGGCACCACGCTCGCGGCGCAGGGCCCGGCCGTCCCGCCGCCGCCCTCCGCACCGCCGGCCGTTCCCGCGCAGGCTGCTCCCGCGCAGGACGCCCCGCGGAAGGGCACGCCGGTCATGGTGCCCCCGCCGGACTTCAACCCCTTCGCCCCGGAAAGCCTCCCGTCCACCCCGGACGAAGCGACGGAGACCGACGCGGCGGAGGCTTCGGGCCCGGAGACCAGGCCGTTCGGCTGAGCCCCGACCACTGCCCCTCCGCCAGGATCCAACCGCAGGATCGACAGGAGGCCGCGACAACGCGACGCCGAAAGCCGGTAGTTGACCGCCGCTGCGGACAACGCCCGGACGCGACAGGAAGGTTGGGAGGCCCTACGCCGTCAGCCGGCGCGCCGGGCCAGGTGGACCACGTCCGGCACGCCGCGGCTGACCGGGATCTCGTGCGTGACGACGTCGGAGAAGCCCGCCGCCCGCAGTGCCTCCTCGAAGTCCGCGGAGGGCTGCGCGCTCCACACCGCCAGCACCCCGCCCGGCTGCAGCCGGTGCCAGAGCACTGCGAGCCCGTCGGCGCCGTACAGCCCGGCGTTGGAGTCGGTGACGGTCCAGTCCGGGCCGTTGTCGATGTCGAGGCACAGCGCGTCGTAGCGCTCGCCGTCGGCCGCCGCCAGGTACTCCAGCAGGTCGGTGTGGAGGACCTGGACCCGCTGGTCCTCCAGCGCGCCGCCGGAGAAGGCGCCGAGCGGCCCGCTCCGGTGCCAGTCGATGATGGCGCTCTCGCGCTCGACGATGGCGATCCGCCCCCAGCGCGGCTCGGCCGCCGCGTACGCCAGCGAGAAGCCGACGCCGAGGCCTCCGATCAGCACCGAGGGCTCCGCGGGGGCGCCGGTGCGGTCCAGTTCGTCCAGCGCCGCCTGGATCAGCAGGCGTTCGGAGCGGCCGTCGGCGGTGTCCATCAGGAAGCAGCCGTTGGCGATGATCTCGAAGTGCCGACCGCGCCGGCGCAGTACCACCTCGCCGAACGGGCCGTCCCGCCGGTCGAGCGTGACGACGGCCTCGTGAGCGTCCCGTTCGGGCAGTGCGGTGGACATGCGGCTTCCTCAGCGGACTCGGGTGCAGGAGCGTCCCGGCGGACGAGTACCCGCCCGACAATAGCCGAGTCCGCCCCTGCGCCCGTCACGTCGTGACCAGCACCCCGGCGTAGGAGACGCCCGCGACGACCACCCAGGAGCCGAGCCCGAGCAGGGCGAGCCGCCCGCCGGTGCGGACCATGGTCGGCAGGTGCACGGCGCTGCCGAGACCGAACAGCGCGGCGGCCAGCAGCAGTTCCTGGGCGTCCCCGGCGAGGGTGAGCGCCCTCTCCGGAAGCACCCCGGTGGTCCGCAGCACGATCATCGCGAGGAACCCCGCCACGAACAGCGGGACGATCGGCGGGCGGCTGCCGACGGTGCCCGGGTTCTTCGCAGGGCCTTCCCCCGGCTCCTGGCCGGCCCCGACGACGGCCTCCCCGGCCCGTCGCGCCCGGCGCCGCACCGCGACGGCCATCCCGGCGACCAGCGGCGCCAGCAGCACCACCCGCATCAGCTTGACCAGGACGGCCTCCCGCAACGCGCCCGCCCCGCCGGTCTGCGCGGTGGCGACCACCTGCCCGACGTCGTGCACGCTCGCGCCGACCCACCGCCCGAACTCCACGTCGCCCAGCCCGAACGGCTGTTGGAGCAGCGGCAGCACGGCGATGGCCAGCGTCCCGCACAGGGTGACCAGGGCCACCGAGGCGGCGACGTCCTCCTCCTCGCTGCCGGCCGCCTGGCTGACCGCGCCGATCGCCGAGGCTCCGCAGATGGAGTACCCGGTGGCGACCAGCAGCGGCTGGTCGCCCGGCAGGCCGAGCCGCCGGCCGAGCCAGAGCGTGCCGGTGAAGGTGGCCGCGACTACCGCGAGCACCATGGCGACGGTGGCCCAGCCGAGGCCGAGCACGTCGTCCAGGCTGAGCTTGAGCCCGAGCAGGACGATCCCGAGCCGCATCAGCCGCTTGCCGGCCATGGACAGCCCTGGCCGGGCCACCCCGCGCACCACCGGGCGCAGCGCGGGCAGGTGGGCCGCCGCCATGCCGAGCACGACGGCTGCGGTCAGCTTGGGCACGGCGGGCACGGCCGCGTGGACGGCGATCGCGGCGGCCACCCCGGCCGCCGCGAGCAGCAGGCCGGGGGCGTCCCCGCCGAGCGGGGGCAGTGAGCGGGTGCGCGTGGCGCGCTCCCGGAGGGTCAGTGCCACGCCGCCCTCACTGCTGCTGGTCGGCGGGCAGCCGGTAGACGCGCCGGATGCTGGTGCCGAGCCGCGAGACGTCCGCGCCGTAGACGTGGATGGAGATGGCGGTGCTGTTGCAGGCGTTGCGCACCAGGTGGATGTCACCGGGCGGGGCGAAGGCGGCGACGGTGCCGGCCGGGCCGGCGACGTGCTCGGTCTCGACGAGGTGGGCGGTGCGGCCGTCGGAGACCAGCCGGTAGCGGGTCTCGCTCTCCTGGCCCTGGTGGACGCCGGCCACGCACCAGGAGACGTGGTCGTGGATCGGGGTCTGCTGGCCGGGCAGCCAGACCAGGGCGACGACGGAGAAGCCGCCGTCCTCCTCGGCGTGCAGGACGTGCTGGCGGTAGCGCGTCGGGTCGCCCTCGCGCTGGGCGGGGGTGAGCAGCGCGTCGGGCCCGTCGGGGTCGGCGCGCAGGTGCGGGGCGAGGCGTTCGCCGACCAGGTAGGCGGTGAGTTCCGGGGGCAGTCCGCGGTCCACGACGGCACGGATCTCGCCGATCAGGGCGGTCATCCGCTCGGTGAGCCGGTCGCTGCCGACCGTGGCTGGGGGTGTCATACCAGCAGGTTCGGCTGCACCGACCTATCACGTCCAACGATGGTTCTTAAGCTTCCCCCCAACTTCAGCTTATGAATCGCCCCGGTGAACACCCACCGGAGCCACGGCTCA
Organism: Kitasatospora sp. NPDC091276; assembly: GCF_040684355.1. Classification (NCBI taxonomy): domain Bacteria; kingdom Bacillati; phylum Actinomycetota; class Actinomycetes; order Kitasatosporales; family Streptomycetaceae; genus Kitasatospora; species Kitasatospora sp. NPDC091276. Next base: position 444,248 of record NZ_JBFBFU010000001.1, on the reverse strand, counting down.
GCACCCGATCCGGCTCGCCGCCGCCCTCCGCAGGTGGTCCAGCACCAGCCCGGTGGCCGGTATCCGCCGGTGCTCGCGCAGCACGTACGCGCTCACCTGCCGGCGCAGGTGCGGTTCGACGGCCCGCCCGGTGACCTTGCGGTGGCACATGAAGGAGAGCACCAACGCGGGCATCAGCGCGATCCCGACCCCGGCGGCGACCAGGCTCTGCACCGCGAGGTTGTCGTCCGTGGAGAACACGATGTCGGGCGCGAAGCCCTCCTCCGCGCAGACGTTCAGCAGGTTGGCCCGGCAACGCGGGCACCCGGCGATCCAGCGCTCGCCGTCGAGGTCGGCGAGCCGAACGGCGTGCCGACGGCCGAGCGGGTGTCCGACCGGCAGCAGCACGGTGAGCAGGTCCTCCATCAGCGGGATCTCGTCCAGCCCGTCGGGCACCTCGGTCGCGCCGCCGGGGTAGCGGAAGGCCAGCGCGATGTCGCACTCCCCGCGCAGCAGTCGCTGGACGGAGTCCGGCGGTTCGGCTTCCAGCAGCTCGACCCGCACACCGGGGTGTTCGGCGAGCAGCCGGGCCATCGCCTCGGGTATCAGGGTGGCGTTGGCGCTGGGGAAGGCGCAGACCCGCACCCGCCCGGCCCGCAGCCGGGCGAGCGCGGCGAGCTGCTGCTGGGCGGCGGAGAGGCTGCCGAGGATCAGTTCGGCGTGCCGGGAGAGCGCCTCGCCCGCCTCCGTGAGCCGCAGTCCGCGCCCGGCCCGGGTGAACAGCGCGACGCCGACGGTGCGTTCGAGCGCCTTCATCTGCTGGGTGATGGCGGGCTGGGTGTAGCCGAGCTCGCGGGCGGCGGCCGAGTAGGAGCCCGCTCTGACGACCTCGTGGAACGTCCTGATGTGCCGCGAGTCGAATACCGGCTCCATGGCCCTCCCCCGGTCGTCGTCGTCGAACCTCCGCAATCATAAGAGGAAATTGGAGATGCCCGCTCTATCCCCACCCACACCTATGGTTCAGGATCGAACCAGGCCTCTCACTGCTGCGCGGACGGCGGCAGCCCCATCGCCACCCCGGCCTTGACCACCGGCGCCCCGCCCCGCATGCTCGGGCTGCGCCGGCTGCGGCGCTCGACCCAGCGGGCGAGCCAGGAGAGCAGCAGGCACATGCCGATGTAGATCGGCGCGATCACGATCACCACCGGGATGAACGGCAGGTCGTAGTCGAGGTTGGTGGCGATCAGCTTGCCCGCGTGCAGGAACTCCTCGTAGGTGATCAGGAAGCCCAGCGAGGTGTCCTTGAGCGCGACCACCAGTTGGCTGATGATGGCCGGCAGCATGGCCCGGTTGGCCTGCGGCACCAGCACGTACGTCATCACCTGGGTCTTGCGCAGGCCGAGCGCGTAGGCCGCCTCGCGCTGGCCCTTGGGCACCGCGAGCACGCCGGCCCGGAAGACCTCGGCCAGCACCGAACCGTTGTACAGCACCAGCCCGGCCACCAGCGCCCACAACGGCTGCACCTTGAGCGCGACGAAGACGAAGAAGATCATCACCAGCAGCGGCATGGCCCGGAAGAACTCCACCACCACCGTGGAGAGCACCCGCACCACCTTGTGGTCGGACAGCCGCCCGGCTGCGAACAGCGCGCCGAAGGGCAGCGCGAACAGCACCGTCCAGCCGAAGGCCTTGAGGGTGTTGCCGAGCCCGCTCAGCAGCAGGTCCTGGACGCCCCGGTACTCGAAGGGCATCCACTTCTGGTACGTGAACTGGTGGGTGTGGAACAGCATGTAGACGATCCAGCCGATCAGCGCCGCGATCAGCAACAGCGCGATCCCGCCGTACAGCCGGTGGCGGGCGAGCGCCTTCGGACCGGGGATGTCGTACAGCGCCGAGGATCCAACGGTCATCGCGACACCGCCACTCGTCGTTCCAGCAGGTTGAAGACGGCGCTGACGGCCAGGGTGATGATCAGGTAGCCGACGGCGATCCAGACGAAGGTCCAGATGATGCTGTAGCCCAGTTCGTTGATCGTCCGGTAGGTGCCGAGCAGCTCGGTGACGCTGAACGAGCCGGCGATCGCCGTGTTCTTCGCCAGCGCGATCATCACACTGCCGATCGGCGCGACCACCGACCGGTACGCCTGCGGCAGCACCACCACGCTCATCGTCTGCCCGAAGCTCATGCCCAGGCTGCGCGCCGCCTCCCCCTGCCCCGCCGGCACGGTGTTGATGCCCGAGCGCATCGCCTCACAGACGAAGGCCGAGGTGTAGCAGCCGAGCGCGGCCACCGCGAAGACGAAGAACGGCAGCGTGATGTTGAAGCGCGGCAGGCCCAGCACCACGATGAAGAACAGCAGGGTCAGCGGCGTGTTGCGCAGCAGCGTCACCCACGCCGTCCCGAACACCCGCAGCGGCCGGACCGGCGAGACCCGGAAACCCGCGATCATCACTCCCAGCACCAGCGACAGCACGGCGCTCACCGCGAACAGCGAGAGCGTGCCGAGGAAGCCGTCCCAGTAGGTCGACCAGTTGTCGGTCAGCGTTTTCACGGCGCGGCCCTCTCAGTACCGGTCGATCGGCGGCGGTGTCGGCGCCGGCTCCCCGGACAGGCCCAGGGTCGCGTCGTAGGCCTTCTTCCAGTCGCCGTTCTGTTCGTTCTGCGCCAGCGCGTCGTCCAGGGCCAGGCGCAGCACGGTGTCGTTCTTCGGGGTGCCGATCCCGTACGGCTCCTGGGAGAACAGCGGGCCGACCACCTTGAGCTCGTCCGGCGCCTTGGCCGCGTAGCCCAGCAGGATCGCGTTGTCCGTGGTGACGGCGTCGACCTGGCCGGTGATCAGGTTGTCCACGCAGGCCGAGTAGGTGTCGTAGCCGATCAGCTTCGCCTTCGGGTACTGCGACTGGATGCGCTGGTACGGGGTCGAGCCGGCCGCCGAGCAGACCTTCTTGCCGTCCAGGTCCTGCGGGCCGTGGATGGTGTTGTCGTTCCTGCGCACCAGCAGCGACTGCCCCGCGACGAAGTACGGCCCGGCGAAGCCGACCAGCTTCTTCCGGTTGTCGTTGATGGTGTAGGTGCCGACGTAGAAGTCCACCTGGCCGTTCTGCAGCGCGGTCTCGCGGTTGGCCGAGGCGATGGTCTTGAACTCGATCCGGTCCGGCGGGAAGCCGAGGTAGGCGCCGACCATCTTGGCGATCTCGATGTCGAAGCCGGAGTACACGCCGGTGGCCGGGTTCTTCTCGCCCAGGTACGGCTGGTCCTCCTTGGCGCCGACCACCAGGTGGCCCCGGCTCCGGGCGGCGTCCAGGGTCGGCGAGCCGGTGATGGAGGCGGCGTCGCGCACCTGGTAGCTGGGCAGCGCGCTCGCCTGCGGGCCCTTGGGCGGCGGGGTGCCGGGCTTGCCGCAGCCGGCGGCCAGCACGGCGAGCAGCAGGACGGCGGCGAGCACCGTCCGGCTCCGGGCGGCGGGCGTGGTCTTCCTCGTCACGGCGCCGCCTCAGTGCTTCAGGATCTTGGACAGGAAGTCCCGGGCGCGCTCGCTCTCCGGAGCGCTGAAGAAGTCCTCCGGGGCGCGGTCCTCGACGATCCGGCCGTCGGCCATGAAGACCACCCGGTTGGCGGAGGCCCGGGCGAAGCCCATCTCGTGGGTGACCACGACCATCGTCATGCCCTCGTGCGCGAGCTGGCGCATGACGTCCAGCACCTCGTTGATCATCTCGGGGTCGAGCGCCGAGGTCGGCTCGTCGAACAGCAGTGCCTTCGGGTCCATCGCCAGCGCCCGGGCGATCGCCACCCGCTGCTGCTGGCCACCGGAGAGCTGGGCCGGGTACTTGTCGGCGTGCGCCTCCAGCCCGACCCGCTCCAGCAGGGCGCGGGACTTGGCGTCCGCCTCCGCCCGGGGCCGGCCGCGGACCTTGATCTGCGCGAGCGAGACGTTCTGCAGCACGGTCTTGTGCGCGAACAGGTTGAAGGACTGGAACACCATGCCGACCTCGGCGCGCAGCCGGGCCAGCCCCTTGCCCTCCTCGGGCAGCGGCTCGCCGTCGATCAGGATGGTGCCGTCCTCGATCGGCTCCAGGCGGTTGATCGCCCGGCAGAGCGTCGACTTGCCGGAGCCGGACGGTCCGATGACCACGACGACCTCGCCGCGGCCCACGGTCAGCTCGATGTCCTGGAGGACGTGCAGGTCCCCGAAGTGCTTGTTGACGCCGCGCACCTCGATCAGCGGCGTGAAGGCCGAGGGCCCCGCCTGGGCCGGCCCGGGAGCGCTGGTCACCGGCCGCGACGCCCCTTCAGCAGCCAGCCCAGCGCGCCGCCGGCCAGCAGCGTGGCGAGCAGTGCGATCCAGAGCGGCGCGGTAACGGTGAACACCCAGAACTGGATCTTCACCTTGTCGAGGTTCGCGAACAGGAACCACACGGCGAGGACGACGATGACGCCGATCCCGATGTACCGGGTGGGGATCCCAGCGATCTCGCTGCGTTTGGAGCCGGACGAGCCGTCCGAAATCTTGGTCACCGGAGCAGTCTGCGGGCCGGGGCTCCGATTTGCCCGGTTACGCGCCCTGATGGGTGAGGGAGTAACCCGCACGGGGCAATCCGGCCCCGTGCGGGTTTGAAGTGCCGTACGGGTCAACGGCGCCGTACGGGTTCAACGGCGCCGGCCCGCTACCGCTCGTCCCGCCAGGAGCGCCAGAGCGCCGCGTACGGGCCACCGGCCGCGACCAGCTCCGGGTGGCTGCCGTACTCGCTGATCCGGCCGCCCTCGACCACCGCGATCACGTCGGCGTCGTGCGCGGTGTGCAGCCGGTGGGCGATGGCGATGACCGTGCGGCCCTCCAGCACCCGGGCCAGCGAGCGCTCCAGGTGCCGGGCGGCGCGCGGGTCCAGCAGCGAGGTGGCCTCGTCCAGCACCAGGGTGTGCGGATCGGCCAGCACCAGCCGGGCCAGCGCCAGCTGCTGGGCCTGCGGCGGAGTCAGCACGGTGCCGCCGGAGCCGACCTCGGTGTCGAGGCCGTGCGGCAGCGCGTCCATCCAGCCGCCGGCGTCCACCGCGTCCAGCGCGGAGCGCAGTTCGGTGTCCTCGGCCCCGGGCGCGGCCAGCCGCAGGTTGTCCCGCAGGGTGCCGACGAAGACGTGGTGCTCCTGGTTCACCAGGGCGACCTCCGCCCGCACCCGCTCGGCCGGCATCCGCGCCAGTGCCGCCCCGCCGAGCGTCACGCTGCCGCGCCCGGGGGCGTAGATCCCGGCCAGCAGCCGCCCCAGCGTGGACTTGCCCGCCCCGGACGGCCCGACCAGCGCGACCCGGCTGCCCGGCGCGACGTCCAGGCTGATGCCGTGCAGGACGTCGGCGCCCTCCCGGTAGCCGAACCGGACGTCCCGGGCCTCGACCCGGCGGCCGTCCGGGTGGCTGGACTCGTCGCCCTCGTGCTCCGGCACCTCGCGGACGCCGACCAGCCGGGCCAGCGAGGCCTGGCCGATCTGCAGTTCGTCGTACCAGCGCAGGATCAGGTCGACCGGACCGGTCAGCATCTGCGCGTACAGCACTCCTGTGGTCAATTCGCCGACGGTGATCCAACCCTTGAGGGTGAACAGCCCGCCGAGCAGCAGGGTGGCCAGCACCGCCGAGGAGTAGAACGCGTCGATGGTCGGGAACCAGACCGAGCGCAGCCACAGGGTGTAGCGCTCCCAGGCGAGCCACTCGCCCAGCTTGCGGTCCGTCAGGGCGATCCGCTGGTCGCCCAGGCGCAGCGTCTCCACCGTCCGCCCGGCGTCCACCGTCTCGGCCAGCACGGTGTTCACCGCGGCGTACCCGGCCGACTCGTTGCGGTAGGACTGCGGCGCGCGCTTGAAGTACCAGCGGGAGCTGACCAGCAGCAGCGGCAGGCCGACCAGCGAGGTGAGCGCGAGCAGCGGCGAGGTGACCAGCAGGGCGCCGATCACCAGCAGCAACGACACGATGGCGACGGCGAGTTCGGGCACGGCCTCGCGCACCGACTTGTCCAGCCGGTCGATGTCCGTGGTGCCCCGGGAGACCAGGTCCCCCGTGCCGGCCCGCTCCAGCACGCCGGTGGGCAGCGCGACCGAGCGGACCAGGAAGTCCTCGCGTAGGTCGGCCAGCACCCGCTCGCCGAGGACGGCACCGCGCATCCGGGACCAGCCGGTGAAGGCGGACTGGACCACCAGCGCCAGCAGGTACCAGCCGACCGCGACCGCGATGGTGGCCTCGGCGGTGCCGGTGGCCAGCGACTCGACCAGGCTGCCGAGCACCCAGGGGCCCACCAGCCCGGCCACGGTGGCCACCGAGTGCAACCCCACCACCGCGGAGAACCCGCCGCGGTGGCGCCGGGCGAGCAGGCGCAGGTAGGCGCGCACGGCGGCCGGTGAGCCGACCGGCAGGGTGGTGGCCGGCCCCTGCTCCTCATGGACGGGGGGCTTCATGACGTGCTCCTCAGGTGTGCGGCGGGTCGGGCGGGACGGACGGCGCGGGTGCCCACGCGGCCGCTCATACCGGCTCCCCCACCGGTTCCGGCTGCTCTTCGCGGGTGACCACGGCCCGGTAGGCCGGCTCGGTCCGCATCAGGTCGCGGTGCCGCCCGGCCACGGCCGCCCGGCCGTCACGCAGCAGCACCACCCGGTCCGCCTGGTCGAGCAGCAGCGGGCTGGTCGCGAAGAGCACGGTGGTGCGCCCCGCCCGGGTGTCCCGCAGTCCGGTGGCGATCCTGGACTCGGTGTGGGCGTCCACCGCGCTGGTCGGCTCGTCCAGGACGAGGACCGGCGGGTCGGCCAGCAGCGCACGGGCCAGGGCGAGTCGCTGGCGCTGCCCGCCGGACAGCGAGCGCCCGCGCTCGGTGATCCGGGCGAGCATCGCGTCGCCCTCGCACTCCGGCGAGCCGTCCACCAGGGCCTCCAGCACGTCGTCGGACCGGGCGGCGGCCAGCGCCTCGGCCACCGAGACCCGCCCCGAGGACGGGATGTCGAACAGCCCGGCCAGGGTGCCGGAGAGCAGCACCGGCTCCTTGTCGTGGACCAGCACCGCCGCCCTGGCCTCGGCCAGCGGTACCGCGTCCAGTTCCGTCCCGCCGAGCCGGACGGAGGGCTGCTCCGGCTCGTCGCCGGCGGCCGGGACGTGCCCGCCGAGCCGCCCGGCGAGCGCCCCGGCGAAGTCCGGGTCCCCGCAGACGACCGCGGTCAGCTCCCCGGCCCGCGCGGTCAGCCCGGTCGCCGGGTCGAACAGGTCGGCGTTCCCCGGCTTGTTCAGCGAGGCCTCGGCCACGCCGCTGGTACGGCTGAGCGAGAGCACCCGGACGGCGCGCCCGGCGGAGACCCGGGCGACGCTCCAGGCGTGTGCGGCCTCGCCCAGGATCCGCAGCGGCGCCGCGAGGAAGGCGGTGGCGCCGTACACGGCGATCAGGGTGCCGACGGCGAGTTCGCCCGCGGCCGCCTGCCGGGCGCCGTACCACGTCACCCCGATCACGAACAGGCCCGGCAACAGGACCTGTTGGGCCTGCATCAGCGACCAGAGCCGGGCCGATCGGACGGCCGCGGCCCGGACCTTCTGGGAGGCGGCCCGGTACCGGTCGAGGAACAGCTCCTCGCCGCCGATGCCGCGCAGCACCCGCAGCCCCGCCACGGTGTCGGCGGCCAGCTCGGTGGCCTTGCCGCCGAGCGTGCGCTGCTGCTCGTACCGCCGCTCGAACGGCCCGATCAGCGGCCAGACGGCGGCCGCCAGCACCGGGACACCGAGCAGCACCCCGACCCCGAGCACCGGTTCGACGATCAGCACGGCCGAGCTGACGGCCAGCCAGACGATCACCGCGGCCCGGACCCGGGCGACGAGTTCGACGTACCAGCCGATCCGCTCGACGTCCCCGCTGCCGACCGCGACGACCTCCCCGGTGGCGATCCGGCAGGACAGCCCGGCGCCCAGGTGCGAGGCCTGCCGGGCCACCAGCTGCCGCACGTGGCACGCCGCGTGGATCCAGTTCCAGACCGCCTGGCGGTGCAGCAGCACGGCACCGAGCGCGGACAGCACGGCGAGCGCCACCGCGAGGGCGCCGGCCCGCCAGATCCCGGCGGCCTCACCGTCGACGGCGGCCTGCACGCCCCACCCGAGCGGTATCGGCAGCGCCGCCTGGCCGCCCATCTCCAGCAGCGCCCAGCAGGTGGCGAGCACCTGCCCGCGCCGCTGACCGCGCTGGAGCCAGCGCAGGAAGGCCAGGGGTGAGGAGAGATCGGGACTGCCGGGGTCGGCCAACGGCAGGGGGGTGAGCAGCATGACGCTCCGATACAGGAGGGTGCGGGACGGTGCTGGAGGGTGCTGGAGAGCGCGAACAGGCGTGAGCGGACACGCCGGGAGAAGGTCACGAGCCGGAGGCGCGGGTCTCGCGGCACGGCGGGCCCGGCTCGCGCGAACGACGGAAGCCGGACGGCGGCGGGCGACAGCGCGGCACCTCGCCCCGGCGGCATCGGCGCGTCCGGGGCGGCGCCTGACGGGACGGCCGGGCGGAGGCGGGAAGGGCACGAAGGGCCCGGATCTCAGGAGGTCATGGCCGCGAGCCTGCCAACCCCGATGTGATCCGCGCAACAGGTTTTTTCGCTGCCCGGCCCCTGGATCCCCACCGCAGCGGGCCTCCGGCCCCGCAAGATTCCCCCGAACGGCGGGAACAATCCCGCCCGGGTGCCAGTTGCCCCCTTCTGGAATCACACGGACGACCAGGAGGGCACCCCTTCCCGTGAGCAACATCCCCAACGTCACGCTGAACGACGGCACGCAGATCCCGCAGCTCGGATTCGGCGTGTGGCAGGTCCCGGACGACGAGGCCACGGCCGCCGTCCGCACCGCGATCGAGGCGGGCTACCGCTCCATCGACACCGCGGCCATCTACGAGAACGAGGCCGGCACCGGCCAGGCGATCACCGAGGCCCTGGCCGGCGGCGTGGCCCGCGAGGACCTCTACATCACCACCAAGCTGTGGAACTCGGGCACCCGCGACTGGTCGGGCGAGCAGGGCCGCGACGCCGTCCTGCGCGAGTTCGACGCGTCGCTGGCCAAGCTCGGCCTCGACTACGTCGACCTCTACCTGATCCACTGGCCGCGCCCGAAGCACGGCAGCTACCTGAACGTCTGGAAGGCCTTCGAGCAGCTGAAGGCGGACGGCCGGGTCAAGTCGGTCGGCGTCTCCAACTTCGGGCCCGAGCAGCTCACCCGGCTGCTCGACGAGTCCTCGGTCGTCCCGGTGCTGAACCAGGTCGAGCTGCACCCGTACTTCCCGCAGACCGAGCTGCGCGCCTTCCACGCCCAGCACGGCATCGCCACCGAGGCCTGGAGCCCGCTGGGCCAGGGCAAGGAGCTGCTCGCCGAGCCGGCACTGGCGAAGATCGCCGAGAAGCACGGCCGCACGGTCGCCCAGGTGGTGCTCCGCTGGCACCTGCAGAGCGGCGTGATCGCGATCCCGAAGTCGGTCACCCCCGCCCGCATCCGGGAGAACCTGGACGTCGCCGGCTTCGAGCTGGACGCCGAGGACCTCGCCGCGATCGCCGGTGTCGCCACCGGCACGCGGATCGGTCCGGACCCGCAGGAGTTCGACTGGAACTGACGGCACCCGCCGTCCGACTTCTCTGACGAGCGGTCATGTCGAACGACCGCCCACCCCGATCAGGGGTGGGCGGTCTTCGGTGTGCCACGATCCGCCGACGCCGACGAGCAGCGGCCTCCGGCGGGTCAGGCCACCAACGCCTTGAGCCGCCAACTCCTTCAATCACCAACGCCTCAAGCCCTCAACACACCGGGCCTTCCGTACGTTGGCGAATCGTTTTGGCTGGCGCTCAAAGGATCCCTCTAGAGCCGCGCCGCCTTGCCGAGGAGCGCCAGCGCGGGCCCGTGCTCACCCTCGTCCAGCGGGGCGAGCAGCAGCCGCTGGACCTCGGCCACGCCGGCCGTCGAACGGTGCAGCAGGTCCTGGCCCGCCGGCGAGAGCGACAGCAGGTTGCGGCGCCCGTCCGAGGGATCGCGCCGGCGCTGCACCAGACCGCGGCGCACCAGCCGGCTGACCATCTCGGCCATCGTCGCCTTGTCCAGCGAGGCCAGCTCACCGACCGTACGCTGGTCGGCGCCCGGCTCCAGTTCCAGCGCGTCCAGCACCGCGTACTGCGGAGCCGTCAGCTCCGCACCGACGTGCTCCGACCAGAGTTTGGTGTGCACCTGCTGGCCCACCCTGATCAGGTAGCCGATCGCCCGCTGCGCGTCCAGTATCGGCCGCGCGTCGGAGAACACGGCGACCGCGGCGGGCTCCAGCCTGGCTATCTTGGCCATCACCCGCACGATCTCCACCTGCTCCTCCGCCGTCAGCGGCTCGAACAGGGTGCGCTGCACGCGGACCACACCACCGGTGGCCTCACGCACCGCCTGGGCACCGCTCTGCGAGAGCGCGAGCAGTTTTCGCCGGCCGTCGGCCGGGTCACGCCTTCGCAGCACCAAGCCGCGGCGGACCAGCCGCGCGACCATCTCCGCCATCGTCGCCTTGTCCAGCGAGGCTCGCTCGCCGACCGTCCGCTGGTCGGCACCCGGTTCGAGGGCCAGGACCAGCAGAACGGCGAACTGCGGAGCCGTGAGATCGGCTCCGACATGCTCGGACCACAGCCTGGTGTGAACCTGCTGTGCAACGCGAATCAGGTGTCCGGGCGACTGTTGCAGTCGCGCGGACACGCGGGTCGTCGGGATCTCCCCCAGCACCATGTATCCGTCCCGATGTCACACCCGGTGTGTGTGGGACACCCGGGTGGGGCAGTAACGGCGAGTGGGCGTCCAGCTATGAGGGAGGGCGCTCCAGCCGTGCAGCCGGTGGCTGCTGGCGGACACTATACAAACGGCGGGCCCTTGCTGGCAGGCAGGGGCGGATAGTAGACGCAGGTTCGGCAACATTGGCATATTTACGCGGCCGCCACGCCCTCTCGGTAACCCGTTCTCAGTAGAAAGCCGACCGGTCGGTCCTTACCGACCGTCACGTGCGGCTCTCCGACCCTGTTCGCCCTCCCTACTCGCGGGTAGGGTGTGGCCACCCTCCCCGGGGCGCTCCCCGCGGAGACCACCCCGAGAGAGACGAGAGCGCGCATGACCGAGCAGAGCACCGCCCCCCGGGTCGCCGTCGTCACCGGCGCCGCCCGCGGCCTGGGCGCCGCCACCGCCGTGCAACTGGCCGCCGACGGCTACGCCGTGGCCGTCCTCGACCTGGACGAGACCGCCGGGAAGGACACCGTCGACCGGATCACCGCGGCCGGCGGCCGGGCCCTGGCCGTGGGCGCCGACGTCTCGGACGCCGACCAGGTGCAGGCCGCCGTCGACCGGGTGGCCGCCGAACTCGGCGCCCCCGTCGTGCTGGTCAACAACGCGGGCGTGCTCCGCGACAACCTGCTCTTCAAGATGTCCGAGTCCGACTGGGACACGGTCATGAACGTCCACCTGCGCGGGGCCTTCCTGATGACCCGCGCAGTGCAGAAGCACATGGTGGACGCCGGTTTCGGCCGCATCGTCAACCTGTCTTCCTCCTCCGCCCAGGGCAACCGCGGCCAGGCCAACTACTCGGCCGCCAAGGCCGGTCTACAGGGCTTCACCAAGACTTTGGCCATTGAGCTGGGCAAGTTCGGCATCACCGCCAACGCCGTGGCGCCCGGCTTCATCGCCACCGACATGACCGCGGCCACCGCCGCCCGGGTCGGCATGGACTTCGAAGACTTCAAGCGGGCTGCGGCCTCCCAGATCCCGGTCCAGCGGGTCGGTCTGCCTGAGGACGTCGCCCACACCATCTCCTTCCTCGCGAGCGAGGGCGCCGGCTTCGTCTCCGGGCAGGTGATCTACGTCGCGGGCGGCCCCCTCGACTGAGCACGGAACCTACACAGGGTTACCACGGAGTGGGAAGCCGGCCGCACCGGCCTCCCACTCCGTTTTCTTTACCGGGGCTTTTGCAGAATCATTCGAACACCACACTGGCATTCGATCCGAGAATCGCGGAAATCACTCCCCGGGCGGACCTCTCCCCGCCAATTGTCGATTTCACGGGAAAATGACAAATCCCTCCGGAATAGCCCCGGCCGGATGGGTAAGGTCACCCCCGTGCAAGCCCCGAGTACCCCCGCGCCCTATCCCAACCAGGGGCCGGAGCAGCTCACCACCACCCACCGCGAGCGCCCGAGCCCCGAACGAGTCCACCGCCGCGAGCCCGGCTGGCCGCCGATGAGCCGCCGACAGGCCGCCCTGCTCGCCGTGACCTGCGTCGCCTACCTGCTGGTCCTGGCCGGTGTCCTGCTCAACACCGCCCTGGTCGACCTCGACTGGTCGGTCCGACTGTTCCGCCCCTACGACCACTGGCCCAGCCTGGAACCGCTGCTCGACACCTGGGTGGTCGCCGGGCAACGCGGCCCGTCCGCCATCGCCGCCTTCGTCTGGCTCGGCTGGCGCGCGCACAGGCTGGGGCGGCTGCGCCCGCTGCTGGTGATGGCCGTCGCGCTGCTGCTGCTCAACGTCACGGTCGGCGCGGTCAAGATCGTCACCGGCCGGCTCGGCCCGCACTACGCCCAGTACGTCGGCTCGCCCGAACTGTTCTCCGGCGGCACCATCTTCCCGTCCGGTCACACCGCCAACGCGGTCGTCACCTGGGGCGTGCTCGCCTACCTCGCGGTCCGCTGGCGGCGCACCGGCGCGGTGATCGCCGCCGCCACCGCCTGCTCGATCGGCCTGACCACGCTCTACCTGGGCACCCACTGGGTCACCGACGTGCTGGCCGGCTGGGCCGCCGGACTGCTGGTACTGCTCTCGCTGCCGCTGCTGGAGCCGCTGGTCGTCGCCGCCGAGCAGCGGTTGGCCCGGCGGCCGGGCCACTGAGCCCCGCACGCCAAGACCACCGGGAGGGCGGCCCTACCCCTCCCAGCTGCGCTCGACCACGCCGTCGCGCACCGCGAGGTTGAGCCGGCCCTCACGGTGGTCCATGGTCATCATCGCCCCCGGCTCCAGCACCCGGACCGAGGCCCAGCCGTGCCGCCGGGCCAGCTCCCGGGCCCGTTCGATCCGCAGCCCCGCGTAGCCCTCGGCGTCCGCCGCCGCGTCCGACCCCGTCATCGCGTCTCCCCCGCTCTCCCCCACCGACGTACGCTGGAATCGTAGCCCCCACCCGCGCGGCCCGGAGGTGAACGGCCATGCGCACCACCACCCCGCGACGGCCGTGGCGCAGCGGCACCGAACCGGCCACCGCCCGCAGCGACCTCAAGCTCCGCTACCTGCTGTCGCTCACCTTCACGCCGCTGTTCGCGCTAGCGACGGCGGGCTTCGCGATCTGGGCGGCGGCCTCCCCCGCCAACGGCGCCCCCAGCCGGGGGACCCTGACCGGCTTCGCCATCGCCTGCGGTCTGCTCACCCTGTTCGCCACCGTCGATCTCATCGTGGTCATCCGGCGCCGCCGGACCGAGCTCTGACACGGTGTCTCCCACGGAGTGGGAAGTCGGCCCGGCCGACTTCCCACTCCCGGAGCACTCCCGCAACACTTCCGCACCGCCACCGAGCACCCACCCAGAGCCGGCTCGGAACCGGCTCGGAACCGGCTCAACGGCTGCCGACCGCCTGCTTCACCAGCGTCCGCCCGAAGTCCCACATCAGCCCGCTCCCCCGGTGAGCGTCATCCATGATGTCGGTGAAGGCGTCCACGAACCGGTCGACGTCGCGCTCCGTGATGATCAGCGGCGGGATCAGCTTGATCACCTCCAGGTGGTCACCGGACACCTGGGTCAGGATCCGGTGCCGCTGGAGCAGCGGGACGACCACCATCTGGGCGAACAGCCCCTTGCGCGCGGCTTGCAGGGCCGTCCAGCCGGTGCGCAGCTTGAGCGACTTGGGCCGGCCGAACTCGATGCCGATCATCAGCCCCCGGCCGCGTACCTCGGCGAGCAGCTCGTACCGGTCGACCAGCGCGGCCAGCCGCTCGCGCAACTGGTCGCCGACCTGACGCGCGTTCTCCACCACCTTCTCCTCGCGCATCACCTCCAGGGTCGCCAGTCCGGCCGCCATCGCCTGGGCGTTGGCGCCGAAGCTGGCCGAGTGCACCAGCACCCGGTCCATCGAGGAGTACACCTTCTCGAAGATCCAGCTCTTGCCGAGCGTCGCCCCGACCGGCACGTAGCCGCCGGAGAGCGCCTTGGCCGCGCAGACCAGGTCGGGCAGCACGCCCTCCTCGTGCCGGTAGGCGAAGAACTCGCCGGTACGGCCGATCCCGGTCTGCACCTCGTCGCAGATCAGCAGCGCCCTGTGCTCGTGCAGCAGGGCCTGCGCGGCGCGCAGCCAGCCGGGCGGCGGCGCCAGGACGCCCTTGCCCTGGATCGGCTCGACGATCAGGGCCGCGACGTCGCCGCGCCTCAGCTCCTTGGCCAGCGCGCCGAGGTCGCCGAGCGGGATGGCGGTGTCCGGCAGCAGCGGGTCGAAGCCCTTGCGGAAACCGCTCTCCCCGTTGACGGAGAGCGAGCCGGTGGTCAGCCCGTGGAAGGCGTGGTCGGCGTACAGGACGCGCCTGCGGCCGGTGGCGTACCGGGCGAACTTGAGCGCGGTCTCCACCGCCTCGGTGCCGCTGTTGCCGAAGAACACCCGGTCCAGCCCGGGGGCGTACGAGAGCAACCGCTCGGCGAGCAGCCCGGGCAGCGGCGAGCAGTCGAAGCGGACCAGGTCCGGCAGGTCGAGGTCCATCACCTGCTGGATCGCCGACCGCACGACCGGGTGGTGGCGGCCCAGCGCGAAGATGCCGAAACCGGCCAGCATGTCGAGGTACTCGTTGCCCTCGGCGTCGTAGAAGTACGGGCCCTTGGCACGCTCGTAGTACTTGTCGAACCCGATGGTGTGCAGCATGCGCGGCAGCTGCGGGTTGAGGTGGCGGCCGTGCAGCTCGTACCGCTCGGCGCCGCGTTCGGCGATCAGCGCGGCGAGGTCGAAGCTGGCGGCGGTGCGGTCGGGGTCAGCCGGCATGGCGCTGGTTCGCTCCTCGGTTCGGTAGCAGGTTCTTGGCGAAGACGGCGGTCTGCGCGGCGACTCCGGTGCCGGTCAGGCCGGTCTCCTCCAGGATCTCCCCGCGGGCGGCGTGGCCGAGGAACTCCTGCGGCAGGCCGAGCACCCGCACCGGCACGTCCACGTCGGCGTCGCGCAGCGCCTGGGCGACGGCGGCGCCGACGCCACCGGTGCGGCCGTTGTCCTCGACGGTGACGACCAGCCGGTGGGCGGCGGCCAGTTCCGGCAGGGCCGGGTCGACCGGTTTGACCCAGCGGGGGTCGACGACGGTCGCGGTGAAGCCCTCGGCGAGCAGCAGCCGGGCGGCGTCCAGGCAGGCGGCGGCGGTGGTGCCGACCGCGACCAGGAGGATCTCCGACGGCCGGCCGGTGCGCAGCAGGACGTCCATCCCGCCGATCCGGTCGACGGCCGGCACGGCGGGCCCGATGGTGGCCTTGGGGAAGCGGACCACGGTGGGGGCGTCCGCGACCTCGACGGCCTCGCGCAGCTGGGCCCGCAGCTGGTCGGCGTCGCGCGGGGCGGCGAGCCTGAGGCCCGGGACGACTTGCAGGATCGACAGGTCCCACATGCCGTTGTGCGAGGCGCCGTCGCTGCCGGTGACCCCGGAGCGGTCGAGGACGAAGGTGACACCGAGCCGGTGCAGGGCGACGTCCATCAGGACCTGGTCGAAGGCCCGGTTCAGGAAGGTCGCGTAGACGGCGACGACCGGGTGCAGGCCGCCGGTGGCGAGGCCGGCGGCGGAGGTGACGGCGTGCTGCTCGGCGATGCCGACGTCGAAGGTGCGTTCCGGGAAGGCCTTGGCGAAGCGGGCCAGGCCCACCGGTTGGAGCATGGCCGCGGTGATCGCCACCAGATCGGGCCGCTCGGCGCCGAGCGCGACCAGCTCGTCGCCGAACACCGAGGTCCAGGAGACTCCGCCGCTGGGCGAGATCGGCAGGCAGGTGTACGGGTCGATCGGGTTGACGGCGTGGAAGCGGTCGGCCTCGTCCTGTTCGGCGGGCCGGTAGCCGCGCCCCTTGACGGTGAGGCAGTGCACGATGACGGGGCCGCCGAAGTTGCGCGCCTGGCGCAGCGCCTGTTCGACGGCGCCGAGGTCGTGGCCGTCGATCGGCCCGAGGTACTTCAGCCCGAGGTCCTCGAACATGCCCTGTGGCGCGAAGGCGTCCTTGAAGCCCTTCTTGGCCCCGTGCAGCGCGTCGAAGATCGGCTGGCCGACGAGCGGGGTGCGCTGCAGCGCGCCCTTGCCGAGGGCGAGGAAGCGTTCGTACCCCTGGGTGGTTCGCAGGGTGGCCAGGTGG
This sequence comes from Kitasatospora sp. NPDC091276, assembly GCF_040684355.1. Taxonomy (NCBI): domain Bacteria; kingdom Bacillati; phylum Actinomycetota; class Actinomycetes; order Kitasatosporales; family Streptomycetaceae; genus Kitasatospora; species Kitasatospora sp. NPDC091276. Next base: position 427,935 of record NZ_JBFBFU010000001.1, on the reverse strand, counting down.
TTGGCGAGGCCGCCGATGGTCCTGGCGTAGGAGCGCTCGTTGTCGTTGACGACGATGACCAGCGGCCGGTCGGGGGCCTCGGCGATGTTGTTGAGCGCCTCCCAGGCGAGCCCGCCGGTGAGCGCGCCGTCGCCGATCACCGCGACGGTGTGCCGGTCGTGCTGGCCGAGCAGTCGGGCGGCCTTGGCGAGGCCGTCGGCGTAGGACAGGGCGGTGGAGGCGTGCGAGTTCTCGACCAGGTCGTGTTCGGACTCGCCGCGCGAGGGGTAGCCGGAGAGCCCGCCCTTCATCCGCAGCCGGGAGAAGTCCTGGCGGCCGGTGAGCAGTTTGTGGACGTAGCTCTGGTGGCCGGTGTCGAAGACGATCCGGTCGTACGGGGAGTCGAAGACCCGGTGCAGGGCGATGGTCAGCTCGACCACGCCGAGGTTGGGCCCGAGGTGTCCGCCGGTGCGGGTGACGGCGTCGATCAGGAACGCACGGATCTCGTCGGCGAGCAGCGGGAGTTCGACCGCCGGAAGCTTTCGCAGTTCGGCCGGGGACGTGACGCTGGAGAGCAGTGACATGGGTACACCTCACGACTCGGAGTGGTGCGGTGGTGCCGCCGCCCGGCGGGAGCGGGGCCGGCCCGGGCGCGGGGCCCGGGCCGGACGGGGTGTCCTCGGGAGCGGTGGCGCGGTCGAACGACCGGCTCAGTGGCCGCGGTTGGCGCCGATGGTCTCGGTGATGGCGCGCAGCGACTCCTTGAGCGAGCCCATGGTGGCGAGTACGGCGGTCGGCTCGTAGCCGCAGTGCGCCATGCAGTTGGCGCAGCGCGGGTCCTTGCCGCGGCCGTACTTGCTCCAGTCGGTCTTCTCGACGAGTTCGCGGTAGGTGGGCACGTAGCCGTCGGCCATCAGGTAGCAGGGCCGCTGCCAGCCGAACAGCGAGTAGTTGGGGATGCCCCAGGGAGTGCACTCGAAGTCGGCCTTGCCCTCCAGGAAGTCCAGGAAGAGCGGGCTGTGGTTGAGCCGCCAGCGGCTCCGGTTGCCGCCGGCGAAGGCCTTGCGGAAGAGCTCCCGGGTCTGGTCGACGCCGAGGAAGTGCTCCTGGTCGGGGGCCTTCTCGTAGGCGTAGGCCGGGGAGATCATCATCTCGTCGACCTTGAGCTCGTCGTTGAGGAAGTCCAGCACCTCGATGATGGTCTGCGGGGTGTCGGTGTTGAAGAAGGTGCTGTTGGTGGTGACCCGGAAGCCGCGCCGCTTGGCCTCCTTGATCGCCGCCACCGCCTCGTCGAAGGTGCCCTCCTTGGCCACCGACTCGTCGTGCCGCTCGCGCATGCCGTCGATGTGCACGGCGAAGGTGAAGTACGGCGAAGGCTTGAACTTGTCCATCTTCTTGCGCATCAGCAGCGCGTTGGTGCAGAGGAAGACGTACTTGCGGCGCTCGACGAGCTGGCGGACGATCTCGTCGATCTGCGGGTGCATCAGTGGCTCGCCGCCGGCGATCGAGACCATCGGGGCACCCGATTCCAGGACCGCGCCGACCGCCTGGGCCACCGGCATCCGCTGCTTCAGCACACCCGCCGGGTGCTGGATCTTGCCACAGCCCTCACAGGCGAGGTTGCAGGCGAACAGCGGCTCCAGTTCGACGATCAGCGGGAACTTGTCCCGGCGCTTGAGCAGCTTCTGCTGCATGAGGTAGGTGCCGACCCGCACGGTCTGGCGCAACGGCATGGCCATGGCTAGCTCGCCTCCTGGGGGAGCGTCGAGGATGTGGGGTGGTTCAGGTCCGCGGGGCCGGGCCGGGACTCCTGCCGGTACCAGTCGACCAGGGCGGGTACCGCCGCCCGCAGGGTCCGCCAGGCACGCACCCCGGCCGGGAGGGTTCCGAGCCGCAGAAGTTCGCGCTCGGGGGTGTCCACGACCACCCGCAGGACGGCGGCGGGCAGCGTCGGCCGCCGTTCCCGCAGCGCGGCCAGCACGGCGGCGGCCTCCATGTCGACGGCGAGCGCGCCCTGGAGGTGCAGGGCCCGCCGTTCGAGGCCGCGGACGACGTGGTCGGCGGTGTGGTGCACCCCGGCGTGCGCGGTCAGGCCGAGCTCCTTGAGGGCCCTGGCGAGCTCCGGTCCGGAGTCGACGGGGTACAGGTGCCCCTCCGCGTCGCGCACGCCGTCGGCGACCACGATGTCGCCCGGCAGCACGCCCGGGCCGACCGCGGCGCCGAAGCCGGCCACCACGACCGCGCCGTAGCCGCCGGGGGCGGAGCCGAGCAGCCGGCGGACGGTCAGCGCGGCCCGCCGCCGGCCCATGCCGGTGCGCACCAGCACCGGCGGCCCGCCGGCCGCGCCGCGCCAGTCGCCGCCGCGCAGCGCCCAGACCTCCGGGCCCAGCGCGCAGAGCACCAGCAGCGGTGCGGTGGTCACCGCGCCGCCCCGATCGCCGGGGTGTCGCCGTTCCTGCCGCCGAAGGCGGGGCTGCCGTGCAGGTAGCGGCCGAGCGCGGTGACCGGGAAGACCAACCGGTACAGGTGGTAGTTGATGGAGAAGTCCCACGGGAAGCCGGTGCCGGTGAACTGCGGCTCGTCCCAGGTGCCCTCGGGCAGCTGGGTGCGCACCAGCCAGTCCACGCCGCGTTCCACCGCCGGGTTGGCCCGGCCGTCCGGGCCCTCCCCGGCCGCGAGCAGCGCCATCAGCGCCCACGCGGTCTGCGAGGCGGTGGAGTCGCCGCGCCCGGCCCAGCGGGCCGGGTCCTCGTAGGAGCGCATGTCCTCGCCCCAGCCGCCGTCGGTGTTCTGCCGGTCCTCCAGCCAGCGGACGGCCCGCCGGATCGCCGGGTGCTCGTCCGGGACGCCGGCCGCGACCAGGGCGGGCAGCACCGAGCCGGTGCCGTAGATGTAGTTGGTGCCCCAGCGGCCGAACCAGGAGCCGTCCGCCTCCTGGTTGTGCAGCAGCCACTCGACGCCGCGCCGGGTGCGCCGGTCGCGGGCCCGGCCGGTCTCGGCGAGCATCTCCACCACGTGGGCGGTGACGTCGGCGGACGGCGGGTCGACCACCTCGCCGAAGTCGCAGAACGGCAGCTTGTTGGGCAGCGTGCTGGTGTTGTCGACGTCGAAGGCGCCCCAGGCCCCGTTCTTGGACTGCATGCCGAGGTTCCAGAGCACGCCGCGGTCCATCGCCGCATCGACCTTGGCCGGGTCGGGGTGGTCGACCCGGCCCAGCGCGAGCACCACCTCGGCGGTGTCGTCGATGTCGGGGTAGGTGTCGTTCTCGAACTCGAAGGCCCAGCCGCCGGGGGCCAGCGAGGGCCGCTGGACGGACCAGTCGCCGTCCTTGCGGATCTCCTCGCCGAGCATCCAGTCGACGGCCGAGACCAGCGCCGGGTGGTCGGCCGGCAGCCCGGCGTCGACCAGCGCGATGGTGGCCAGGCAGGTGTCCCAGACCGGGGACTGGCAGGCCTCCAGCCAGCGGCGGCCGTCCTCGGTGTGCACGGTGAAGCGGTCGAAGGAGGAGAGTCCGGCCTTCATCACCGGGTGCTCCAGCTCGTAGCCCTCCAGGTGCAGGGCGATCAGCGAGTACACGGCCGGCGGCTGGATGCCGCCCCAGCAGCCGTCGGCCTCCTGCCGTTCGACGATCCAGCGGCAGGCCTGCGAGACGGCGAGCCGGCGCAACGGGCGCAGGGCGCGGTGGTGGTAGGCGTGCAGGACCTTGTCGAGGCGCTCGAAGAGGCCGTCCCAGCTGGTGGCGGGGGCGAGCGGCCGGTCGGGGTAGGGGTGGTCCGGGTCGGTGTGCAGCTCGGTGAGCGGGAAGGGCGCCGGACGGACGGGGCGGTGGGCCGAGACGACGGTCAGCGGGACGATGGTCTGGCGGGCCCAGCAGCCGAAGGCGTAGATGTTCAGCGGCAGCCACTTGGGCAGGAAGATGATCTCGGGCGGCATCTCGGGGAGCCGTTCCCACGGCCACCAGCCGAAGAGCGCGAGCCAGATCCGGGTGAAGACCCGGGCGGCCGCGATGCCCCCGGCGGAGCGGACGTACCGCGCGGCGGCCACCATGTGCGGGGCCTCGGGGTCGTCGCCGGCGAGTTTGAGGGCGACGTACGCCTCGACGGTGGTGGACAGTTCGGCCGGCCCGCCGTGGAAGGTGGCCCAGGTGCCGTCCTCCCGTTGCTGGGACCGGATCCACTCGGCGGTGGCCTTGGTCTGGTCCTCGGTCCGGATCCCGAGGAACTGCCGCAGCAGTAAGTCCTCGGCGTCCATCGTGACGTTGGTCTCCAGGTCGCCCTTCCACCAGCCCTCGGAGCTCTGCAGCGAGAGCAGGTGGGTGGTGGCACGGGCCAGGGCCTCCTGCGCGTCGGCCGCTCCGAGGTCCGCCTCACCGGCCGGCCGGAGCTGGTCGGTGTCTTCGGGCTGCCACCGCCCGGCGCCCAGCAGGGTCGGGGGGCGGTCGCCCACCGCGACCGGCTCGGAATCGTACTCAGGGTCGAGCCGGCCGTCCGCGGTTGCTGTCAACGTAACGTCACCTCTCTCGTACCACCACGAATTCGGCGAGTGCGACGAAGTGCTCGCGCACCTCGTCGGACATGGGCACCTCGTCCAGGGCGGCGAGGGCAGTCGTGTGCTGGCGGCGGGCTTCCTCCTGGGTCCAGGCGCGGCCGCCGGCCTCCTCGATCAGCGCGGCCCGGGCGGCGAGCTCGGGCTCGCCCTCCTCGCCGCGGCCCTTCGGGTCGGCCAGCTGCTCGGCGAGCCGGCGCGAGGCCGCGCCGCCCTCGGCCAACGCGGCGGCGACCGGCAGGGACTTCTTGCGCTGGCGCAGATCGCCCCAGTGCGGCTTGCCGGTGACCTCGGTGGCGCCCCAGATGCCGAGCAGGTCGTCCACTGCCTGGAAGGCCAGGCCCAGGTGGTGGCCGTAGCGCTCGAGCGGTTCGGAGACCTTGTCGTCGGCCCCGGCCAGGACGGCGCCGATCGCCGAGGCGGCCGCCAGCAGCGCCGCGGTCTTGCCGCCCTCCATCTCCAGGCACTCGGCGACGGTGACGCTGTCGCGCTGTTCGAAGGCGACGTCCATGGCCTGGCCGTCGATCAGTCGGCGGGTCGCCGTGGTGAGCAGCCGGACGGCCCGCGCGGCGTCGGTGGGGCTCGTACCGCCGGGCACCGCGGCGTCGAGCAGCACCTCCGTGCCGAGCGTCGCCAGGGCGTCGCCGACCAGGATCGCCTGAGCCGGACCGAAGACCGTCCAGGCGGTGGCCCGGTGCCGCCGGGTCTCGTCACCGTCCATCAGATCATCATGGAGCAGGGAGAAGTTGTGCACCAGTTCAACCGCGACCCCGCCCGGCACGCCGACCTCGGCGGCGGCGCCGGTGGCCCGGGCGGAGAGCAGGGCCAGGGCGGGGCGCACGGCCTTGCCGCCGTCGCCCTTGGACGGGGTGCCGTCCCGGTCGATCCAGCCGAAGTGGTACGCGGCGACGGTGTCCATCGGTGCGGCCAAACGGGCGACGGCGGACCGTAGCGGCGGGGTGCAGAGCGTGCGGCTGCGGGCCAGCAGCTCCGGCACCGAGACCGGTTCGGCGTGCGCCGTGCCTCCGACGGCGATGCCGGTGCGTGACTCCACGTGCGTTCCCTCTCCCTCGTGGTGCCGGACCGCCCGGGGCTGCCGGGTGCTTGCGCTGTCGGTGCGGCTGGTGTCGATGTGGCCGGTGTCGGTGCGGCTCGGGTCGGTGCGGCTGGTGCCGGTGTCACCGCTGTCAGTGCCGCCGGTGCGGCCGGTGTCGTTCCCGGCGGTGCGGTCGACGGGAGGCCCGCCGGCTCTGGCGGGGTCCCCGGCGGCGCCCGCCGTCACCGGGGCCACCTCCCGTCGCCCCGGTCCACCGGGAGCCGGCCGCCGGCCGCGGCGAGCGCCGCGTCGGCCGCGGCGTGGCCGCTGCGCACGGCCCCCTCCATGGTCGCGGGCCAGCCGGTGGCCGTCCACGCGCCGGCCAGCAACAGGCCGGGGACGTCCGTGCGGGCCGACGGGCGCAGCAGCGCGCTGCCGGGCGCCGGGTCGAAGGTGGCGGTGCGCTCACGGGTGACGAAGAAGTCCAGCACCTCGGCCCCGGCGGCGGCCGGGAGCAGCCGCGCCAGCTCCGGCAGGTACCGGCGGCGCAGCTCGGCGACCGGCAGGTCGATCTCGTCCTGGACGGCGGACTGCGAGAGCGCCAGGTACTGGGCGCCGGGGTGGGCCCGGCCGAGCCCGGTGCCGGCCAGGCCGGAGTGCGCGGTGCGGTCGAAGACCCACTGCACCGGGGAGCCGAGGGCGGCGAAGAACGGCCGCCGCAGCACCTTGCGGTCGTAGACCACGTGCACGTTGAGGATCGGCGCGGTGCCGAAGTCGGCCAGCCGGTCCTGGCCGGGGAGGGCGTTCGGGGGCAGCAGGGCGGCCGCGCTGTCCTGGGCGCCGGCCAGCACGACGGTCTCGGCGGCGAGCGGCTCCGCGTCGCCTTCCAGATGGACGGCGTGCTGGGGCACCGCCGGCTTGAGCTCCGCGACGCGGGCGCGCAGCAGCACCTTCACGCCGGCGCGTTCCAGCTCGGCGAGCGCCCGGTCGTGGTGGATCACGCCGAGCGGGACGGCGGCCGTGCCGATGTCGGAGGCGCCCGGGTCGGAGAGCAGGCCGGTCTTGAAGACCATCGCCGCCAGCGCCAGCGACACCTGGTCGGCCCGGGCGTTCAGGGTGGCGACGCCGACCAGGTCCCAGAGCGCGGCGAGGGTGTTCGCGTTCTGCCCGTTGCGGCGCAGCCACTCGCCGAAGGAGATCTCGTCCAGTGCCGGGTCGGCGAGGTCCAGGCCCTGGAGCGCCAGCGCGCCGCGGACCACCCGGGCGCGGTCGGCCGGCCCGAGGTGCGGGTAGCGGGCGAGGCTGCCGGCCAGGTGCAGCGGGACGGGCAGGCCCGCCCGGCGCAGCCGCCCGAGGGTACGCACCGGGGCCGCGTCCGGCCCGGAGACGGAGAGCACCGGGACGTCCAGCCGGTCCTGCAGGTGGACCAGCCGGGCGGCGCCGAGCCGCTCCAGCAGGCCGCGGTAGGCGGTGCAGCAGCGCAGGTACACGTGCTGGCCGTTGTCGACGGTCAGCTCGCCGCGCTGGAAGGAGAACGCCAGCCCGCCGAGCCTGGGCCGCCCCTCGACCAGCGTGACCCGGTGGTCGGCCTCGGCCAGCCGCAGCGCGGCGGTGATCCCGGCCAGGCCGCCGCCGACCACCACGGCGGCCGGGCGCGCGGCATCGGCTCGCCCGGTCATCGGCCCTCCCCCTCGCGATTGCTGGACCGCCCTGCGGCGGTCGCTCCGGCCGGCACGCTCGTGACCGGCCCGGTCGTGGTCAACACTGCCCTGCCCGCTTGTGATTCCCCGCTGACACAGCGTGACAGAACTGCGGTGAGAATCAAGAACGCCCCCCGGCGAGCCCGGAAAGCGCGACGTACGCCTTCTCCCAGCCCGGCAGCGAGACCCGGCCGCGCAGTACGGACTCGGGGTCGGCGGCGATCCGGCCGAGCAGCCGGTGGTAGATCCCCGCCATCGCGGCGGTGCAGGCCCGGCTGCGGCGGTCGAGCATCGGCAGCAGCCGCAGGCCCTCCTCGAAGGCGGCCTGGGCGCGGGCGGCCTCGAAGGCCACCAGGCCGGTGAAGTCGGCGCCGACCGGCGGCCTGGGCAGCGCGAAGCCCTGCTCGCAGCCGAACCGGGCCAGGTCCTCGGCGGGCAGGTAGGTGCGGCCGTTCAGGGCGTCCTCGCGCAGGTCGCGCAGGATGTTGGTGAGCTGCAGGGCCAGGCCCAGGGTGTCCGCGTAGCCCGCGCCGCGCTCGGGGTCGTCGCAGCCGTACACGCCGAGCGAGAGCCGGCCGACCGAACCGGCCACGCAGCGGCAGTAGACCTTCAGTTCCTCGTAGGTCTGGTACTCGGCGCCCTTGAGGTCCATCTCGACGCCGTCGATCAGTTCGTCGAAGCCGCCGAGCGGGATCGGGAAGCGCCGGGCCGCGTCGGCCAGGGCGACCTTGATCGGGTCGGTGTCGTCCTCGGCGACCGCCCCGGCGCGGACCTCGTCCACCAGTTCCCGGGTGCGCACCAGCGCCTCGGCCTTGCGGTCGGACGGGAGGTCCCCGTCGCCGATGTCGTCGACCCGGCGGGCCAGGGCGTACAGGGCCGACATGGCCAGCCGCTTGGGTTCGGGCAGCAACCGGATGCCGTAGCTGAAGTTGCGTGCCTGAAGTCCGGTGACTGCCTCGCAGTACCGGTACGCCGCCATGACCTGGGCCGACGCCAGTGGTGATGCCGCCACTCGGGCGTTCACCTTCCCTTCGCGAAGATGGCCGCCGCCTTCGCTGCGAGGCGGCGCTTGTCAGGCTTCGCCTGCTGCGCGAGCACGTCGTACCCGGCGTCCTCGATGGCCGCCAGGGCCGCGTACCCGCCGGCGGTGAATCCCGCCAGGAGCAGTCGAAGCCTCCCCCGAACCGTACCTACCAATGGCGCGCCGCGGTCGAGCAGGGTGCGGGCCCGCTGCACCTCGAAGGCGATCAGCTCGCGCACCGGGCCGCCGGCGGTGGGAGCGGCGAGGTCCGCCTCGGTGACGCCGAACCGGGCGAGGTCCTCGGCGGGGAGGTAGATCCGCCCGTGGGCGAGGTCCTCGGCGACGTCCTGAAGGTGTTCGACCACCTGGAGAGCGCTGCAGATCGCGTCGGACAGCTCGATCCGCTCGGGGGTGGAGACGCCGGCGATGGCCAGCACCAGGCGGCCGACCGGGTCGGCGGAGAGGGTGCAGTAGCCGATCAGGTCGTCGTAGCCGGCGTAGCGGGTGGTGGTCTGGTCCACCCGGTTGGCCTCGATCAGGCGGCGGAACGGCTCCGGGGTGAGCCCGTGCCGGTCGACCAGCGGCACGAGGCTGCGCAGCAGCGGGTGGCGGGGGCCCTCGGAGGCTCCCGGGTGGAGCGCCGCCTCGAAGACCCGGTCGAGATCGCGCTCCAGTCCGTCCAGCAGTGCGAGGCGGAAGGCGACCTCCTGCGGAGTCGGCGGGCCGGACTGGGCCGAAGGGGTGGCGGGAGGCGTTGCCTCGACCCCGAGCAGGGCGGCGGTGGCGGCCGGATCGGCCAGGTCGCCGTCGCCGGCGTCGTCGACCAGCCGGGCGTAGCCGTAGACGGCCATCAGGTCGTCGCGCCAGGCCGCGGGCAGGAAGAACGGGGCGACCGGGAAGTTCTCCGCGCCCGCCTTGTCCAGGGTCTCCCCCGCGGAGCGGTTCACCGACGTATCTCTGGGCTGGGCCGAAGCCGACACTGCTGTCACTCCCCCGTTCTACACCGCTGGGCATCACCGGCCCGACTCGGACACGCGTCCGAGCGGGGGCGCCACCTCCGGCACACCGCCCCCGCGCATACAGCCTGACACCACGGGGCGCGCCGGAGAAGAGCGCCCCGCCCGGCGCACGGGGGCGCTCACCCCCGCGGCGGCGGGCCACCCGGGGTACCGGCGGGGCGCACGAACAGGGGGCCGGCCCCGGAAACCCCGGAACCGGCCCCCTGGACGGCCTGCGGTTACGGGCGCTCGCCGCGCTCGTAGCGGCCGACGACCTCTTCGGTCGGGCCGTCCATGATCAGCTCGCCGGCCTCGATCCAGATCGTCCGCTCGCAGACCTCGCGGATCGAGCTGTTGTCGTGGCTGACCAGGAAGACCGTACCGGCGGACTTGCGCAGTTCGTCGATCCGCTTCTTGCTGCGCTGCTGGAACGCCTGGTCGCCGGTGGCCAGCGCCTCGTCGATCAGCAGCACGTCGTGGGTCTTCGCGGCGGCGATGGCGAAGCGCAGGCGGGCGCCCATGCCGGAGGAGTACGTGCGCATCGGCAGCGAGATGAAGTCGCCCTTCTCGTTGATGCCGGAGAACTCGACGATGTCCTGGTAGCGGCTGCGCACGTCGGCCGGCGCCATGCCCATCGCCAGGCAGCCGAGGATGACGTTGCGCTCACCGGTGAGCTCGTTCATCAGCGCCGCGTTCACGCCCAGCAGCGAGGGCTGGCCGTTGGTGTAGATGCCGCCCTTCTCGGTCGGCAGCAGGCCCGCGATCGCGGCCAGCATGGTCGACTTGCCGGAGCCGTTGGAGCCGATCAGGCCGATCGCCTCGCCCTTGTAGGCGGTGAAGCTGACGCCGCGCACGGCGTGCACCTCGCGCACGCCCGCGGAGCGCTTGCGGCTGATGATGCGGCTCAGCGCCGAGGTGGCGCTGCCCTTGCCGGAGCCGGCGCCGTGCACCCGGTAGACGATGTGCACGTCGTCGACGACGACGGTGGGCTCGCGGGCGACGTCCGCGTCCCGGATGGTGTCCAGCTTGCTCAGTTCGACGTCAGCCACGGCCGTACTCCTCCTCGGCCTTCCAGAAGAAGACGTATCCGATCACGAACATCACGACCGCCCACCCGATGCCGTAGGTCCACTGGTGGAGCGGGAGTTCCTGGTGCTGGGGCTGGTGCTTGTTGTAGATGATCGGCGCGAAGGCGTGCCGCAGCAGGTCCATGTAGACCGAGGCCGGGTTGAGGGCCATCAGCGTCTGGATGTACTTGGGCCACTCGTGGATCTTGTCCTGGATGCTGAACATCACGCCGGACAGGAACATCCAGGCCCGCATCACGAAGGGGATCAGCTGGGAGATGTCACTGGTCTTGGAGCCGAGCCGCGCCATGACCAGGGCGATGCCCGTGTTGAACATCATCTGCAGCACCAGGGCCGGGATGATCAGCAGCCAGGTCCGGCCCGGCTTGATGCCGCTGACCAGCACGGTGCCGACCAGCACCACCATCGAGATCAGCAGCTGCTGGAGCTGGATCACGGTGAACGCGATCGGCAGCGAGGCCCGGGGGAAGTGCAGCGCGCGGATCAGCCCGAGGTTGTCGGCGATCGCCCGGGTGCCGGACTGCACCGCGTTCTGGGTGAACTGGAAGACGAAGACGCCGATGCAGAGCCAGGCGATGTAGGTGTCCGGCGGGAAGTTGTCCTTGCTCTTCAGGATCACACCGAAGACCAGGTAGAACACCGCGCAGTTCAGCAGCGGCGTCACGACCTGCCACAGCTGGCCGAGCTTGGCGTCGGTGTACTGGGCCACCAGGCGGGCGGTGGCGAAGGCCCAGATGAAGTGGCGCCGGGCCCAGAGCTGCTTGGTGTAGGAGATCAGGCCGGGCCGCCTGCCGCTCACGGCCAGGCCGTACTTGTCCGCAAGCTGCTTGGGGGTCAGGCCCGCGTCCACCCCCCTGGGGGATGAGAGGCTGACGGGTTCACTCACTGTCGACACATTCGTCCTTCACGCGGGATCGGTCGGGGCGGCCGGTCGACGGGGGTCCGCCGGCCTTGCGCCGATGGGGATCCACTGGATCACGGGGAGAGTCCGGCCGGTGTGTGGTCACCGGCCGCAGCGATCGATCATTCGATCAGATGACCGGTGGCCGGCCCAGCCTGGTCAATCGCCAAACGGTACGCCATCGCATGGGCCGCCGCGGACCGCAGGGTTCGCGCCAGCCCGCCCGGAACCCGCCCCACCAGGCCTTCAGCGCCTCCGAGGAGGGGCGGCGGGCCAGGGTCAGCAGGAACCAGGTTCCCAGATAGAGAGGCACCAACAGGGCCGGAAGGTTCCGTCTGGCGAGCCAAACCCTGTTACGGGCAATGTTGTGGAAGTAGGTGGCGTGCCGGGCGGGCGAGGTCGTCGGGTGGTGCAGCACCACGTCCGCGCGGTAGTCGATGGCCCAGCCGGCGTCCGCCGCGCGCCACGCGAGGTCGGTCTCCTCGTGGGCGTAGAAGAACTCCGCGGGCAGCTGCCCGGCCTGCTCGAACACCGCGCAGCGCACGGCGGTCGCGCCACCCAGGAAGGTGGTCACCCGGGACGAGCGCAGCGGGTCGCTGGCGCGCAGCCGGGGGACGTGCCGGCGCTGGGTCACGCCGGTGTCGGGGTCCGCGATCCGGAAGGCCACGATGCCCAGCTCCGGGTCGGCGGTGAAGGCCTCGCGCAACAGGCGGGCCGAGTCGGTGCGCGGCAGGTGCCCGTCGTCGTCCAGGAAGAGGACGGCGTCCACGTCCCGGCCGTCGCGGCCGAACAGCTCGATGCCGACGTTGCGCCCGCCCGGGATGCCGAGGTTCTCCGGCAGCTCGACGCTGCGCACGCCCTCCGGCAGCGGCGGCAGCTGGGCGCCCTGGCCCACCACGGCCAGCTCGACCGCCGCGCCCTCCTGGGCGCGCACCGATTCGATCAGGGCGGCCAGTTCCTCGGGGCGGTTGCCCATGGTGATGATGACGGCTCCGAGGCGGAAGCTCTCCGCGTTGGTCGGGGCGCTCATCGCAGCCTGCTGGAGAGGACGATGCTCAGCAGGTGCAGCACGGTCTGCAGCATGGCGATCGCCGCCAGCGCCACCACCGCGATCCGGGTGAAGAACAGCCCGCCGTGGACGGCGTCGGCGATCCCGGCCGCGAGGATCAGCAGCGAGGCCTCGACCGCACCGACCAGGCGGTGGAACTTCAGGAAGGAGGCCGCCCGGCGGGCCTTGGCCACCGAGGACGAGCGCGGCACCGAGGCGCTGTCCTCGACCGCCGTCAGGCCGCTGCGGGCCCGGGCCACGTCCACCAGGTCCGTCTCGGACTTGATCAGGATCGCGCCGAGCGCGGCCAGCGTGCCCAGGAACGCCCACTCCCAGTGCGAGCCGCCGCCCTCGCGGTGCAGCAGGTCGGTGGCGCGCAGGCCCAGCCCGGTGAGCAGGGCCGCCTCGGACATGTAGTGGCCGACCCGGTCCAGGTAGACGCCGGTGAGCGAGGTCTGCCGGCGCCAGCGGGCCACCTCGCCGTCCACGCAGTCCAGCAGCAGGTAGACCTGGATCAGCAGGGCCCCCAGGACCGCGCCCGCGATGCCCGGCACGACCAGCGCGGCGCCGGCCAGGACGCCGGTGAACATCATCAGGTACGTCAGGCCGTTCGGCGTGATCGCCGTCACGGTGGAGAGCACGCGGGTGATCCGCAGCGAGATCCGCCGCATGTACAGGCGCCCGGCCCAGTGCTCGGCGCTGCGGCGCTGGAGCATGCCCTCCGGGTGGATCACCGCGCGCAGTTCCTCGATCGAGGGCCGGCGGGTCAGGTCCACCGGGGGCCGCTCGGCGCCCGCGGTGGAGGGGTCAGCTGTTGACGGCTTGGACATAGTCGGCGTACGCGTCCCTGATTGCTGAGGGGGAGAGGTCGAGGTGCTCAAGGATGGTGAAGCGCCCCGGGCGGGTGTTCGGAGCGTAGTGCACCGCGTCGGTGAACTCCGCCTCGGTGAAGCCGATCTGAGCTGCGGTCACCGGCAGCCCGTGGCTCGCCAGGCGCTCCACGATCAGACCGGTCAGCTCGCGCTCGCCCCGCAGGAAGCTGGCGAACGCGGCGCCGAGGCCGACCTGTTCGCCGTGCTGGGCGGAACGCTTGGGGTACAGCACGTCCAGGGCATGCGAGATCTCGTGGCAGGCGCCCGAGGAAGGCCGGGTGCTGCCCGCGATGTTCATCGCGATGCCGGACAGTACCAGGGCTTCCGCGAGGGCCGTGAGGAGGTCCTGATCCTGAGTGTTACCTGGGTGCCGCAGCAGGTTCTCGCCGGCCGAGCGGGCCATCGCCACGGCCAGTCCGTCCACCGGCTCGCCGGTGACCGCGTGCGACAACTCCCAGTCCGCGCAGGCGGAGATGTTGGAGACCACGTCGCCGATGCCGGCTGCCACGAAGCGCGGCGGGGCCTGCCGGATCACATCCAGGTCGACGATGATGCCGATCGGGCTGGGCACCCCGTAGGAGCCGCGGCCGGCGTCGTTGTCGAGCGTGGAGACCGGCGAACAGATGCCGTCGTGGGCCAGGTTGGTGGCGACCGCGACCAGCGGCAGTCCGACCCGGGCGGCGGCGTACTTGGCGGCGTCGATGATCTTGCCACCGCCGAGGCCGACCATCGCGTCGTAGTGCCCGCCGCGCACCGACTCGGCCAGGCGCACCGCGCTGTCCAGGCTGCCGTCGTCCACGTTGTACCAGTCGGCGCCGGGCAGGGCCGGCTCCAGGCGCCGGCGCATCGCCGCTCCCGAGCCGTTGCTGATCGCCACCGCGATCCGGCCCGAGGCGGACAGCCGCTGGTCGGCGAGGATGCCGCCGAGCGCGTCCAGCGCGCCCGGGCGGACCTCGACGAACAGCGGCGACGGAACCAGCCGGGTCAGTACTGGCACGCGATCTCCCGCGCCTTCGCCAGGTCGTCGTGGTTGTCGACCTCGACCCAGGAGACCTCGCCGATCGGCTGCACGTCGATCCGCAGGCCGCGGTTGACCATCTCCTGGTAGCCGTCCTCGTAGTACAGCTGCGGGTCGCGCTCGTAGGTGGCGCGCAGCGCGTCGGTCAGGTCGACGGCGGCGGCGGGGTTGATCACGGTGACGCCGATGTACTCGCCGGTGGCCTCGGTCGGGTCCATCAGCTTGGTGATCCGGCGCATGCCGGCGGCCGGGTCGACGACGACCTTCATCTCCTCGTCGGCGAGCTTCTTCACCGTGTCGAGGGCCAGCAGGATGCCGGGGGCGGTGCCGGCCTCGACGAGGCGCCGGTTGCCCTCCAGCATGGTGCGCTGCACGGACGCCGGGTGCACGGTGTCGCCGTTGGCCAGCAGCAGGCCCTCGGCGAAGAGCTCGCGGGCGCACCAGAGCGAGTACGCGTTGTTCCACTCCTCGGCCTTGTCGTTCTCGACCAGGTGGAGCTTGACGCCGTACTTGCTCTCCAGGGCGTCCTTGCGGTCGTACACCGCCTCCTTGCGGTAGCCGACGACGATCGCCGCCTCGCGGATGCCGACCTCGGCGAAGTTGCCGAGGGTGAGGTCCAGCACGGTCCGCTCCCCGTCGACCGGCACCAGCGCCTTGGGCAGGGTGTCGGTGTACGGGCGCAGCCGGCGGCCGGCGCCGGCTGCCAGAACGAGGCCGATCATGCGGGGTCTCCTGATCCGTCGTGCGGTGCGCGGGGCGGTGCGCGCGGGGTGCCGGGGCACCGGCTTTCCGTCCGGCCGGGCCGCGAATCGGCGCGCCGGTGCCGCCGCGAGTGCGGGCACCGTGCCGTAAGCGATGGTAGGCGACCCGGGCGGCCGGCCCGAACGCGGCCGGGGGCTGCGAGGTGACGGGAGGGTGGCGAAGCAGTGATCGAACGCGCGGGCGAGGCGGCGATCGAACGCGATGGGAACGGATACCGAACAGTCCTGCTATTCCGATGACCCTTCCGGGAACGTATCGGGCCCATCTCTGCCCGGAATCGACCTGCCGACGGTCATGATCCGCCCGGTTGTGCGTGGGACCCGTACCCACCGCCACCCATACGGCAGACTGGAGCCCGACGCCGGCGCCGGTGCCCCCGCTGCGTCCGCTGCACCCGGTGTACCGGACGTACCCCGATGCTTCCGTTGCTCCCCCCTCCCGAAAGAGGCCCCATGCCCCAGAGCCTGCCGACCAACCCGACACACTTCGACTCCGAGATCGACACCGGTCTCGACGTCGAGACGGACGTGACGGTCGCCCCGGGGGCCTCGACCGGGACCGCCGGCGCCGGTCCCGAGATCCTGCTGGAACTGGTCGACGACGAGGGCGTCACCACCGGCACCGCCGAGAAGCTCTGGGCGCACCAGCAGCCCGGCCGGCTGCACCGCGCGTTCTCGGTCTTCCTCTTCGACCGCCAGGGGCGGCTGCTGCTCCAGCGGCGGGCGCTCGGCAAGTACCACTCCCCCGGCGTCTGGTCGAACACCTGCTGCGGCCACCCGTACCCGGACGAGCCGCCGTTCGTCGCCGCCGCCCGCCGCACCGCCGAGGAGCTCGGCATCGCGCCGGCGCTGCTCTGCGAGGCGGGCACGGTCCGTTACGACCTGCCGGACGAAGCCTCCGGGCTGATCGAGCGGGAGTGGAACCACCTGTTCGTCGGGCTGGTGACCGCGCCCGTCGAGCCCAACCCCGACGAGGTGGACGACTACGCCTTCGTGACCGCGCAGGAACTGCGGGAACTGCGCGCCGAGCGGCCGTTCTCGGTGTGGTTCGAGACGGTCTTCGAGGCGGCGCTGCCGGGGATCCGGGAGATCGCCGGGCGGGACTGGTAGACGGGCGGGACCGGTCGGCGGGCCCGCGGCGCTCAGTCGTCGGTCTCCGGGGGGACGGGCAGCGAGGCCCAGATGACCTTGCCGCCCTCCCCCGTCCGCTCCACGTCGCACACCCCGCCGGCCTGCAACGTCACGCTCTTCACCAGCAGCAGGCCGCGGCCGCCGGTCCGCCCGGTGTCGCTCTCCAGCGCCTTCGGCCGGTACGGGTCACCGTCCTCGACCGACACCCGGACCCAGCCCCGGCGGACCGCCAGCTCGGTCGTCACCTCCGGCGACAGCTTCGCCGCGTGCGTCACCGCGTTGCTCACCAGCTCCGAGACGATCAGCAGCACGTCGTCCACCAGCTCCTGGTAGCGCACCCCGGCCATCCCCTGGGCCAGCAGGCGGTCACGGACCGCGTGCCGGGTCAGCGGCACCGAGGCCTCCTCGGCCGGCACCGGGAAGCGCCACACGCCCTCGACCGGTCCGGCGGGTGCGCGTTCCGGCCCGGTGCGCCTCGGCTCGGCGCGTGCGTGCTCCGGCCCGGCGCGTCTCGGCTCGGCCTTCGCCGCCCCGCTGATCTGCTCCACGTCCAGCCGCCCTTCGTCCGCGACCCGGGGGTGTCCTCGACCCGGGAATCAGGCGTTCCGCTCATGGCGCCCTCGATCCACAGAGGCTAGGAGAGGCACCGGCGGGACCGTGGCACCGTCGACAACTTGCCCGTGTCGGACCGCTTCCGGCCGGAACGGACCGCAGCCACCGCCGGGGTCGACCGTTTCCTTCGCGCTCGCCACCACTTCGGCCGGGGTTCGCGCACCGTGGCGACCCATCCCAGCCAGCCCGACCACCCCTGCCGCCCCGGACGTCCCCCCACCCGGGGAAACGCAGGTGAGAAGCACTCCAGAACCCTGGTAATGTTCTCTCTGTCGCCGAGGGGGCGAGAAAAACCCCGAAGCACACACCCCGTCCGGGTGGCGGAATGGCAGACGCGCTAGCTTGAGGTGCTAGTGCCCTTTATCGGGCGTGGGGGTTCAAGTCCCCCCTCGGACACAACCGAATTCCCCGTGGGATCCGAAAGGAACCCGCGGGGAATTTCTTTTTCCCGGCGCGCCGCCGCCGTCCACGGGTCCTCGCGGGTTCTCCCGGATTCTCCCTGCGGACCGGGTGGCCGCCGCGGCGCTCGCGACCCCCCGCAACCGCTGTGACCCAGGCGACTTCTGCGGCTGCCGTGACCCGGAAAGCGGACACGAGATGGCAACGATCGGACAGTTTGAGCTTCCCTTGAGGTATTCGCCCCTTTTGGCCCCATAGGCTGTCTCCGTTTGTCCGGAAACCAGCATAAAAACCACGACACCACCCGATGAAACCCCGAGCGAGAGGACCGATACGTTGAGTGAGCCAGAGTCTCCGACGGCATCACATCAGAACTACCGGCGATCGCTCGGCACCATCAGCCTGACCGCCGTGGGGCTCGGATCCATCATCGGATCCGGGTGGTTGTTCGGCGCCGAGCGCGCCGCCCGGCTGGCCGGCCCCGCGTCGATCCTGGCCTGGGTGATCGGGGCCGCGGTGGCACTGACCATCGCGCTCACCTACAGCGAGCTCGGGTCGATGTTCCCCAAGGCCGGCGGCATGGTCCGGTACGGCCAGTACTCGCACGGCTCGCTGGCCGGCTACCTCGCCGCCTGGGCCAACTGGATCGCCATCGTCTCGGTCATCCCCGGCGAGGCCACCGCCTCCGTCCAGTACATGAGCTCCTGGCACTTCGGCTGGGCGCAGGGGCTGTACAACGGCAAGGAACTCACCCTGAGCGGGGTGGCACTGGCCAGCGTGCTGCTGGTCGGCTACTTCGTCCTCAACTGGTTCGCCATCACGATGTTCGCCAAGACCAACACGGCGATCACCGTCTTCAAGGTCATCGTCCCGACCCTGACCGCCGGCGCGCTGCTGTTCGCCCACTTCGACACCGCCCACTTCACCGACCACGGCGGCTTCGCGCCGAACGGCTGGAGCGCCGTGTTCACCGCCGTCGCGGTGTCCGGCATCGTCTGGGCCTTCAACGGCTTCCAGTCCCCGCTCAACCTGGCCGGCGAGGCCCGCAACCCCGGCAAGTCGCTGCCCAAGGCCGTCATCGGCTCGATCCTGATCGCCCTGGTGATCTACGTCGCGCTGCAGATCGCCTTCCTCGGTGCCATCCCGGCCGCCGACCTGTCGCACGGCTGGAGCAGCCTCGCCTACACCTCGCCGCTCGCCGACCTCGCGATGGTCTGGGGCCTCAACTGGCTCGCCCTGCTGCTGTACGCGGACGCCTTCGTCTCCCCCAGCGGCACCGGCATGATCTACGCCGCCACCACCTCTCGCATGATCCACGGCGTGCAGGAGAACGGCCACCTGCCGAAGATCTTCGGCAAGGTCGACGCCAGGACCGGTATCCCGCGCCCGGCCCTGGTGCTCAACCTGGTGGTCGCCTTCCTGTTCCTCGCGGTCTTCCGCGGCTGGGGCTCGCTGGCCGAGATCGTCTCGGTCGCCACCGTGATCTCGTACGTCACCGGCCCGGTCGCCGTGATGGCACTGCGCCGCCTCGCGCCGGACCTGCCCCGGCCGGTCCGGCTGCGGGCCATGCCGGTCATCGCCCCCGTGGCGATGGTGTTCGGCTCGCTGGTCCTGTACTGGGCCCGCTGGCCGCTCACCGGCAAGGTCATCCTGCTGATGGCCGCCGGTCTGCCGATCTGGGCCTGGTACGAGCTGCGCAAGCCGTGGGCCGAGCTGAAGCCGCACCTGAAGGCGGGCGCCTGGATGGTCGCGTACCTGTTCGTGATGGCCGGTGTCTCCTGGGCCGGCAGCACCGACTTCGGCGGCCAGGGCTACCTGCCCGAGGGCTGGGACCTGCTGGTCGTCGCGGCCATCGCGCTGGCCTTCTACCGCTGGGGCGTCGCCAGCGCCTGGGCCAACCCCTCCCTGGCCGCCGTCCGGCGCGAGCTGGCCGAGGAGGCCGCGGCCGGCGAGGGCGCCGACGGCCCTGCGGGCTCCGGTCGGGAGCCGCGGGAGGCCTCGCGGGCCTGAGGGAGCGTGCAACGCCGAAGGGCCGGTCGAGTCGTCGACCGGCCCTTCGGCGTTGACGGGGGCCGGATGGGACAGGACTGGGCGGGGTGCCGGGTCCCGGTCGGATCCGTCGGCGGGCGGCCGTCAGCCGCGGCGGGCGCGGCGGATGACGGCGGTGACGACCGGGGGGAGCAGGTCGCGGGCGGCGCGCTTGGCGACATTGGCCGGGCGGCGCAGTTCGGCGGCGCGGGCGCGGCGGGCGGCGAGGTCGCGGGCGGCCTCCTCCTGGGCCTCCTGGGCCGCCCGGCGGGACTGCGAGGCCTCGTTCCGGGCCGCTTCGGAGGTCAGCCGCCGGTGGTGGCGGGAGGGGCGGAACGCGTCGATGCCGTCCGAGCTTCCGGTCATCCGGAGCACCTGCTGCCCGTTCAGGGTCTCGGAGCTGAGGTAGCAGCCCTCGGCGAGGTCCACCCGGTCGAGCAGGTCGCGCTGGAACGGCTCCGGATCCCCCCAGGTGCCGTAGAACTTGCACTCGGTCAACATGATCGGCTTGAGCCCGTGGTTGAAGACCGCGCCCCAGGTCGCGGCGGCCACGCCCGGGGTGTGCTGCGAGCGGTAGTCGTCCAGGACGACGACACCCTGGTCCTGGAGCGCCACCCGGGCCACCTGGAGGTCGCCCACGACGTGCTCGTACAGGTGCGAGGCGTCGATGTGGATGAAGCGGAACGTGCCCGCCGCGATCCGCCCGCCGGCCAGGGCGGAGGTCGGGGCCTGGATTATCTCCGGCAGTTCCTCGTGGAAGGCGAGGTAGTTGACCTCGAAGGCCGAGCGGGTCAGCGACTTCCGGTAGGAGATGTCCATCTCGGCCGCGTTCTCGTCGTCCGGCGCGTCCGAGTCGAAGAGGTCACAGACGGTGAAGGACTCGCCGGGCTGGAGGTGCTCGCCGATCACGATCGCGCTGCGGCCCAGGTACGCACCCATCTCCAGCAGGTCGCCGGTGACCCCGGTCTTCTCCTGCCGTCCCATGAACCAGTCGAACGAGTGCCGGTCATGCTCCCAGAACCAGCCCGGAACGTCGTCCAGCACGGCTGGTTCGGCAGGCCGCTGCGACTCGTCCTTCAACGCGGCATCGGTCACGGGATGCTCCTTATGCGGTACGGATGACCTGCGGATTTGAGCCAGACCTCAGCCCGGTGGCAGCCCCCGCCCGACCGTGGGACACGCTGGTCCCGGACCATGTGCACCACTACGAACCACTGGCAACAGTAGTGCCTCACCGCTGAGTTCGCTGCAATCTACAGCGGTGCCCGCGGGCGTGAGGAGCTTTTCGCGCAATGATTTTCGCGGACCGTCGTTTCGCTGCCGGAGGGTGAACACGGAGCCTTCGGGACGGTTCGTCCGGTGTCCCGCGGCGGCGGACCACGGCGCGACCGGTCGCGCCGCACGCTGATCGTCAACTGGACGTCCGACGGCGGGCGGTGGAGCTGACGGCGGAGGCGGTGGGGGCGGCCGCCCGGTGCCGTGGCCGTGCGAGGCCCTTGAGCGGTCGGACGAGCGGCGCGCGGACCGAGCCCTCCGACGAGAACACCGCGCGGTTCGCCCCGGAGTGACCCGCCGGCCCACCGGGCCGGATTGGCTCTTGCGCGCGGCCGACCGGGCCGCCTTGACTGGCCCTTTGACTAGCGCTGTTGGTCAATCGGCCGACCGGATGAGAGGACACTCGGTGCAGCAGTACGCGGAGTACGGCGACCAGTACATCGACGGCGCCTGGCGGCCCTCCCTGGACGACGCCGGGTCGATCGAGGTGCTGAACCCGGCGACCGAGCAGGTGCTCGCCACCGTGCCGGCCGGCGGGCCGGCCGACATCGACGCCGCGGTCGCCGCGGCCCGCCGGGCGGCCCGCGGCTGGGCGACGACCGCCCGCGCGGACCGGCTCGCCCTGCTGACCCGGTTGCGGGACAAAATCGCCGCCGCCCAGGAGGAGATCACCGCCACCGTGGTCGCCGAACTCGGCGCCCCGGTCGGCTTCGCCGCCGCCGTGCACGCCGGAGCGCCGCTGACCGTGGCGACCTCCTACCTGACACTGCTCGCCGAGCACCCCTTCGAGGAACGGATCGGCAACTCGGTGGTGCTCGCCGAGCCCGCCGGGGTGGTCGCGGCCATCACGCCGTGGAACTACCCGCTGCACCAGATCGTCGCCAAGGCCGTCCCGGCCCTGGCGGCCGGCTGCCCGGTGGTCCTCAAGCCCGCCGAGGACACCCCGCTGGTGGCCCGGCTGTTCGCCCGGCTGGTGCACGAGGCGGGCTTCCCCGCGGGCACGTTCAACCTGGTGACCGGAACGGGCGTGGTGGCGGGTGCGGCGCTCGCCGCCCATCCGGGCGTGGACATGGTCTCGTTCACCGGATCCACCGCCGTCGGCCGACAGGTCGCCGAGACGGCGGGCCGGGGCCTGAAGCGGGTCGCCCTGGAACTCGGCGGCAAGTCCGCCAACGTGGTGCTGCCGGGCGCGGACCTGGCCCGGGCGGTCAACGTCAACATCGCCAACGTGTTCGCCAACTCGGGCCAGACGTGCAGCGCGTGGACCCGCCTGCTGGTGCACCGGGACCAGTACGAGGAGGCCGTCGCGACGGCGGCGAAGGCCGCCGCCAAGTACGCCCCGGGCGATCCGACCGACCCGCAGACCCGGATCGGCCCGCTGGTCAACGCCAAGCAGCTGGCCAGGGTGCGCGGTTACGTCGAGGGCGCGCTCGCCGCGGGCGCCCGGCTGGTCGTCGGCGGCGCGGAGCCCGTCCCGGGCCTGCCCGCCGGCTTCTACGTCCACCCGACCGTGCTCGCCGACGTCACGGGGGACATGGCGATCGCCCGGGAGGAGGTGTTCGGCCCCGTCCTGGTGGTCCTCCCCTACCGGGACGAGGACCACGCCGCCGAACTCGCCAACGACACCGAGTACGGCCTGGCCGGCGGCGTCTGGGCCGCGGACACCGACACCGCCGCCGCCTTCGCCCGCCGCCTCGACACCGGCCAGGTCGACCTCAACGGCGGCCGCTTCAACCCGCTCGCGCCGTTCGGCGGCTACAAGAGCTCCGGCCTCGGCCGCGAACTGGGCCGCCACGGCCTGGAGGAGTTCCTCCAGTACAAGTCGCTGCAGTACTGACCGCGGCGCCGAGCGGGGTACCGGCTTCGGGCCCGCCGCACGTGGGGCGGCGGGCCCGGGGGTTCGGGCATCGAGGTCGGTCGGGTGAGGCCGGTCGGGCGGGGCCGGTCAGGCGAGGTCGACGCCCGGGTAGAGGGGGAAGGGGGCGAGGAGGTCGGCGGCGCGCTTGGCGACGCCGTCGCGCACGGCGTCGTCGAGGCGGTACTGGGCCTTGGAGGGGGCGCCGCCCGCGGTGGTGGTCGGGGTGGTGGCGCGCAGCACGGTGTCGATCAGGGCGGCGATCTCGTCCATCTCGGCGGCGCCGAGGCCGCGGGTGGTGAGCGCCGGGGTGCCGAGGCGCACGCCCGAGGTGTACCAGGCGCCGTTCGGGTCCTGCGGGACGGAGTTGCGGTTGGTGACGACGCCCGAGTCCAGCAGCGCCGCCTCCGCCTGACGCCCCGTCAGGCCGTAGCCGGAGACGTCGGCGAGGACGAGGTGGTTGTCGGTGCCGCCGGTGACCAGCCGGCCGCCGCGGCGCAGCAGGCCCTCGGCGAGCGCCCGGGCGTTGTCCACGACGGCGCGGGCGTAGGTCCGGAACTCGGGCCGGCGGGCCTCGGCGAAGGCGACCGCCTTGGCGGCCATGACGTGCGAGAGCGGCCCGCCGAGCACCAACGGGCAGCCGCGGTCGACGTGTTCGGCCAGTTCGGTGTCGCACAGCACCATGCCGCCGCGCGGGCCGCGCAGCGACTTGTGGGTGGTCGTGGTGACGATCTGGGCGTGCTGGACGGGGTCGTGGTCGCCGGTCAGCACCTTGCCCGCGACCAGGCCGGCGAAGTGCGCCATGTCGACCATGAGGGTCGCGCCGACCTCGTCCGCGATCTCGCGCATCCGCCGGAAGTCGACCAGTCGCGGGTAGGCGGAGTAGCCGGCGACCAGGATCAGCGGGCGGAACTCCCGGGCGGTCTCGCGCAGCGCGTCGTAGTCGATCAGGCCGGTGGCCGGGTCGGTGCCGTAGCTGCGCTGGTCGAACATCTTGCCCGAGATGTTGGGTCGGAAGCCGTGGGTGAGGTGGCCCCCGGCGTCCAGGGACATGCCGAGCATCCGCTGGTTGCCGAGCGACTGGCGCAGTTGCGCCCAGTCCTGCTCGGTGAGGTCGTTGACGCCCCGGACCTTGGCCCGCTCCAGCGCCGGGCTCTCCACCCGCTGGGAGAGGACGGCCCAGAAGGCCGTGAGGTTGGCGTCGATGCCGGAGTGCGGCTGGACGTAGGCGTGGTCGGCGCCGAACAGGGCGCGGGCGTGCTCGGCGGCGACGGTCTCGACGGTGTCGACGTTGCGGCAGCCCGCGTAGAAGCGCCGGCCCGCGGTGCCCTCGGCGTACTTGTCGCTGAGCCAGTTGCCCATGGCGAGCAGCACGGCCGGGGAGGCGTAGTTCTCGCTGGCGATCAGCTTGAGCGAGGCGCGCTGGTCCTCCAGCTCCCGGCCGATGGCGGCGGCGATCCGCGGCTCCACGCCGGCGACCACGTCGAGGGCGCTGCGGAAGGCGGTGTCGGCGGCCGCGCCGGCGGCGGTGTGCGGGGCCTGAGCGGCCTCAACGGCAGGAGGGGTGTGCGGGGTGGCCAAGGCGGTCTCCTCGTGGTGCACGGACGAGTACGGACGGCCCAGGCGCTCGGCAACTGTCGTGCGGGTGCACGGAGCCGCTTCCCGATGGTCGGTTCCATCCGTGCGCGCCAGTCGCGGCTCCCCGGGATCGTACCAATGCCCGGGGGGATGTGGCGGAGATCTCAGGATTCGGGACGGCACGCCCGTTTCGCCCCTCGATGTCCGTTCTTCTGCAACGCCGGTATTGCGGCGCAATGACGCCGAATGAAGCCGCAATACGCGCCGAAACAATGCCGGGGAAAACCGCCGGAGGTGATTTGCGGACCTCCCCGCGCATCCGGTCTGATGGCGCTCGAACGGCCGACGGGAAACCCCCGGGGGCTGGTTCGGAAATGCACACCAGCGCACCCTCACCCACAGGGCGGCGGAGAATTCGGGGAGTACGCCTCTCATGGCCGTGGTCGAAACAGCAGCGGGCTCCGTCCCCGCACCCGCCGCGCCGAGGCTGCTCGGCCGGCTCCTGCGCGACCGGGTCGGCGCCGCCGCCCTCGCCGTCGTCCTGCTCTTCCTGCTGCTCGCCCTCGCCGCCCCGCTGATCGCCGCCCTGTACGGGAAGAACCCGGTCGAGCACTACGGCCAGAACTCCCCCGGCCTGCTCAGCGACGGCGGCCTGCCCGTCCTGCCGAACGGCGGCATCTCGGGCGACTTCTGGTTCGGCCTGGAGCCGGGGCTCGGCCGGGACGTCCTGACCCAGTTGCTCTACGGCATCCGCACCTCGCTGCTGATCGCCTTCGCCTCCGCCGCCGTGACCACCACGCTCGGCGTGCTGGCCGGGGTCGCGGTCGGCTACCTCGGCGGGATCGCCGACCGGCTGTTCGGCTTCCTGGCCAACGTGCTGCTGGCCTTTCCGACCCTGCTCCTGCTCCTCGCGCTGAGCCCCGTCATCCAGTCCCGGCTGGTCGATCCGGGCGCCGCGGAACCGGAGTGGATGCAGTTCCTGGTGCTGATCCTGGTCTTCTCCGCGTTCGGCTGGATTCCGCTCGCGCTTTCCCTGCGGGCCACCGTGCGGTCGCTCCGGGAAAGGGATTTCGTGCAGTCCGCCCGGGCCCAGGGCGCCGGTCGATTCCATGTCGTCGTCCACGAACTGCTGCCGAACGTCCGCTCGCAGCTGCTGGTGCACGCCACCATGGCGGTGCCGACCTTCGTCGCCTCCGAAGCGGTGCTGTCCTTCCTCGGCGTCGGCATCACGGAGCCGATCCCGGACTGGGGGCGGATGATCTCCCGCGGCTCCGAGGTCTTCCAGGCCGATCCGACCTACATGGTCTTCCCCGGTGTCGCCCTGCTGCTCTTCGTGCTCGCCTTCAACCTGCTCGGCGACGCCGTCCGGGACGCGTTGGACCCGCGCGCCGCCCGCTGAGCCCCGCCCTTCTCCGTCCATCACCCCAAGCCCGCCCCGACCCGCCCCGGCTCCCGGGGCAAGGAGAGATTCGCCATGCGCTGGACCAGACCGTCCCTCGCCGTCGTCGCCACCGCCCTGCTGGCGACCGCCTGCTCGGCCGGTGCGGGCACCGGCCCGGCGCCCGCCGGGGCGGCCGCCAAGGAGACGTCCCCGCTGACCGCCGCGCTCGGCGGCGAGAAGGAGAGCGCCGGACCGGCCCCCGCCGTTGCCGGCGCCCGCGTGGGCGGCACCGTGAACGTGTACAACAGCGTCGAGTTCCGCCACCTCGACCCGCAGAAGGTCTACGCGGGCGCGACGTACAACGCCTCGCTGCTCTGGGGCCGCCAGCTGACGCAGTACCAGGTCGTCGACGGCAAGGCCAAGCTGGTCGGCGACCTGGCGACCGACACCGGCACCTCCGGCGACGGCGGGCGCACCTGGACGTACAAGCTCAAGGACGGCGTGGCCTGGGAGGACGGCAAGCCGATCACCGCCCAGGACGTCAAGTACGGCATCGAGCGCAGCTTCGGCAAGGGCTACGAGGTCGGCCCGCCGTACTGGCCGCAGTGGCTCACCGGTGAGGCCAGCTACGAGGCGGCGCGCGCCAAGTACGCCGGCCCGCAGGACGGCGACCTGGCCGCGATCGAGACGCCCGACGAGCACACCATCGTCTTCCACTTCCCGCAGCCGCAGGCCGACGTCCCGTACATGGCCGCGCAGTCCTCGTCCTCGCCGGTGCGCCGGGACAAGGACACCGGGACGGACTACGACCGGCAGCCGTTCGCCACCGGCCCCTACCGGATCGTCGAGCACGTCCAGAACACCCGCATGGTGCTGGAGCGCAACCCCGCCTGGAAGGCCGAGACCGACCCGATCCGCAGCCAGTACCCGGACAAGTTCGTCTTCACGTTCGGCAAGGAGGCGCTCAACATCAACCAGGAGATCCTGTCCGGGCGCGACGGCGGCGCCAGCGCCACCACCGCCTCCGACGTGCTCTCCCCCGAGCTGTACCAGACCGCCGACACCGACCCGAAGGCCAAGGACCTGGTCGTCTCCGGGCGCCAGGGCGCCTTCGTCACCCAGCTGGTGATCAACAACGAGCGGGTGCCGGACGTCGAGGTCCGCAAGGCCCTGCACCTCGGCTACCCCCGCCAGCAGGCCCGCCAGGTCCAGGGCGGCTCCCGGATCGGCGAACTCGCCACCACGCTCAGCTCGCCGGCGCTGATCGACTGGGAGAAGTACGACCTCCACCCGGTCAAGCCCGAAGGCGACCCGGAGGCCGCCAAGGCCGCGCTCGCCAAGGCCAAGCAGGCGCCGACGAGCCTGACCTACGGGTACAAGAACACCCCGGACGGGCAGCGCACCGCGCAGGTGCTGGTGGACGGCTTCGCCAAGTCGGGCATCACCATCGTGCCCAAGCCGATCGACCCCAAGGCGTTCCTGGACGAGGTGCACCGCGCCGACTCCCCGTACGACCTGTTCGAGGAGACCTCCTCCGTCGACTGGCCGACCCCGTCCACGCTGATCCCGTTCTCCTTCGACGGCCGCGCCGGCAGCGACCTCAACTCCGCGCGCTACCGCAACCCGGCGGTGGACAAGGAGATCGACCGGATCAACCAGATCGGCGAGCCGCGCGCCAAGGCCAAGGAGCTGTACGCGCTGGAGAAGACCGTGATGCAGGACGTCCCGGTGCTGCCGTTCGTCTACGCGAACGTCAACCAGGTGCGCGGCTCCAACGTCGGCGGGGCGTTCATCCACCCCATCTACGGCACGGTCAGCCTGGCGTGGCTGTACCTGAAGTCCTGACCGCCGCACCCGCCCCCGCGCCGGTCGGTGCGGGGGCGGGCCCCTGAACTCCCGCACTCCCCGCGCACTGCACGTAGTCCTGCCCCGCGCACGCCTCCCCGTCCCGTCGACCCCGGACCGGCCATGCTCTCCTTCGCCCTGCGGCGGACCCTCCAGGCCCTCGCCGTCCTGGTCGCGGTCTCCGCCGCCGCCTTCGCCCTCTTCTACGCCGCGCCCGCCGACCCGGCCCGCGCCGCCTGCGGCCCGCGCTGCGACAGCGGCCAAGTCGCGGCGGTGCGCCAGAGCATGGGCCTGGACCAGCCGCTGCTCACCCAGTACACCGACTACCTCACCGGGGTCGTCGCCGGGCGCGACATCGGCGACGTGGACGGCTCGGTCATCCACTGCGACGCGCCCTGCCTCGGCTACTCCTACCGGCTGCACCAGCCCGTCACCGAGGCCCTGGCCGACCACCTGCCGGTCACGTTCTCGCTCACCGCCGGCGCCCTCGCCGTCCTGCTGGTGCTCGGCCTCGGCACCGGGTTCGTCTCCGCGCTACGGCACGGCGGCCGCACCGACCGGCTGCTCTCCGGCTTCACCCTCGTCGGCGCCAGCGTGCAGATCTACTTCCTCGGATACGTCGCCCAGTGGGCACTGGTCTACTCCACCGGTCTGCTGCCACTGCCCTCCTACACCCCGCCGACCGAGGACCTCGCGGCCTGGGCGGGCGGGCTGCTGCTCCCCTGGCTCGTCCTCGGATTCGTCAACTCCGCCGTGTTCGCCCGGCTTTCACGCTCCCAGCTGCTGGAGACGATGAACGAGGAGTACGTCCGCACCGCGCGCGGCAAGGGCCTCGGCCGGCTGCGCGCCCACCTCAAGTACACCTCGCGCGGCGCCGCCGGGCCGCTGGTGCAACTGCTCGGGCTGGAGGCCGGAGTGCTGCTCGGCGGGGCGGTCATCACCGAGACGGTGTTCGGGCTGAACGGGGTCGGGCGGTTCGCCGCCCAGGCGGTGTCCGGGCAGGACCTGCCCGCAGTGGTCGGCGCGGTACTGCTGGCCGCCTGCTTCGTGGTGCTGTTCGTCGCGCTGGCCGACCTGGTGGTGGCCTGGCTCGACCCGCGAATCCGCCTGAGCTGACTGGAGCCGTTCGATGACGTCCACTGTTGAGTCCGTGTCCGGGGGCGCGCCCGGAGCCGTGTCGGAGGCCGCTCCTGGGCCCGGTGCCGCGCCTGCCGCGGAGCCCGTGCTGAGCGTTCGCGATCTGACCGTCACCTTCGCCGACCCGCGCGGCGGCGCTCCCGTGACCGCCGTCCGGGGGCTCTCCTTCGACCTGGCCGCCGGTGAAGTCCTCGGCCTGGTCGGCGAGTCGGGC
The DNA here is from genome assembly GCF_040684355.1 of Kitasatospora sp. NPDC091276. Taxonomy (NCBI): domain Bacteria; kingdom Bacillati; phylum Actinomycetota; class Actinomycetes; order Kitasatosporales; family Streptomycetaceae; genus Kitasatospora; species Kitasatospora sp. NPDC091276. The sequence goes on along the minus strand of NZ_JBFBFU010000001.1, from coordinate 399,513 downwards.
TCCGGCAAGTCGGCCACCGGACTCGCCGTCCTCGGCCTGCACGACCCTCGCACCACCACCGTCACCGGCTCGATCCGGCTGGGCGGGCAGGAGCTGGTGGGCGCGACGGAGTCCGCGCTGCGTCCGGTCCGGGGCGGCCGGGCCGCGCTGGTCTTCCAGGACGCGCTCACCTCGCTCAGCCCCTTCCACGGCGTCGGCGCCCAACTCGCCGAGATGTACCGGCTGCACCACCCCGGCGCCGGTCGCGCCGAGGCCCGCCGACGCGCCGCCGCGATGCTCGACCGGGTCGGCATCCCGGCCGCCCGGGTGCGCGACTTCCCGCACCAGTTCTCCGGCGGGATGCGCCAGCGGGTGATGATCGCCATGGCGCTGATGAACGACCCGCAGGTGCTGATCGCCGACGAGCCCACCACCGCCCTGGACTCCCGGGTGCAGCGGCAAGTCCTCGACCTGCTCGGCGAGTTGCAGCGCGAGCACGGCACGGCGGTACTGCTGGTCAGCCACGACCTCGGCGTGGTCGCCGGGACGACGGACCGCACGCTCGTGCTGCGCGGCGGCGTCCAGGTCGAGTCCGCGCCGACCGCCGAACTGCTGGCCGCGCCGCGCGAGCCGTACACCCGCGCACTGGTCGGGGCGGCGCTCACCCTGGACTCCGTACCCGGCTCACCGCTGCCGACAGTTGACGACCCGTCACCCGTCGCCGCATTCGCGCCCCGGGCTGTCGGGCGCCCCGAGCGCTGGCTCGTCGAGGTGGCGGACCTCGCCGTCCACTTCCCCGGACGGCGCCGCCTCCCCAGCCTGCGCGCCGAGCCCGTCCGGGCAGTGGAGGGCGTAGGACTGCGGATCGCACCCGGCGAGACGCTCGGACTGGTCGGCGAGTCCGGCTCCGGCAAGTCCACCACCGCCCGCGTCCTGGCCGGCCTCCAACAGCCCACCTCGGGAACGGTGTTGTACGACGGCCAGGACGTCACCCGCCCGGGCCGGGAGCTGCGGCGCCGGCTCAGCCGGGAGATCCAGCTGGTCTTCCAGGACCCGTACGCCTCCCTCAACCCGCGCCGCACCGTCGCCCAGACCCTCGACACCCCGCTGCGCCTGCACACCTCACTCGACGCGGCGCAGCGGCGGGAGCGCTCGGCCGAACTGCTGGACCAGGTCGGGCTGCCCGCCGCCCACCTGGACCGCTACCCGCACGAGTTCTCCGGCGGACAGCGCCAGCGGATCGGCATCGCGCGGGCCCTCGCCCCGCAGCCGCGCCTGATCATCGCGGACGAACCGGTGTCTGCCCTCGACGTCTCGGTCCAGGCGCAGGTGCTCAATCTGCTGATGGAGCTACGCGAACGCCTCGGCGTCGCCTTCCTGTTCGTCTCGCACGACCTCGCCGTGGTACGGCACTTCTGCGACCGGGTGGCCGTGATGCACCGGGGCCGGCTGGTCGAGTCCACCGACCGCGACCGCCTGTTCAGCGCGCCGCACACCGAGTACACCCGGGAACTGCTGGCCGCGGTGCACTAGCGCTGGGGCCGGTCCTCGCGGGGGGGGGGCGGCCGTGAGGGGACTGGCCGTGGCCTCGCGGGGGTCGGTGGGGAGGAGCGCCTAGAGGTGCAGGTCGCGGCGCTCGTCGTCGTACCCGGCGGAGGCGGCCGGGACGGTCGTGACCAGCGGGATGTACGGGTCGGTGCCCGCCTCCCGGACCACGGCGAGGTCGGTGAGGCGCCAGGGGCGAAGGATGAAGGGGCCCTCGTAAAGCGTTGGCACGATCAGGGGCGGTCGGTCCATGCTCGAAGCCTGTCATGTGCGATCAAGGAGCCCCAGCGAATATGTCCGCCAGCGATCAATCCGACTCCGCAGGAGACCGCGCAGCCGTCGACCGCGAGCTCGTCGAGGCCGCCCGGGCGGTGGCCCGGCGCTACTGCCGGGGCGACAACCACACCGTCGCGGCCGCCGGACGCAACGCCGACGGGCGGATCGTCACGGCCGTGAACGCCTACCACTTCACCGGCGGCCCGTGCGCGGAGCTCGTCCTCATCGGCGCGGCCGCCGGCCAGGGCGCGTACGACCTCACCACGGTCGTCGCGGTCGGCGACCAGGACCGGGGCGTCGTGCCGCCGTGCGGCCGCTGCCGGCAGGTGCTGCTCGACTACTTCCCGACGGTCGAGGTCATCGTCAAGCGGGGAACGGAGCTGCTCGCCCTGCCCATCCTCGACCTGCTCCCCGAGGCGTACGTCTGGGCCGAGCACCAGGACGGCTAGCGGCCCTGCCTTCGAGCCGCCCGAGCGGCCGTTCGCCCGTCGTTCGGCTGCGCGAGCGCGACTCCAGGCACTAGCGTGCTGGCGACGTGTCGTAGTGATCGCCAACCGAGGGGGCACATTGTCGGACGACCTGCTCACAGCAAAGATCAACCACGGGTTCGACCACCTCGACGCCGACGGCGACGGGCTCCTCACCGAACGGGACCACGTCCTCATGGGCATCGCCGTCGCCCGCTCGCTCGGCCACCAGGAGGGCTCGGAGGCCGAGGCCGTCATCGTCCGCGCGTACCTGACGGTCTGGCACGACCTGCACCTCGCCCACCTGCCCGCCGGCACCGAGGCGATCACCCGCGAACAGTTCGTCCGCTCGACCGGCGCCCTCTCCGACGACCCCGAGGCCGCGCGGACCAGCTTCGGCGCACTCGCCGACGCCTTCCTCGCCGTCGCCGACACCGACCGCAGCGGAACGGTCGACGCCGGCGAGTTCTTCGTCTTCCAGCGCGGCCACTTCGCCGTCCTCTCCCGCGACGACGCCGACGAGGCCTTCCGCCACCTCGACCGCGACGGCGACGGCACCCTCTCCGCAGCCGAGTTCACCAGCGCGATCATCGAGTTCTGGACCAGCCGCGACCCCGACGCCCCCGGCAACTGGTGGACGGGCAAGCCCCCGCACACCTTCTGACACCCCCTCCGGCAGAGCTGCCCTCCCGCCCGCCGGAACGCGAGGTCAGCGGGGTCAGGTGGCGGGGACGATGCGCTCGACGATGGTCTCGATCAGGGCGGGCAGGGTGTCGGTGCCCAACACCTCGGGCAGGGTGAGGTGTTCGACGATCAGGCCGGTCATCGCGAGGTAGAGGACGAGGACGGTCTCGCGGTCGCCGGGCAGTCCTCCGTCGAGGTGGTAGGCGACGTTGGCCTCCAGCTGCTCGCGGATGGTGCCGGTGAGCTGGGCCCGCAGGCCGGGGCGGCGGGTGGCCTCCAGGCGCAGTTCGAGCATCGCGAGGTAGCCGGCCCGGTCGGCGGAGATGCGGCGGATCAGGTCGTGCATCAGGGCGGCGACCAGGGCGCGGTCACGCGGGGCCCGCAGCAGGTCGGCGATGACGGCCGGGTCCGGGGTGAGCCGGTGGTGGATGTGCCGGGCGGTCTGGTGGAGCAGGTGGTCGCGGTTGGCGAAGTAGTTGGAGGCCGTGCCGTTGGGGACGCCGGCCTGCACGTCGACCGCGCGGAAGGTGAGGCCGCGGGCGCCGTCGCGGGCGAGGACCTCGATGGCGGCGTCGGCGAGGGCGGTGCGGCGGGCGGGGTTCTGGACCATGGGCCGATTCTCTCTCGCGGGGTTTTCGGGGGCCGGGGCGCCCGGCCTGAAAACATCCTGGCAACCACTATGACTGGAGTACTATAGTCGGAGTGGTTAGGCGACAGGCCGCACGGTCCGCGCCGCTTCCCGACTCCAGAGGACCTGCATGCGCAAGCTCAGCTACTTCATCGGCACCACCATCGACGGCTTCATCGCCGGCCCGGACGACAGCTTCGACTTCTTCGCGCCGTTCCTCACCGAGGACTACACCTCGGTGCTCTTCGCCGAGTACCCGGAGACCATCCCCACCCCCGGCCGCGCGGCGTTCGGCATCGCGGAGGCGCCCAACAAGCGCTTCGACACCGTCGTCATGGGCCGTGGCACCTACGCACCGGGGCTGGCCGTGGGCCTCACCAGCCCCTACGCCCACCTGCGGCAGATCGTGGTCTCCCGCACCCTCGGTGCCGGCCCGGACCCGGCGGTGGAGGTCACCGCGGAGGACCCGGTGGCCCTGGTCCGCAGGCTGAAGCAGCAGGACGGGCTCGACATCTGGCTCTGCGGCGGCGCCGACCTGGCCGGCCAGCTGCTGCCCGAGATCGACGAGTTGATCATCAAGCAGTACCCGGTGGTGGTTGGGTCGGGCGTCCCGCTGTTCCGCGCGGAGTTCGAGCCCCGCGCCTTCACACTCACCGACAGCCGCGTCTTCGAGCGCGGCAACGTCGTCCTCACCTACGCGCGGACCACCCCGGACGCCGCCTGACGCCCACCACCGGGCGGACGCGCGGGGCACGGGACACGCGGGGCGCGGGACACGCGGGGCGAGGGGCGCTATCGCCGCGCGGGCGCGAGGACGTACCGTGGGCGCTCCCCCAAGCCGAGAGGTCGAACCCGTGTCCGAGGAGGCCCTGCCGTTCTTCGTCTACGGCACCCTGCGCAGCGGCGGCCGCAACCACGCCGCCCACCTGGCCGGACGCTGCGCCGACATCCGCCCGGCCGTGCTGGACGGCGCCACGCTGCACGACGGCCCCGGGTACCCGTACGCGGTGCCGGACGCGACGCCCGGGCGCCGGATCGTGGGCGAGCTGATCACCGTACGGCCCGGCGCGTACGCCGGAGCGCTCGCGGCGCTGGACCGGCTGGAGGACTGCCGGGCGGACGGGACCGGCCTGTACGTACGGCGGCGGCTGCCGGTGCGGACGGCGGCGGGCGAGGTGCGGGAGGCCTGGGTGTACTTCGCCGGGCCCGTCGTCGAGAGCCGGCTGCGGGAGCGGCCCGCGGTGATCGACTCGGGGGACTGGGCGGACCGGTAGCGGGGGACGGGCGGGAGACGACCGGCCGGATACCGCCAGGTAGGCTGCCCCGACAGTTGTTCCCTCTACTCACGGCGCCCGCCGAACGACAAGGAGCCACCCGGTGCCCGAGCTGCCACCCCCGATCACCGTCGTCGGGATCGGGGCCGACGGCTGGCCCGGCCTCTCCACCACCGGCCGCGCCGCCCTACGGGCAGCCGAGGTGGTCGTCGGCGGCCCCCGGCAGCTGAACCTCCTCCCCCACGACGAGGTCGCCGCCGAGCGCGTCCCGTGGCCGTCCCCCCTGCGCCCGGCCGTCCCCGGACTGTTCGCCGCGCACGCGGACCGCCGGGTCGCCGTCCTGGCCAGCGGCGACCCGATGTTCCACGGCATCGGCCGCACCCTCGCCGAGACCGTCGGCGCCGGGCGGCTGCGCGTCCTGCCGCACCCCTCCTCCGTCTCCCACGCCTGCGCCCGACTCGGCTGGCCGCTGGAGTCCACCGAGGTGGTCAGCCTGGTCGGCCGCCCGCTGGACACCCTCGCCCTGGCCCTGAACCCCGGCCGCCGCCTGCTCGTGCTGAGCGCCGACGCCACGACCCCGGCCGCCGTCGCCGCGCTGCTCACCGCGCGCGGCTACGGCGCCGCCCGCCTGCGCGTGCTCGAACAGCTCGGCGGCCCGACCGAACGACAGCTCGACGGCACCGCCGACGGCTGGCCGCACCCGCCCGGCGACCCCCTGAACGTCATCGCGGTCGACCTCGGCGACGGCCCCCGCAGCTCGCTCGTCCCCGGCCTGCCCGACGCCGCCTACGAGAGCGACGGCCAGCTCACCAAGCGGCACGTGCGCGCCGCCACCCTCGCCGCCCTCGCCCCCTCCCCCGGCGAACTGCTCTGGGACGTCGGCGGCGGCTCCGGCTCGATCGCCGTCGAGTGGCTGCGCGCGCACCGCGACTGCCAGGCCGTCAGCATCGAACGCGACCCGGCGCGGGCCGAGCGGATCACCCGCAACGCCGCCGCCCTGGGCGTGCCACGACTGCGCGTGGTGACCGGTCCGGCCCCCGCCGCGCTCACCGAACTCCCCACCCCCGACGCGGTGTTCATCGGCGGCGGCCTCACCGCGACCGGTCTGCTGGACAGTTGCTGGGCCGCCCTGCGACCGGGCGGCCGGCTGGTCGCCAACACCGTGACGCTGGAATCCGAGGCGCTGCTCACCGAGTGGTACCGGCGCCACGGCGGGGAGCTCGTCAAGCTCGCCGTCGCGCACGCCGTCCCGGTGGGCGGCTTCACCGGGTGGCGGCAGGCCATGCCGGTCACCCAGTGGTCCGCCGTCAAGCCCAACACCCCTCAGGAGAACGCGTCGTGACCGTCCACTTCATCGGAGCCGGCCCCGGCGCCGCCGACCTGATCACCCTGCGCGGCCAGCGCCTCCTGGCCCGCGCCGAGGTCTGCCTCTACGCCGGCAGCCTGGTGCCGCGCGAACTGCTCGACGAATGCCCGCCCGGCGCCCGCCTCGTCGACACCGCGCAGCTCAACCTGGACCAGATCATCGCCGAGCTGGTCCGCGCGCACCAGGCCGGACAGGACGTGGCCCGGCTGCACTCCGGCGACCCGTCCGTCTTCTCCGCCGTCGCCGAGCAGATGCGCCGCCTCGACGCGGCCGGCGTGCCGTACGAGATCGTCCCCGGCGTGCCCGCCTTCGCCGCCGCAGCGGCCGCGCTCAAGCGGGAGCTGACCGTCCCGACCGTCGGCCAGACCGTCATCCTCACCCGGATCGCCAAGCGCGCCACCCCGATGCCCAAGGGCGAGGACCTGGCCACCCTCGGCCGCAGCGGCGCCCTGCTGGTACTGCACCTGGCCGCCGGATACGTGGACGACGTCGTCGAGCAGCTGCTCCCGCACTACGGCGCCGACTGCCCGGCCGCCGTCGTCGCGATGGCCAGCCGGCCGGACGAGCTGGTGCTGCGCGGCACCCTCGCCGACATCGCCGGGCAGGTCAAGGCCTCGGGCGTGGTGCGCACCGCCGTCATCCTGGTCGGACGGACGCTGGCCGCCGAGCAGTTCCGCGACAGCCACCTCTACTCGGCGGAGCGCGAACGCCCGCACGAGCCCTGCGGGGCGTGAACCCCATGACCCGGCACGTCCTGATCCTCGGCGGGACGACGGAGGGGCGGGCGCTGGCCGCCGCACTCGCCGAGCCGCCGTCCCTGCGGGTCACCAGTTCGCTGGCCGGCCGGGTCGCCCAACCCCGGCTGCCCGCCGGAGAGGTGAGGATCGGCGGCTTCGGCGGCCCCGAGGGGCTGGCCGACTGGCTGCGCGGCGAACGGGTCGACGCGGTCGTCGACGCCACCCACCCGTTCGCCGCCGGGATGTCCCGCAACGCGGCCCTCGCGGCGGCGGCCACCGGCGTACCGCTGCTGGTGCTACGCCGCCCCGGCTTCACACCCGTCGCCGGGGACCGCTGGCTCCCCGTCCCCTCGCTCGCCGCCGCGGCCGAACTCCTGCCCGGCCTCGGGCGACGGGTCTTCCTCACCACCGGACGACAGGGCATCGCCACCTTCGCCCACCTCGACGGGGTCCACTTCCTCGCCCGGTCAGTCGACCCGCCCGAGCCCCCGTTGCCGCCGTCCTTCGAAGTCCTGCTGGACCGGGGGCCGTTCACGCTCGACGACGAACGGATGCTCCTGCGCGAGCACCGCATCGACGTCGTGGTCACCAAGGACAGCGGCGGCGCCGCGACCGCACCCAAACTCACCGCCGCACGCGAACTCCACCTGCCCGTGATCATCGTGCGGCGTCCGCCGGTCCCGGACGGCGTACCGGTGGCCCCGGACGTACCGGGCGCGGTGCGGTGGTTGCAGCACCTGCGCTAGAACGGCGGGTCGGGTCGGCCGAACCAACCGGGCCCGACCGGGCCGACCGGGCCGACCGGGCCGACCGGGCCGACCGGGCCGCGAGAAATTACCGGGCGGGTTCGTCGCCGCACCGGCAGGACGGGCCGATGGCAGACGATCACCGCACCACGACCCTGCGCGCGGCCGACGAACGGGCCACCCTGGCCAGCTTCCTGGACTACCAGCGCGACACGCTCGCGTTGAAGTGCGCCTGCCTCACCCCGGACAGCTCCGCACCCGGGCCCTCGGACCCTCCGGTCTCTCCCTGCTCGGGCTGGTCCGCCACCTCGCCGAGGTGGAGCGCAGCTGGTTCCGCAACGTCCTCAACGACGAGGCCCGGCCCGGCTTCTGGAAGAACCCCGACGGCTCCTTCGCCGAGTTCGACGCCGACACCGCCGACCCGGACGAGGCCTTCGCGGTCCGGCGCCGCGAGTGCGACCACGCCCGGCAACTCGTCGCGGCCGCCGAGTCGTTGGACGTCCTGGGGCACTACGGCGAGGAGGTCTTCTCGCTGCGCTGGATCCTCACCCACATGATCGAGGAGTACGCCCGCCACAACGGCCACGCCGACCTCCTGCGCGAACACCTCGACGGCACCACCGTCGAGTAGCCGAAACGGCCGACCAGCCCCAACGCGTGGAGACGGTCGGCCATCTGACTGTCATTCAGATCCGGATCGGATCAGATGTCGCGGAAGGTCTCGATCTGCGCGCCGATGGAGTTGAGGCGCTCGGCGAGGTCCTCGTAGCCGCGGTTGATGACGTAGACGTTGCGCAGGACGGAGGTGCCCTGGGCGGCGAGCATCGCGAGGAGGATGACGACCGCGGGGCGCAGGGCCGGCGGGCACATCATCTCGGCGGCGCGCCAGCGGGTGGGGCCCTGGACCAGGACGCGGTGCGGGTCGAGGAGCTTGACGTCGGCGCCGAGGCGGGTCAGCTCGGTGAGGTAGATCGCACGGTTGTCGTAGACCCAGTCGTGGATCATCGTGGTGCCGTGGGCGGCCGCGGCGATGGCCGCGAAGAACGGCACGTTGTCGATGTTGATGCCGGGGAACGGCATCGGGTGGATGGTGTCGATCGGCGCGGTCAGCTTGGACGGGCGCACGGTGAGGTCGACCAGGCGGGTGTGGCCGTTGTGGGCCCGGTACTCGGGGGTCCGGTCGTAGTCGAGGCCCATCCCCTCCAGCACCGCGAGTTCGATCTCCAGGAACTCGATCGGCACCCGGCGGATCGTCAGCTCGGAGGAGGTGACGACGGCGGCGGCGAGCAGGCTCATCGCCTCCACCGGGTCCTCGGCCGGGGTGTAGTCGACGTCGCAGGTGATCTCCGGGACGCCGTGGACGGTGAGGGTGGTGGTGCCGATGCCCTCGATCCGCACGCCCAGCTTCTCCAGGAAGAAGCACAGGTCCTGGACCATGTAGTTGGGCGAGGCGTTGCGGATGACGCTGACGCCGTCGTGCCGGGCGGCGGCCAGCAGGGCGTTCTCGGTGACGGTGTCCCCGCGCTCGGTCAGCACGATCGGACGGTCCAGCGGGGTGCCCGGCTCGACCGAGGCGTGGTAGGCGCCGCCGGTGGTGGCGACCTCCAGCCCGAAGCGGCGCAGCGCGGTCAGGTGCGGCTCGACGGTGCGGGTGCCGAGGTCGCAGCCGCCCGCGTACGGGATGGCGAAGCGGCTGGCGCGGTGCATCAGCGGGCCGAGGAACATCAGCACGCTGCGGGTGCGGCGGGCCGCCTCGACGTCCATCGCCGCGAGGTCGAGCTCGGCGGGCGGGGTGAGTTCGAGGTCGCGGCCGTCGTTGGTCCAGCGGCTCTTGACGCCGATGCTGGTGAGCACCTCGAGGATGCGGTAGACCTCTTCGATCCGGGCGACGCTGCGCAGCGTGGTGCGTCCGGTGGTCAGCAGTGAGGCGCAGAGGATCGCGACGCAGGCGTTCTTGCTGCTGCGGACGTCGATGGCGCCGGAGAGTCGGGTGCCGCCGGCGACCCGCAGGTGCATCGGGCCGGAGTAGCCGAGGGAGACGATCTCGCTGTCGAGGGCTTCGCCGATGCGCGCGATCATCTCAAGGCTGACGTTCTGCTTGCCCTGCTCGATGCGGTTGACCGCGCTCTGGCTGGTGCCGAGGGCCTCGCCGAGCTGCGCCTGGGACCAGCCGCGGTGCTGGCGGGCGGTACGGATGAGGGTGCCGATACGGGTGAGGTAGTCGCCTGTCACTCGCCAGACCATATCTCATGGTTGAGATGACAACAGAGCCGGGGGTGGGTGTGACACTCCTTTTGTCCGTTTCTCGCCCCGTATGAACGTCAGATCTTCACATCACCAGGCGGTATTGCCGCGATTCTGTGAGAGCGTCACGGCCCGAGCGGCTCCGCCCGGCCGACGACGGTGCCCGCGCGGTCGATGCAGATGACGTCCACCGCCACCGGCGAACCGACCAGCACGCCGAGCGCCGTCGCCCGCGCCGCCTCGGCGACCAGATCGCCCAGCGGCACCCCGGCCGCCCGGCACAACTGCACCGCCTCCAACCCGGTGTTGGCGGCGGCCACCGCCTCGGCCAACACCCCGTCGGCCCCGCCGCGCCGCGCCAGTTCGGCCAGGTACCCCTTGTCCACCTGGGAGCGCGCCGAGTGCAGGTCGAGGTGACCGGCGGCGAGCTTGGACAGCTTGGCGAAGCCGCCCGCGATCGTCAGCCGGGGCACCGGGTGGCGCTTGAGGTACTTGAGGACGGCGCCCGCGAAGTCGCCCATGTCGAGCAGCGCGTCCTCGGGCAGTCCGTGCACGGCGACGGCGACCTTCTCGGAGGTCGAGCCGGTACAGCCGGCCACGTGGGTGCGGCCCGCCGCCCGGGCCACGTCCACGCCGCGGCGGATGGAGTCGATCCAGGCGGAGCAGGAGTAGGGGACGACGATGCCGGTGGTGCCGAGGATGGACAGGCCCCCGAGGATGCCCAGCCGTGGATTCCAGGTGGAACGGGCGATCTCCTCGCCGTGGTCCACGGAGATCTCGACCACCACGTCCCCGCTGCCGCCGTGCGCGGCGGCCACCTCCGCCACGGCGTCGCGGATCATCTGCCGGGGCACCGGGTTGATCGCGGGCTCGCCGACGGGCAGCGGCAGGCCCGCCTTGGTGACCGTCCCCACCCCCGGTCCGGCCCGGAACACCACTCCGGCGCCGGGCTCGCCGGCCCGCACCGTCGAGCGGATCAGCGCGCCGTGGGTGACGTCGGGATCGTCGCCGGCGTCCTTGACCACGGCGGCCATCGCGCTCGCCGGCCCGGGCGGGACGGCGGCTCGACCCCCGGCCGCGAGGACCCCGGCGGCCAGTCCCCCGGCCCTGGGGGCGAGTTCCTCGGCGGTGAGTTCCTCGACGGCGAGCTCCTCGGCGGCGAGGGCGAAGGCCGGCTGCTGGCCCTTGGGGAGGGTGATGGTCACCGGGTCCGGGAACTCGCCGGTGAGCAGTGCGGTGTACGCGGCCTTGGTGGCGGCGGTGGCGCAGGCGCCCGTGGTCCAGCCGTGCCGCAGGCCGCTGCTCTTCAGCTGGCCGGCCCGGCCCCCGGCTTCGGCTCCGGCCTCGGCTCCCGCTTCGGCTCCCGCTTTGGCCACCTGCGTCTCGCTTCCGACTCCGTTGAGGTGCGGCCGCACCGACCGTCGGTACCGATTTTCCCCCATTCGCCTGACCGCGCCCCGACCGGGGGCGGTCAGCAGGGCCCCGCGACCCGGTGTCCGAGTCGGGGAGCGGCCGCTGCCCCGCGTTCCCGAAGAGTTCTCCGCACGGGCCTCGCACCTCGCGCCTACCAGTGAGTAATCTGGCGGTCCGCCAGAGGCGGGTTCATGACACGGGGTCCGGTGTCCGGGTTGTCCGGCCGGGCCATCAGCATGTGGGGGTTCTTGTGGCAGGGATGAGTCGGCGTACGTTCCTCACCGGTACGTCGGTGGCCGCCGCCTGGTCGGCCTTGTCGCTGGGCGGCGGGCAGTTCGCCTCGGCGGCGGAGCGCGAGCGCGCACTGGCGGCCACCGCCGCGCGGGCGGTCAGGACGACGGGCACCACGCTCGACCAGGTGGCCACACCCGTCGGCACCGGCGGGTACAAGCGGCTGACGGCCGGGCCGGGCTGGCCGCTGGTGGTGCGCGGCGACCTGGCGGCGCCGGGCACCGGGCGGGACGACCGGCGGACCGGGCTGGCCAGCTTCGTCCAGTTCAGCGACCTGCACCTGGTGGACACCGAGTCCCCGGTGCGATTCGAGTACCTGGCCCGGTTCAACGGCAGCGCGTACCGGCCGCAGGAGGCCCTGAACGCCCGCGGCGTCTCGGCCCTCGTCGAGCGGGTCAACGCGCTCGACGGCGGCCCCTACACCGGGATGCCGTTCAGCATGGTGATGGCCACCGGCGACAACACCGACAACCACGAGCAGGCCGAACTCGACTGGTACCTCACCGTCATGGGCGGCGGCCGACTCGCCCAGAACACCGGCGACCCGAACTGCTACGAAGGCGTGCAGAACTCGGGCAACGCCGCCTACTGGAACCCCGAACTCGCCTACAGCGACGGCTACAAGGCGAAGGGCTTCCCGCAGATACCGGGCTTCCTCGACGCCGCCGGCCGGCCGTTCGACGCCCCGGGCCTGCGTACGCCCTGGTACACGACGGTCGGCAACCACGACGACAGCCTTGAGGGTTCACTGCCGGACCTCGGGCTGCTGAACGACCTCTACACCGGCCAGTACAAGCTGGAGGGCTGCAACGACGCGGACGCGGCCCAGCTGATGGACTCGCTGCGCCGCGACCCGGCCGGCGCCGCGCTCCTGCTCGCGAAGCTGCTCGCGAGCGGCGACGCGGTGCGCCGGATCACCCCGGACGAGCGCCGACGGCCGTTCACGCTCAAGGAGTTCGCCAAGGCCCACCTGAACCCGGCGCACACCGGCGCCGGCCCGTACGGGCACGGTTTCACCTCGGACATGGTGGGCAGCGGCAAGCTCTACTACACCTTCCGCATCTCGGAGAAGGTGGTCGGCATCAGCCTGGACACCACCAACCAGGCCGGATTCGCGGACGGTTCGCTGGGCACCGCGCAACTGCGCTGGCTGGAGCAGCAGTTGAAGGCGCACAGCGGGCACTGGTACGACACCGACGGACGCAAGGTGACGGGCGGCAGCACGGACGAGGTGATCCTCCTGTTCAGCCACCACACGAGCACCACCATGGGCAACCTGCTGCCCGACCCGCGCAACATCTTCGAGAAGCGGCACGACGGCAACGAGCTGGTGGCGCTGCTCCAGCGCTACCCGAACGTGATCGCGTGGGTGAACGGGCACACCCACATGAACAAGGTCACGGCGCACGGCCACGCCGTGCCGGAGCGGGCGTTCTGGGAGATCAACACCGCCTCGCACATCGACTACCCGCAGCACGGGCGCATCATCGAGATCGCGGACAACGGGGACGGCACGCTCTCCCTGTTCACGACGCTGATCGAGTCCTCCGCACCGTACGGCACGGACTTCGGCAGCACCTCGGACGCCAACCTCGCCGCGCTGTACCGCGAACTGTCGTACAACGACCCGAACGGCCGGCCGGCGGCGCTGCTGGGCGCGGGCGAAGACCACAACACGGAGCTGGTGATCACCAAGCCGACCCGGTGACGGAGGCGGCGGCGAACAAGTAACAGAAAACAGATGACAGCTAACAGATGATGAAATCTGTTAGCTGTCATCTGTCAGTCGTCGCCCGTTACTCCTCCGGGTACCGCCGCGGCGTCCAGACGACCTCCACGCCGCCGCCCCGCTCGACCGCCCGGGTCTGCGAGGAGCCGATCAGCAGGATCGTCCGCATGTCGACCAGCGCCGGATCCAGCTCGCCCAACCGGACGATCCGCACGCGCTCGGTCGGCCCGCCGACGTCGCGCGCCATCACCACCGGCGTCTCGGGCGCGCGGTACTCCAGCAGCAGGTCCCGGGCGAGGGCGACCTGCGTGGTGCGCGACTTCGAGCCCGGGTTGTAGAGCGCGAGCACCAGGTCCGCCTCGGCCGCCGCGCGCAGCCTGCGGGCCACCACGTCCCAGGGCTTGAGCCGGTCCGACAGCGACACCACCGCGTAGTCGTGCCCGAGCGGGGCGCCGGCCCGGGAGGCGGCCGCGTGGGCCGCGGTCATCCCCGGGACGATCCGCACCGGGACGTCCCGGTAGGCCTCCTCGCAGGCGACCTCCAGGACGGCGGTGGCCATCGCGAAGACGCCCGGGTCGCCCGAGGACACCACCGCGACCTTGTGCCCGCGGCGGGCCAGTTCGAGGGCGTACTCGGCGCGCTCCGACTCCACCTTGTTGTCCGAAGCGTGCCGCCGCTGCCCCGGCCGCTCGGGCACCCGGTCCAGGTAGGTGGTGTAGCCGACCAGGTCGGTCGCCTCGGCCAGGACGCCGCGCGCCTCGGGGGTGAGCCAGAGCGGCCCGGCCGGACCGGTGCCGATGACGGCCACCGCGCCGGCACCGTCCGTCCGCCGCTCCACCGGCTCCAGCGGCGCGACCTTGCTCGGCAGCACCGCCACCGAGAAGTACGGGACGGTCTCGCCCTCGACCTCCGCGAGCGGCAGGATGCGCTCCCCGTCCATGAACGCGCGCTCGACGTACTGCGCGTCGTCGAGCCGGCCGGCCCGCTCCAGCGCCCGCCGGACGGCCGGGAAGGTGCGCCCCAGCTTCATGATCACGGCGGAGTCGGCGGCGGCGATCCGCGCCGTCAGCTCCTCCTCGGGCAGCGTTCCCGGGATGACGGTGAGCGTCTCCTCGGCCTCGGTCAGCGGCTGGCCGAGCCGGGCGGCCGCGGCGCTGACGGAGGTCACGCCCGGCACCACCTCGGTCGGGTAGCGGTGCGCGAGCCGCTTGTGCATGTGCTGGTACGAGCCGTAGAACAGCGGGTCGCCCTCGGCGAGGACCACGACGTCGCGGCCGGCGTCCAGGTGGGCGGCCAGCCGGGCGGCGGCCTCCTCGTAGAAGTCGTCCAGCGCGCCCCGGTAGCCGCCCGGGTGGTCGGTGGTCTCGACCGTGATCGGGTAGACCAGCTTCTCCTCGACCTGACCACCTGTCAGATAGCGCTCGGCGATCGAACGCGCGATGGACCGGCCGTGCCGGGCACTGTGATAGGCCACCACATCGGCCTTGCCGATGAGTTCGGCCGCCCGGACGGTCACCAGCGACGGGTCGCCGGGGCCGAGCCCGACGCCGTAGAGCCGGCCGACACCAGAGGTTTGACGATCCGTCACTCTTCTTCGCTCGCAATCGCGTTGACGGCGGCGGCGGCGATCGCGCTGCCACCGCGTCGGCCGCGCACCACCAGGTGCTCCAGGCCGGACGGGTGCTCGGCCAGGGCCTGCTTGGATTCGGCGGCGCCGATGAAGCCGACCGGGACGCCGATCACCGCGGCCGGGCGCGGCGCACCGGCCTCGATCATCTCCAGCAGCCGGAACAGCGAGGTCGGCGCGTTGCCGACGGCCACCACCGCGCCCTCCAGCCGGGGCAGCCACAGTTCCATGGCGGCGGCGCTTCGGGTGTTGCCCATCTTCCGGGCGAGTTCCGGCACGGACGGGTCGGTGAGGGTGCACACGACCTCGTTGTCGGCGGGCAGCCGCTTGCGGGTGACGCCGCTCGCCACCATGTTCACGTCGCACAGGATCGGCGCCCCGGCCCGCAGCGCCGCGCGCGCGGAGGCGACCACGCCCGGCGAGTACACCAGGTCCTCGACCAGGTCGACCATCCCGCAGGCGTGGATCATCCGCACCGCGACCTGGGAGACGTCCGCCGGGAGGGCGGCCAGGTCGGCCTCCGCACGGATGGTGGCAAAGGACTGGCGGTAGATGGACGCGCCGTCCTTCTCGTACTCGATCACTTCGTGGTCCTCCTGGCCTCGGCGACCGCCTCGGCCATCTCCTCGTTCGTCACGTCCACGGCCGCCCCGGCGGACGCCGGACCGTTCACCGTCACCCGGTAGCCCTGCCCGGTGGCGAGCACGTCCACCCACCGCCCGGCCGGATGACCGCAGCGCCGTTCACACCCCGACCAGTGCACCGGGAGACCGGCGGTCGGAAGGCCCGTAACCGGCGGGCTCCCGGCGACGGCCGCCGCATCGAGCGCCCGCGCCGCGTCGGCCCGGACGTCGGCCCGCGACTTGGCGCACCCCGGCAGCCCGGTGCAGGCGGTGGCCCGCTCCCAGGGCGAGCCGGGCGCGGTCCGGAACCCGGCCGCCGCCAGCGCGGGCAGCCGGTCGGCCTGCGCCCCCGGCAGCACCGCGCCGCGCCAGGGCGTCAGCCGGATCTCCCCGGCGCAGGCGCCCGCGAGTTCCCGCCACTGCGCGGCACCGGCCCGGCCGAAGCGCATGCCCACCGACAGCCCGCCCGCCACGGCCCCGCCCGCCGCCGTGGCGAGCGGGCCGACCGTCCGGACCGCACCGGCCGTAGGGACCACGCCGACCGCGGGCGCGGCCCCGGCGAAGGCGGGCACCGGCACGGTCCCGGCCGGCAGCAGCTCGGGGACCTCGCGCAGGTGCCAGGCCTTGCGCCCGCTCTCCCGTAGCACGTCCAGGAAGGTCCGGGCCGCGTCGAGCACGGCCGTCACCTCCTGCCCCGCCGGCACCGGACGCCCGTGGGCGGCCCGTCCGAGGCGCAGCAGCGCCGACCCGTCCGGGCCTGCGATCAATGTCACATCGGCGTCGAACGCGGCGACGTCGCCCCGCCCGTCGTCCAGCGCGAACAGGAACTTGCCGGAGAGCCCGGCCGCCCAGTCGCTCGCGCACAGCCGCGCGTCCAGCTCCCGCACCCAGGCCTGCACGTCGGCGAAGCCGTGTCCGTCGAGCCCGGCGAGCGGGGAGGCCACGATGTTGCGGACCCGTTCGTGCGTGTCCGAGGGCAGCAGGCCGACGGCGCGCAGCCGTTCGGCGAGTTCGGCTCCGCAGCGCGAAGCCAGGCCGCGGAGTTGGACGTTGCCGCGGGAGGTGGTCTCCAGTTCGCCGTCGCCGAGTGCCTCGGCGGCGTCGGCCAGCGCCAGCGCCTGACGGACCGTCAGCAGGCCGCCGGGCAGGCGGACCCGGGCCAGGGCGCCGTCGTCGGCCGGGTGTAGACGAAGGGCCCCTGGGCAGGCGTCCGCGCGCCCCCGGTCGGGCACCGCGGCGCCCGGCGCGGTGGCGTCGGGTGTCGGTGGCATGGCCGCGAGCATACAGATGATCCGATCGGTTGCCTTTGTCCGTCGCCTCACACCCCGGGCGCTCCGGGCGGCCTCCCCGGGATCGCCCTCCCCCAGGTCAGCCGCACCCCGTACGATGCTGGCGGACGGTCCCCGCGGGCCGTCCGCACGCCAGCGACGGCGCAGGGGAGGAAACCGGTGCAAGCCCGGTGCGGTCCCGCCACTGTGACCGCGGTTCACCGGGAGACCGGACGGCCGCGGGAGCCAGGAACTCCTGCCGTCCTCCACCGGCCCGGGGCGCGGACCCCGAGGAAGGCTCGAAGAGCAATGCGCTGCCGCATGCCCGCGCCCGGGTCCCCGGGCGCCTCACGCCCGCCCGACTCCGGGCGCTTCGCCGACGCCTCGGCGCCCCTTCGGCCGCCGGCCACGCGCCGTCGCACTCCTTCGCCGGTCGCGGGTCGTCACTCGTCCTCGCCGGCCACGCGCCGGCGCCCGCTTTCGTCCGCCAGATGCCACGCGCCTTCGTCCGCCGCGCACCACGCGTTTTCGTCCGCCGCTCGTCACTCGTCACTTTCCACGCCGGCGCGCCCTTCGGCTCGGGGCGGCTCCGAGGCCGGGAGGGCCTTCGCATGATCCTGCTGCTGTCGACGTCCGACACCGACCTGCTCAGTGCCCGCGCCGCCGAGGGCCCGGTCCGCTACCGGCTCGGCAACCCGGCCCGGCTCACCCCCGAGGACCTGCCCGCGCTGCTGGAGGGCACCGACCTCGTCGTGGTCCGCCTGCTCGGCGGTCGCCGCGCCTGGCAGGAGGGCCTGGACACGCTGCTGGCCGGCCCCCGCCCGGTGATCGTGCTGACCGGTGAACAGGCCCCCGACGCCCAGCTGATGGAGCTGTCCACCGTCCCGGCCGGCATCGCCGCCGAGGCGCACGCCTACCTCGCGCACGGCGGCGCCGCCAACCTCGCCGAGCTGGCCGCCTTCCTCTCCGACACCGTGCTGCTGACCGGCCACGGCTTCGCCCCGCCCGCCTCCGCCCCGGCCTGGGGGCCGCTGGAGCGCGAAGCCCGTACGCAGGACGGCCCGACGGTCGCGGTGCTCTACTACCGCGCCCACCACATGAGCGGCAACACCGCCTTCGTCGAGACGCTCTGCCGGGCGATCGAGGACCAGGGCGCGCAGGCCAGGGCCTACTACTGCGCCTCGCTGCGCGGCGCCGAGCCCGAACTGCTGGCCGCGCTCGGCGAGGCCGACGCGCTCGTCACCACCGTGCTCGCCGCCGGCGGCACCCGCCCGGCGGACGCGCAGGCCGGCGGCGACGAGGAGGCCTGGGACGCGGGCGCGCTCGCCGCCCTGGACCGGCCGATCCTCCAGGCGCTCTGCCTCACCTGGTCGCGTGCCCAGTGGGAGGCCAGCGACGACGGCCTGTCCCCGCTGGACACCGCCACCCAGATCGCGGTGCCGGAGTTCGACGGCCGGCTGATCAGCGTCCCGTTCTCCTTCAAGGAACTGGACGAGGACGGCCTCACCGTCTACGCCGCCGACCCGGAGCGCGCCGCCCGGGTGGCCGGCACCGCCGTCAAGCACGCCCGGCTGCGGCACATCCCGGCCGCCGAGCGCCGCCTCGCGCTCGTGCTGTCCGCCTACCCGACCAAGCACGCCCGGGTCGGCAACGCCGTCGGCCTGGACACCCCGGCCAGCGCGATCCGCCTGCTGAACCGGCTGCGCGCGGAGGGCATGGACCTGGGTTCGGACCTCCCCGGGCTGGACGGAACGAACGGGGACGGCCACGACGGCTCCCACGACGCGTCCTCCGACGGCTCCCGCGAGGGCTCCCACGACGCGTCCCAGGACTCCTCGCTCGACGCCTCCCACGAGGGCGACGCCCTGATCCACGCCCTGATCGCCGCCGGCGGCTACGACCAGGACTGGCTCACCGAGGACCAGCTGGCCCGCAACCCGGTGCGCATCCCCGCCGCCGACTACCGCCGCTGGTACGCCACGCTCCCCCAGACGCTGCGCGAGCAGGTCGAGGAGCACTGGGGCCCGGCCCCCGGCGAGCTCTACGTCGACCGCTCGCAGAACCCGGACGGCGACATCGTGCTGGCCGCGATCCGCTCCGGGAACCTGCTCGTCCTGATCCAGCCGCCGCGCGGTTTCGGCGAGAACCCCGTCGCCATCTACCACGACCCCGACCTGCCGCCGAGCCACCACTACCTGGCCGCCTACCGCTGGATCGAGGCCGCGCAGGCCGACGGCGGGTTCGGCGCGCACGCCGTCATCCACCTCGGCAAGCACGGAAACCTGGAGTGGCTGCCCGGCAAGACCGCCGCGCTGTCCGCCGAGTGCGGCCCGGACGCCGTCCTGGGCGATCTGCCGCTGATCTACCCGTTCCTGGTCAACGACCCGGGCGAGGGCACCCAGGCCAAGCGCCGCG
The DNA here is from genome assembly GCF_040684355.1 of Kitasatospora sp. NPDC091276. Classification (NCBI taxonomy): domain Bacteria; kingdom Bacillati; phylum Actinomycetota; class Actinomycetes; order Kitasatosporales; family Streptomycetaceae; genus Kitasatospora; species Kitasatospora sp. NPDC091276. The sequence goes on along the minus strand of NZ_JBFBFU010000001.1, from coordinate 380,201 downwards.
CCCACGCCACCCTGGTCGACCACCTCGTCCCGCCGATGGCCCGCGCCGACTCCTACGGCGACATCGCCCGCCTGGAGCAGCTGCTGGACGAGCACTCCAACATCGCCGCGATGGACCCGGCCAAGCTACCCGCGATCCGCGCGCAGATCTGGACCCTCATCCAGGCCGCCAAGCTGGACCACGACCTCGGCCTGGACGAGCGCCCCGAGGACGACGGCTTCGACGACTTCCTGCTGCACGTCGACGGCTGGCTGTGCGAGATCAAGGACGCCCAGATCCGCGACGGCCTGCACGTCCTCGGCCAGGCGCCGGCCGGCACCGACCGGGTCAACATCGTGCTCGCCATCCTGCGCGCCCGCCAGATCTGGGGCGGCGTCAGCGCGCTGCCGGGCCTGCGCGAGGCGCTCGGGCTGGACGAGGCCGCGCTCACCCTCGGGGCCACCGACGCCGCCGAGGCCCAGGCCCGCGCCCTGGTCGAGGCCATGGAGGCGCAGGACTGGGCGGTCGAGGCGGTGGAGAAGGTCGCCGCCGGGCTGCCGGAGGCCGTCCACGAGGTGCTGACCTTCGCCGCCACCCAGGTGGTGCCGCGACTGGCCGCCACCACCGACGAGCTGGACGCCGTGCTGCACGCGCTGCGCGGCGGCTTCGTCCCGGCCGGGCCGTCCGGCTCGCCGCTGCGCGGCCTGGTCAACGTGCTGCCGACCGGCCGCAACTTCTACTCCGTCGACCCGAAGGCCGTCCCGAGCAAGCTCGCCTGGGAGACCGGCCAGGCGCTCGCCACCTCGCTGGTCGAGCGGTACACCGCCGACAACGACGGCGCCTACCCGCCCTCGGTCGGGCTGTCGCTGTGGGGCACCAGCGCGATGCGCACCGCCGGCGACGACATCGCCGAGGCCTTCGCCCTGCTCGGCGTCCGCCCGGTCTGGGACGACGCCTCGCGCCGGGTCACCGGCCTGGAGCCGATCACCCTCGCCGAGCTGGGCCGCCCGCGCATCGACGTGACGCTGCGCATCTCCGGCTTCTTCCGCGACGCCTTCCCGCACGTGGTCGCCCTGCTGGACGACGCGGTGCGCCTCGCCGCCGCCCAGGAGGAGCCGGCGGAGCAGAACTTCGTGCGCGCCCACGTCCAGGCCGACCTCGCGGTGCACGGCGACGAGCGCAAGGCCACCGTCCGCGTCTTCGGCTCCCGCCCGGGCACCTACGGCGCGGGCCTGCTCCAGCTGATCGACAGCCGGGACTGGCGCACCGACGCCGACCTGGCCGAGGTGTACACGGTCTGGGGCGGCTACGCCTACGGCCGCGGGCTGGACGGGCGGCCGGCCCGCGAGGAGATGGAGACCGCGTACAAGCGCATCACCGTCGCCGCGAAGAACACCGACACCCGCGAGCACGACATCGCCGACTCGGACGACTACTTCCAGTACCACGGCGGCATGGTGGCCACCGTCCGGGCGCTCACCGGCAAGGCGCCGACCGCCTACATCGGCGACTCGACCCGCCCGGAGACGGTCCGCACCCGGACGCTGACCGAGGAGGCCGCCCGCGTCTTCCGCGCCCGGGTGGTCAATCCGCGCTGGATCGAGGCGATGCGCCGGCACGGGTACAAGGGCGCGTTCGAGATGGCCGCGACGGTGGACTACCTGTTCGGCTACGACGCCACGACGGGCGTGGTCGCGGACTGGATGTACGAGAAGCTCACCCAGGAGTACGTGCTCGACCCGGTCAACCGGGAGTTCCTGACCGGCGCCAACCCGTGGGCGCTGCACGGGATCAGCGAGCGGCTGCTGGAGGCGGCCAGCCGCGGGCTGTGGGAGCAGCCCGACCCGGAGCTGATCGCGCAGTTGCAGGCCGCGTTCCTGGAGACCGAGGGGGACCTGGAGGGCGACGAGGGCTGAGTCACGGGGGTGGCCACCAGTGTTCCCGTAGCCCATTCGGGTGACAGGAACACTGGTGGCGTAGTCCGTCCAAGCGGACAATACGGGGCATGCCCCGCCGCCTCGCCCTCACCAGCCCCGCCCGGCGCACGCCGCACTCCTCGCACCCCGATCACCCCGGGCACTCCGGACACTCCTCGGATCCCGGGCACCCCCGGCGCCCCGAACCTCCCGGGCACTCCGAACACGGCGGGCACCCCGGACACGGCGGCCACCCGCAGGCGCGCCCGCACCGCTACCGCGCGCGGTTCGGTGCCCTGGCGGCCGGGGCCGTACCGGTGCTCGCCTTCCCGGCACCGGGGCAGGCCTGGCTGGCGTGGATCGCGCTCGTCCCCGGGATGCTGCTGATGCAGCGCGCGCCCGGCGGGCGGGAGGCGGCGGTGCGCGGGTGGTGGTTCGGGGCGGGCTTCATCCTGACCGCGATGTACTGGCTGGTCCCGTCCATCGGGCCGGGACTACCGGTGCTCGCCGTGCTGTTCGGGGCGCTCCAGGGCGGCTTCGGGTACGCCGTCCACCGGCTGCTGCACCCGCCGCTGACCGGCCGTCGGGCACTGCTCGCGCTGCTCGTCGTCCCGGCGGTCTGGGTGACCACCGAGTACGCGCGCTCCTGGGACGCGCTCGGCGGGCCGTGGGCGCTGCTCGGCGCCACCCAGTGGCAGCACCCGGCGATCCTCGGGCTGGCCTCGACCGGCGGGATCTGGCTGGTCAGCGCGGCCGTCGCGGCCGCCAACACCGGGGTGCTGATCGTCCTGACCGCCGTGCACCGGCGGCCGCGCGCCCTCGCGGCGCTGACCACCGTCCTGGTCCTGGCCGCCGGCCCGCTGCTGTTCGCGCTGCGAGACGCCCCCGCCCCGGCCGGGGCGATCACCGTCGCGCTGGTCCAGCCCGGCATCGTGGACGACCCGCAGGCCCGGTTCGAGGCCAGCGCCCAGGCCACCGCCGCGCTCGGCGGGCAGCCGGTGGACCTGGTCGTCTGGGGCGAGAGCAGCACCACCGCCGACCTCGACCGCGACCCGGCCGCGCTCGACCGGCTGCGCCGACTCTCCACCGTCACCGGGGCGCAGATCATCGCCGGGGAGGACGCCCGCAAGGCGGACGGGCGGATCTCCAAGGACGCGGTGCTGGTCTCCCCCGCGGGCGTGCTGGACCGCTACCGCAAGATCCGGCTGGTGCCCTTCGGCGAGTACATCCCGCTGCGGCCGGTGCTCGGCTGGATCGCCGGCGTCAGCCGGGCGGCCGGCGAGAACCGGGCGCCCGGCACCGCCTTCCACGTCCTGCCGGCCACCGACCGGGCCGGCGGGCCGCTGCCGGTCGGCGCGCTGATCTGCTTCGAGTCGGCCTTCCCCGACCTGGCCCGCACCGCCGCGCGGGACGGCGCCCGGGTGCTGGTCTACCAGTCCTCCACCTCGACCTTCCAGCACACCTGGGCACCCGAACAGCACGTCTCGCTGGCGGCGATCCGGGCCGCCGAGACGGGCCGGCCGGCCGTGCAGGCCTCGCTGACCGGGGTGTCGGCGGCCTTCGACGCGCAGGGCCGCGAGCTCGCCCGGCTCGGTACCGACGGCACCGGAGCGCTGACCGTCCGACTGCCGCTCACCGAGCCCGGGACGCTGACCTGGTACGACCGGATCGGCGACGTGGTGCCGATCGGCGCGCTGCTCGTCACGGCGGGCGCGACGGCGGCGGCGTGGCGCTCCAGCCGCAGTCGGCGCCCGGCGTGAGGGCGGAGGCTGCGCCCGGCGTGAGGGCGGCGGGGTCCTCGGCAGGGGCGTGGGCAGGGGCGTGGCCTCCGGCGGGTCAGCCCTCGGTGCCGGCCAGGTAGACGCCGAACGACGCGCCCTGCGGGTCGCGCAGCACGGCGATCCGGGGGCCGCCCGGCACGTCGGTGGCCGCCATCAGCACGTCCGCGCCGAGGCCGCTCGCCCGGGCGACGGTGTTGTCGACGTCGGCGACCGAGAAGTACGGCAGCCAGTGCGGCGGCACCTGCGGCGGAAAGCGGTCGTCCATCACCAGCATGCCGCCGAAGTCCTCGCCGCCCAGGCCCCACTGGGTGTACTGCTCGGACGGGCTGACGGACCAGCCGAAGACCGCCGGGTAGAAGGCGGTCGCACCGGCCGGGTCGCGGGTGAGCAGTTCCACCCAGCCGAGCGAGCCCGGCTCGTTGAACACCCCGGCGCCCGCGAACGCGCGGGCCTGCCAGAGCAGGAAGACCGCGCCGGAGCTGTCCCCGACCACCGCGAAGCGGCCGAGGTCGGACGCGTCGGTGGGCTCCTTCAGGACCTTGCCGCCGGCGTCCTCGACCTTCGCGACGGTGGCGTCGGTGTCGGTGACCGCGAAGCAGGTCGACCAGGCGATGGGCTGCTGCGGCGCGAACCGCGGGCTGACGGCGGCCGCCGGGGCGTCGCCGAGGAACATCTGGGTGTAGCCGTTGGCCTCGGGGCGCACGTCGGCCTCGGCCCGCCAGCCGAACAACTCGCTGTAGAAGGTGCTGGCGGCGGCCGGGTCGGAGGTGCCCAGCTCGACCCAGCAGGGGCCGCCGATGGTCACGGAGTTCTGCTTCATGGCTTCTTCTCTCGACTTCTTCTCTCGGTTCTCGATCTCTCGGTCTTCACTGACTGATCGTCACTCTTGATTCGAGTCAAGCGACCTCGATGACCACCTTGCCGCTGGCGTGGCCGGACTCGACGAAGGCGAGCGCCTCGGCGGCCCGGGCCAGCGGGTAGCGGCCGGTGATGTGCGGGTCCAGCTCACCGGCGGCGACCAGGGCCGCCAGCGCGGACAGGGTCTCGGACGTCGTCGAGCGGGTGATGTAGCGGCCGCCGAGTTCCGTCACGGTGGCCGGGTCGGCGGTGCTGACCAGCTCCGTACGGTCCGTGCGCACGGGGGCGGCGGCCCGCAGGGCGTCGCCGCCGACCAGGTCGAGGATGCCGTCGACGCCGTCGGGCGCCGCGGCCGCGATCCGTTCGACGACGCCGTCGCCGTAGCGGACCGGCACCGCCCCGAGGGACTCCACGTACGCGCGGTTGGCGTCGCTCGCGGTGCCGAGGACGGTCAGGCCGCGACTGCGGGCGATCTGGGCGGCCGCGCTGCCGACACCGCCGGCGATGCCGAGGATCAGCAGCATCCGGCCGGCGCCGAGGCCGAGGTCACGGACGGCGTCGTCCGCGGTGGCCGCCGACACCGGCAGGACGGCGGCCTGGTCGAAGCCGACACCCTCGGGTTTGAGGGCACTCAACTCGGCGAGCATCAGCGTCTGTTCGGCGTAGGCACCGGCGGCCGCGAGGCCGAACACCTCATCGCCCGGGGTGAACCCGGTGACCCCGGGGCCGACTTGCAGGACCACGCCCGAGGCCTCCTGGCCCATGACGGCGGGGAGTTCGCCCTCCCGGCCGAGCAGGCCCGTGCGGATCTTCCAGTCCACCGGGTTCACCCCGGCCGCACCGACCGCGATCGCCAGTTGCCCGGGGCCGGGCTCCAGCGCCGGGCGGTCCAGGAACTCCTGTGTCTCCGGCCCGCCGTAGTCGACGAAGCCGAATGCCTTGGCCATCGGTGATCCCACTCCTCGGGTAGCGGCTGCGATCCCCCGTCCTCCCCCGCCCCAGCATGCGGGCGGGGGAGGACGGGTGCGGGCGCTGCTGGGCCGAACGGGGGCGGGCGGGGCGGCGGGCGGCGGCAGTGGGCGTTGGCGGGCATTGGCGGGCGAACAAAAAACAGATGACAGATAACAGATTTCGAAATCTGTTATCTGTCATCTGTTTTTTGTCAGTTGTCAGCTGTCAACGGCCGTCCGTCAGCGCAGCGCCCGTGCCACCGGGATCCACAGCTGGGCTTCCGCCTGGCCGTCCGGCAGGAACCGGGTACGCAGGATCTCCGGCCCCGGCCGGAACTCGTACGGATTGGACGGGAACCACTGCGTGAAGACGTCCCGCCACATCTCCTGGAGGGCCTTCGGGAAGGTCCCGGTGTTGGAGAAGGCCGCCCAGGTCCCCGCCGGCACCTCCCGAACGTCCAGGCCGTCCGGGACGACGGTGCCCGCGTCCGCCACCACCGCGTGGTAGTAGTCGAGTTCGACACCCTCTTCGCGGCTCTCCGAGAAGAACTCGGTGACCGAGAGGATGCCTTCCGGCTCACGGCCCGAGAGCGCCGAGATCCGGTCGACGGTCTCCTGACCGAGCCCCTTGATGAACGAGGCGATGGCCGGGTTCACCCCCTCGTGCACCAGCGGGACCCGAGCCCGCCGACCGATGATCCGGAAGTCCGGCTGCTCGATGATCCGGTATTCCATACTGCTGCTTCCCTCCACGACGAGTCGGAAGGACATCCGGGGTTGGGACTTGAGCACCGCGCCCTCGCGCCGGGCCTCACCGGGCCCGACCCCGTGCATCGCCCGGAACGCCCGGGCGAACGCCTCCCCCGAGGTGTAGCCGTACCGGATCGCGACCTCCAGCAACGTCCGCTCCCCGCCGAGGACTTCGGCCCCGGCGACGGTCAACCGCCGGCGCCGGACGTAGTCCGACAGCGGCATCCCGGAGAGCATCGAGAACAGCCGCCGGAAGTGGTACTCCGACGTCATCGCGATCCGGGCCAGCTCGGCGACCTCGACCTCCTGGTCCAGGTTCCGTTCGATGTGATCCATCGCCCGGTTCAGGTGTTCCAGCACTCCGACCCCGTCCTTCCCTTACTGATCACCACCGTAGGAAGGACCCACCCTGCCGCACCCGACAATCGGTGCCCGATCCGGTCGGGTACCGATCCCCGGGTGACGGCGAGTCGCGCCGTCGGCGCCGGCCGACAGGACTCAGATCAGGCCCTGGGCCAGCATCGCGTCCCCGACCAGCTCGAAGCCGGCGATGTTCGCGCCCACCACGTAGTCGCCCGGGTGGCCGTAGCGCTCGGCGGTGGTGAAGCAGGAGTCGTGGATGTGCTTCATGATCCCGGCCAGCCGCTCCTCGGTGCGGGCGAAGGTCCAGGAGTCGCGCGAGGCGTTCTGCTGCATCTCCAGGGCGCTGGTGGCGACGCCGCCCGCGTTCGCCGCCTTGCCCGGGCCGAAGGCCACCCCGGCTTCCTGGAACACCCGGACCGCCTCCGGGGTGGTGGGCATGTTGGCCCCCTCGGCGACCGCCAGCACCCCGCCCCGCACCAGGGCCAGCGCGTCCGTCCCGGTCAGCTCGTTCTGGGTGGCGCAGGGCAGCGCGACGTCGCAGGGCACGCTCCACACGCCCGGGCCCTCGACGAACCGGACGTGACTGCCGCGCAGTTCGGCGTAGTCGGCGACCCGGCCGCGCCGGACCTCCTTGACCTCCTTGAGGAGCGCGAGGTCGATGCCCTTCTCGTCCACCACGTAGCCGGTGGAGTCGGAGCAGGTGAGCACGGTCGCGCCGAGCTGCTGCGCCTTCTCGATCGCGTAGATGGCGACGTTGCCGGAGCCGGAGACGACGACCCGGCGCCCGTCCAGGCTCTCGCCGCGGCTGTGCAGCATCTCGGCGGTGAACAGCACGCAGCCGTAGCCGGTCGCCTCGGTCCTGGCCTGCGCGCCGCCCCAGCCGAGGCCCTTGCCGGTGAGCACGCCGGTCTCGTAGCGGTTGGTGATCCGCTTGTACTGGCCGAACAGGTAGCCGATCTCCCGGCCGCCGACGCCGATGTCCCCGGCGGGGACATCGGTGTGCTCGCCGAGGTGGCGGTACAGCTCGGTCATGAAGGACTGGCAGAACCGCATGACCTCGGCGTCCGAGCGGCCCTTGGGGTCGAAGTCGGAGCCGCCCTTGCCGCCGCCGATCGACAGCCCGGTGAGCGCGTTCTTGAAGATCTGCTCGAAGCCGAGGAACTTGACGATGCCGAGGTTCACCGAGGGGTGGAAGCGGAGCCCGCCCTTGTACGGGCCGAGGACGCTGCTGAACTCCACCCGGAAGCCCCGGTTCACGTGGATGTCGCCGGAGTCGTCCGTCCACGGCACCCGGAACATGAGCTGCCGCTCGGGCTCGCAGATCCGCTCGATGATCCGGGCGTCGACGAACTCGGGGCGGCGGGCGAGCACCGGCCCGAGGGTCTCCAGGACCTCGTGGACCGCCTGGTGGAACTCCGTCTCACCCCTGTTCCGGCGGACCACGTCCGCGTAGAGCGCCTCGATCACGCGCTGCTCGGCGTCGAAGGAGGTCGGGGAGGTGGCGGCGGGAGGGGTTGTGGGCATCTGATCAGGACCTTCCGTGGTCGTCGGTGCTCGTTCGCGAGGCATTCCCGTGCCCAGGAAACGGGGGAATCCTCGCAGTGTCCACGGTCCGGCTCCCGACGCATCCACATGCTGAAACCCCCACGCCTCGCGGACCGTACGATCCACCAGCGCCCTCGCGTCCGCGCGGAGCCCGGCTGAACCACGGTCCGTAGTCGCATCGGGCACGGGCGGTATTTAGTTGTTCAAATTGGAACTACCGAGTACGGTCATCGACATCCGCTCCACCCCGGGCCACCCGGCCCGCCCCTCTCGACCCCATCGGTTCGTCGGTTCGCCGACCCATCTCCTCATCGACGGAGGCCCACCCATGCCGCAGCCCGGTCCCGCCACGGTGCGCTCGCGTGTGCGCATCCCGCTGACCTTCTCCGACGGCTACCGCGCCGAGGCGGAGGCCCTCACCTTCCACGACCTCGCCGACGGCGCCGAACACCTGGCGCTCGCGTTCGGCGAGGTGCCGGAGGGCGGGACGCCGCTGGTGCGCCTGCACTCGGAGTGCCTGACCGGCGACGTCTTCGGCTCGGACCGCTGCGACTGCGGCCCGCAGCTGCGCGAGTCGGTCGAGCGGATCACCGAGGCCGGCGGCTACCTGCTGTACCTACGGCAGGAGGGCCGGGGCATCGGGCTCTACAACAAGCTGGAGGCCTACTCCTTGCAGGACTCCGGATTGGACACGTACGACGCCAACACGGCGCTCGGCCTGCCCGAGGACGGCCGGGACTACACCGCCGCCGCCCAGATGCTCACCACCCTCGGCGCCACCGGCATCGACCTGCTGAGCAACAACCCGGACAAGGCGCAGCAGCTGGCCGACCTCGGGATCACCGTGCGGCGGCGGGTGCCGACCGGCGTGCACCTGTCCGCGAGCAACGTGCGCTACCTGCGGGCGAAGGCGGAACGGACCGGGCACTCGATCGAACTGTCCCGGCTGGTCGGCTGAGCCGGATGACGGCCGGACCGTCAGCCGTCAGCCGTCCACCCCCGCCCCCGCACCCGCCCGCTGCGCCCGGACCGTGCGCAGCACCCCGTACGCCGCGAGCGGGAGCGCGACCAGCAGCGCGGCCCAGAACGCGCCGTGCCCCCAGAACTCCGCGACGGCCGCGAACTGCCCCTTGAACACCGGGATCCGCAGCGCCTCGACCGGGCCGAGCGGTCCGGGCCAGGCGCCGAGCACCAGGGTGGCGGGGATCCAGCAGCCGAGGAGCGCCCGGGCGGTGCCCGGCGTCCCCAGGGTGCTCGCGAGGGAGACGACGGCCAGCAGGACGACGAACCCGGACTGGTAGGCCGCGCCGGTCCGGCCGGTCCCCCAGGAGGCCGGCGTCGGGTGGTGCCCGGTGGCCGCCAGCCGCACCTCGACCGCCGCCCACAGCAGCAGGGCCAGCACACAGGTGCTCCCGAGCGCGAACAGCGCGCGGTCACGGGCGCCCACGGGGCCCGTCCGCCACTGCTTGCCGTCCCACCGTGCCGCCGCGCCCCGCCCGGCGAGCCGCCGCCAGGCCTCGCGCACCTGCCGCCGGGCCTCGTGCGCGGGCTTCAGCAGCCGGTCCGCCGCGCGCTCGATCAGCGCGAACGACGCCACGATCGCCGCCACCGCCGCGAGGCCGGCCCAACTGCCCATCCCGCCCTCGAACATCACCACCCGCTCGGCCACCGGTCTCGGCATCTCCAGGCCCGTCATCGGCGGTCCGAGCCGCAGGTAGCCGATGGCGAAGGCCCCGACGCCGGTCAGGGCCGCCGTGCCGAGGCCGACCCCGGCGGGGAAGAAGGCCAGGACGGCGGCGGCGACCAGCGCCGCCCCCAGTTGGCCGACCACCTGCTGGGCCGCGTGCTCGCCGGCCTTCCTCAACGGCCCGCCGAAGGCGCCGTCCGGCGAGATCCTGAGCTGGACCCCGGCCTCGACGGGGTAGCGGAACACCGCCCCCGCCCACAGCAGCAACCCGAGCGCGAGGAACAGCAGCAGCACGGCGCCCGCCCGGCGCGGCAGGCCGGTCCGGGCGTGCGGCCACCACGCCCGCAGCCGGGCCGCCCAGTCCACCGGCGTCCGTCCACGCCCGCCCTGCCACAGCCGCCCCAGCCACCGGTCCCGGCCGGCCCGGCTCTCCCGCCCTGCCCCGCCCTCCCGGCCCTCCGCGTCGTCGGGCCGCTCGCCCCGGCCCCGGCCGCGCGGGCGCAGCGTCTCGGCGGCGACCAGGGCCGCGCGCCCGGCGTCGTCCCCCGGGTCGGCGCCCACCGCCCGCCGCCGCAACGCCGACCAGCGGCGCCGGACCGCCTCCGGCGCGGCGGTCGGGTCCGGCGCGGGCCGGCGCACCGCGGCGCGTACGGCCGTGCGGATCCCGGAGCCGGCGGCCAGGGCCGCGTCCACCACCACCGCCGCGACGAGGGCGGCGAGCTCCGCCATCCGTTCGGGCAGCGGCAGCCGGTGCAGGGCGGTGGGCAGCGGCGAGAGCCGGCCGAGCAGCCGGTCGCGTTCCTCGGGGCGCACGCTCAGCCACACCACCAGCCGGTGTGCCTCCTCGCGCTCCTGCGGGCTGAGCCCGTCGCCGCCCCGCCGGCCGCCGCCGACGGTGCGGGCGGCACGGTCCACTTCGGCCAGGACGTCCGGGAGCCGGGCCAGGGCGAGCAGTCGGGAGCAGTGTTCGCCGGAGCACTCGGGGTGGAAGCAGTCGTAGCGGGCGGCGACGGCCGGGGCGCCGCCCCGGACCAGCGCGTCGATGAACACGGCGCCGTCCGCTTCGGTGGCGATGCGTTCCAGCCCGGGGGTGTCGATCGGGCGGTCGAGGTAGTAGGGGGTGGCGGAGGGAGCGAAGGCGGCGCCGAAGGCGAGCACCGCGAGGGCGGCCGCCGCGTCGCGGCGGGAGCCGGGCGCCCGGGCGACGTCGGTCAGGTGGTGCAGGTCGAAGACGTTGTCCTGGACGTCGTCGCGCAGCCAGTCGCGCAACCGCTCCGCTCCCCCGGCGGAGAGCCAGCGGGCCGCGTCGCCGGAGCGCCGGAGCAGGACCTCGGCGAGCTTGGCCGGATCGGTGAAGGGGGAGCCGAGGAAGGTGATCGGCCGGTGGGTGCGGCCGGTGTCGGCCCGGGCCTGTCGCCGGACCACCGCGGGACTGCCGCCGGCCAGCCAGCTGCGGACCTGCGGGGCGGTCCAGCGGTCCTCCGGGTTCTTGGTGAACAGCCCTTGGAGGAGCAGCAGTTGGCGGGGGTCGGCGAGGGCGGAGAGGTCGACCTCGTCCCCCAGGACCAGTTCCAGCTGCAGCACCTCGTCGCTGATCAGCAGGCCGTCCGCGCCGAGGAAGCGGGGGCGGCCGGTGAACAGCTCGTACAGGACGTTGCCGAGCGCCCACCAGGGCCCGGCCTCGTGATTGCGGCCGGCCAGGAGCTCGGGGGCCATGTACGGGATGGTGACGATCGTCTCGGGCGTGAAGCGGCGGCTGGCGGTGAGCCGGGCGACGCCGCCGAAGTCGGCTATCACGAACTCCCCGGGCGCGCGGCCGGGGCGGACCAGCACGTTGGCCGGCTTGAAGTCCAGCGGGTTGCGCTCGATCCGCCGTTGCCAGAAGTCGAGCAGGGCGACGAGCTCGTAGACGATCCGCTCGGCCTCCCGCGGGTCGGTGTGCCGGCCGCGCTCGCGCAGTTCGGCGAAGTGGTCGGCGAGGGTGACCGGCAGGTACTCCATGGCCACCCAGTCGAGTTCGGCGCCGTGGTGGCCGACCCGCCCGAAGTCGACGATGTGCGGGACGTGGCGGCGGTAGTCGTCGTTGCGCAGGTAGCCGAGCAGGTCGGCGTCCATGGACTGGCCGGCGGCCGTCACCTTCACCGCGGCCTCGCCGCCGCCGTCGGTGCGCCGGACGTGCCAGACGGTGCCCTCGGTGCCGGAGCCGGCCACGCCGAGCGGGTCGAAGCGGCCGCGCAGGGCGTCCGGGAAAGCGCCCGCGAACCGTCCGCCGGTGGGCCCCGCACCCTCCGGCGCCCCGCCCTTCGATATCCCACCCCCTGACACCCCGCCCACGGGGCCCTCGCCGCTCCGGCTGGGCCCTGGGCCGACGTTGTCGGCCCAGCCGGGGGCGGCGGCGCGCCCGGTGCCCGCGCGCCGCTGGACCCTGGTCGGCGCCTCCGGGTCGACCCGCTCCGGTGCGGCCCGCTGGACCCTGGTCGGCGCCTCCGGGTCGAAGCGGGCCCCGCCGTCCGGCTCCCGCCCGGTCGCGGCGTCGGGGTCCGTCCGGGTGCGCGGGACGGCGCCGAGCCGGGACGGCCGGTCCGGCACGACACCGAGGCGCCGCCCCCACGGCCGCCGGTCCGCCCTGGTCGGGGGCTCGGGCCGGGCCCCGGGGCCGCTCTCCGGCCAGGGGCCTCGTCGGTCGTCGTCGGCCGGGCCGGCGTCCTCCGGTGTGGCCATGGCGGCGCTCTCCTCCCCGCTTCCCGGGGCCGGCGCGGGGCCGTAGCCGCGCGCCGCACGGCCCCGGGTGGTGATTTTGACGCGCCATCATCCCGCATGGTGGGTCGTGGTGTTGGCCGATTTTCCGGAACGCGACCGAGCGGTTGCACGAACGCCGCCGAACGCCGCCGCGGGCCTCCCCCACCTGCCCGACCCTGTCCCCTCCGGCCGCGGAACCGACGCCCCCGACGCGTCAGCCCCCGACCGGGCGCCCCCGGGGCTCCTCCGCGATCCGGCGGGCGATCTCGTCCGGCCGCACCGGGCGGCCGAAGTGCCAGCCCTGGGCCCAGTCGCAGCCGATGGTCCGAAGCCGTTCGGCGTCCTTGCGGGTCTCCACGCCCTCGGCGGTGACGGTCAGCCCGAGCGCGTGCGCCATCGACACCAGGCCGCTGACGATCCGCCACCCGGTGGACTCGTCCTTCTCCGGATCGTGCAGGTCTCCGACGAAGGAACCGGCGATCTTCAGCCCGGAGACCGGCAGGTCGCGCAGGTACGCGAGGTTGGACCAGCCGGTGCCGAAGTCGTCCACGGCCAGCGACACGCCGAGGTCCACCAGCCCGTGCAGGGTGCGCAGCGCCTCGTCCTCGGGCCCGACCACGGTCGACTCGGTGATCTCCAGTTGCAGCCTGGCCGGTTCGAGGCCGGTCGTGTCGAGGATCCGGCCGAGGTCGGTGACGAGCGCCGCGCTGCGCGCCTGGCGGACCGCCAGGTTGACGTTCAGCTGCGGCGCGGCGTCGCCGAACCGTTTGACCCAGTCCGCGGCCTGGCCACAGGCCTGCTCCAGCACCCAGCGGCCGAGCGGCATGATCAGCCCGGTCTCCTCGGCGGTGGTCACGAACTCGTCCGGGCCGAGGACGCCGAGCTGCGGGTGGCGCCAGCGCACCAGCGCCTCCACCGCGGCCAGCCGGCCGTCCGCCAGCGCGTACAGCGGCTGGTAGTCGATGAAGAACTCGCCCCGGTCGAGGGCGGCCGGCATCCGCACCGACACCGCGTAGCGGCTGACCGCGCGGGCGTTCTCCTTGGGGTCGAACAGCGTCCAGCGGCCGCGGCCGGCCTCCTTGGCCCGGTACAGCGTCAGGTCGGCGGCCCGGACGGCCGCGCCCGGGGTGGTGGTGGACACCCGCCGCTCCAGCACACCGACGCTCGCGCCCACGGCCAGCTTGTGGTCGCCGATCAGCACCGGCCCGGCCAGCGCCTTGAGCACCGTCTTCGCCGCCGCGACGGCCTCCTGCTCGCCCCGGCAGTTCTCCAGCAGCACCACGAACTCGTCGCCGCCGAGCCGGGCCACCAGGTGGCCGAGCGGGTTGAGCGCGGCCTTCAGCCGGGCCGCCACGGCGGACAGCAGCTGGTCCCCGGTGTCGTGGCCGAGGCTGTCGTTGACCACCTTGAAGCCGTCGAGGTCGACGTAGCAGAGGCCGAACCTGGCGCCCGGATCCGGATCCTCGAACAGCTTCTCCAGCCGCTCGAAGAAGGCCGCCCGGTTCGGCAGGCCGGTCAGCGGGTCGTGGGTGGCCTGGTGGCGCAGCCGCTCCTGGAGCCGGTAGCGGTCGGTGACGTCCTCCAGCATCGCGACCTGGTACTGCGGGACGCCGTCGTCGTCGCGGATCAGCGAGACGGTCAGATGGGTCCAGACCACCTCGCCGTCCTGGCGGTAGTACGGCTTGTCGAACTGGAAGTAGTCCCGCTTGCCGCTGATCAGCTCCTCGTACGCCTCCCACACGCCCGGGGTGTCCTCGGGGTGGACGAGATCGCCGACCCGGCGGCCGGTCATGTCCTCCGGGCTCGCGCCGAACAGCTCCTGGAGCGCCTTGTTGACCGCCAGGATGTTGCCGTCGGTGTCGCCGATGCCGATCCCGATGGCGGCGCTCTCGAACAGCGCCCGGAACCGGGCCTCGGAGGCGCGCAGCGCCCGCTCGGCCTCCTTGCGGGCGGTGTCGGCGGCGGTGCGGATCGCCTCCTGCTCCCGCAGCGTGCGCTCGCGCAGGGCGGCGGCCCAACCGGCCGCGAAGGCGCCGGTCAGGGCCGGGCCGCGGTCGTCGCCGAGCGGCTGCGCCTGGAGCAGCTCCACCGCCCGGGCCAGCACCACCGGGTCGGTGAAGTGCGCGTCGACCAGTTCCGCGCCGGCCTGCTCGGCCAGCCGGGGCTCGAACGGCTCGCCCAGCTGCGCGCGGTGGAGCAGGGCGGCGGTCCGGGCGGTGAGGCGGCCGAGCAGCCCGGGGTGGACGGCCGTGCCGTGGTCGGCGGAGAGCAGTCGTGCCCAGGCCTCGTGGAACCGTTCGGCGCCGCCGGACACCGGGGCGGCGCTCATGCGTCCACCCGGGTGCACGCGGTCACCGCTGCGGGGTGGCCGGCGCGGGCAGCGGTCCGGGCGGGGTGAGCAGTGGTCCGCGCGGCGGGCACGGCGGGGGGACCGGCGGCCGCTTCGCGGAGCCCGCGGCCGTCGGTCACTCGCCCGATCCGTCCGCTCAAGGGCGGAACCCCACGCCCGCCACCCCGGTCATCCGCTCGGGGTGCTCGCCGACCGTCTCCGGCTGGTCCGGACGCCACTGCGGCAGGTAGACCACGCCCGGTTCGACCAGCTCGAAGCCGGCGAACATCCCGCTGATCTGCTCGTGGGTGCGCATGGTCAGCGGGGTCGGCGTCTTGCGGTAGAGCTCCTGGTGGTCCTCCGCCTGGTCCGGGCGGCCCTCCAGGGAGGCGTGCGAGAGGACCAGCGCGCTGCCGGGCGGGAGCGCGTCACGGAGCGTGCCGATCAGCTTCCACGGGTCCTCGTCGTCGGTGACGAAGTGCGCGACGGCGACCAGCAGGACGGCCACCGGCTCGCCCTGCGCCAGCAGCGCGGCCACCTCGGGGCGGGCCAGCAGGTCGTGGACGTCGCGCAGGTCGGCCTGGACGACCTCGCTGCCGGGGTCGTCCTCCAGCAGCAGGCGGCTGTGCGCGACGGCGACCGGGTCCCGGTCCACGTAGAGGACCGTCGCCTCGGGGCGGATCGCGCGGGCGATCTCGTGCACCGCGCCGAAGGTCGGGATGCCGGAGCCGATGTCCAGGAAGCGGGTGACGCCGCGCTCGGACAGGTAGGACACGGCCCGCCGCAGGAAGGCCCGGTTGGAGCGCATGATCTGCGGCAGCTCCGGCCACAGGGCCATCGCCTTGCGCGCCATCTCCCGGTCGACCTCGAAGTTGTGCGAGCCCCCCAGGTAGTAGTCGTAGACCCGCGCGGCGTTCGGTTTGTCCAGGTCCGTGCCCTCCGGTACCCAGCTCGGTCGCCGCATGCCTGTGACTCCTTCACTCCGTTTTCCGGGGATGCAGTGCCTCGCGACAACTGCTGTGACAGACGAGACTACAAGCACACAAGATCCTCCCCTGCACCCCGAACGGCTGCAAGCGGAACACCTCCCTCCTGGCATGCGACGTTTACGGAGCGTTCCCCTCCCGTCTCACCGGCACCGGTCCCGCCGACGGCCGGGCCACCGTAGGGCCCGGCTGTCGACGAGGGAACCCGACCGAAACGGGCCGGCCCCGGACCGTGGCGCTCTAGGGTGGGGCGCGTGGACCCCAACCACTACCGCTTCCGGGGCACGTGGCGACTCGCGGCGCCGGCCCCCGACGTGTACGCGGCGCTGGAGGACGTGCGGAGTTACCCGCTGTGGTGGCCCGAGGTCCTCGAAGTCCGGCAGACCGGCGAGGAGTCCGGGGACCTCGTGGTGCGCGCGCTGCTGCCGTACCGGCTGGTGATCCGCGTGGAGGCGCGACGGCGCGACCGGGCCGCCGGAGTGCTGGAGGCGGTCATGCGGGGCGATCTCACCGGGTGGTCACGGTTCACCGTCACCTCGGACGGGCCGGGCAGCCGCGTGCTCTTCGAGGAGGACACCCGCCCCGGCAAACCCCTGCTGCGCCGCCTCGCCCTGCCCCTGCACCCGCTGTTCCGGGCCAACCACGCGGTGATGATGCGCCGGGGGCGGCGGGGGCTGGCGGCACACCTGGGCAGCGGGAGCGGGCCGGCGAACGGGTGACCACGCGGCCGGTGGCGGCCGGCACCCGTCCGGCTCTAGCGTGGCGGCGCACCCCCGACCACCGGAGGCCGTCATGCCCACCACCGCACCGGACGCGTTCGGCTTCGCGGCCCCCTTCGACCGGACCGGGACGGGCAGCAGCAAGTGGGCCCGCGCGGGGGCGCCCGGGGTGATCGCGATGGGCCTGGCGGACATGGACCTGCCCGGACCGCCGGCTGTGGCCGCCGCGCTGGAGCGCCGGGCCCGCCACCGCGCGTACGGGTACACGGTGTGCGACCCGGCCGGGCGGGCGCTGGTGGCCCGCTGGTACCGCTCGCGGCACGGCGTCGAGGTGGATCCGGACTGGGTGCTGCTGCTGCCCTGCGGCCCGCGCACCGCCCTGCGCCTGCTGCTGGAGACCGTGCGCCCGCAGGCGCCGGTGCTGTTCCCGACACCGGAGTGGGGCGGCTTCGCCCAGCTGTGCCGGGCGGCCGGCCTCCCGTACCGGGAACTGCCCCTGACCTCCGGCCCGGACGGCTACCGGCTCCCGGGCGGTCCGCTCCCCCACCCGGCCGGAGCCGTCCTGCTGAGCAGCCCGCACAACCCCTCCGCCCGGGTCTGGCCGGCCGCCGACCTGCGGGCCCTCGCCGAGCGGGCGGCGGAGGCCGGCGCGTTGCTGGTCTCGGACGAGGTGCACGGCGATCTCACCCACCCCGGGTACGTCCACCCGGTGGCGGTGGCCACCGTCGACGCGGCGCTCCGGCCCCGGGTGGTCACGCTGAACTCGGTCGGCAAGACCTTCAACTGCTCCGGCCTGCCGAGCAGTTTCGCGCTCGTCCCCGATCCGGGCCTGCGCGCCCGGTTCACCGAGGTGCTGGCCGGCTTCGGCCTCTGGGAGGGCGGCCTGCTGGAGCAGACCGTCCAGCGGGCGGCGCTGGCCGAGGGCGGGCCGTGGCTGGACGCGCTGCTCGCCCACCTCGTCGCCGCCCGCGTCCGGCTCACCGGCCGGCTGGGGCCCGCCGTCCGCTCCGCGCCGCGGTCCTCCTACCTGCTCTGGCTGGACGCCGCCGCCCTGGGGCTGCCGCCGGACGGGGCCCGCCGGGCGCTGCTGGAGCGCTACGGCCTGGAGGCCTCGGACGGCGCCGAGTTCGGCCCCGGCGGCCGGGGCGCGCTGCGGCTGAACTACGCCCTGCCGGGCCCGGTGCTGGACGCCGTCCTGGAGCGCCTCGACCGGCGGTGACCGAACACCGGGCCACCCCGCCCGGCAACCCCGCACCCCTGCCCGCTGCTCCCCGACGCACCCTCCCGGCACCCGCGCCCGAGGCCCCGCCCGGCAACCCCGCGCACGCCCCACCCAGCGCCCCCGCGCACGCCCGGAAAACCGCCCCGGATCCCCGGATTCACCCGATCGCGCCACCCCTGACCTGCAGAAACGAACGTTCACACGATATTTGCGAAGCGCCCCCGCATGCTCCGTAGCAGACTGGGCAGGGTAGTTCGGGCCGCAATCCTGACCCCGAGGATGGTAAGTCCGGTGATACCGACATCCCGCACCACTCCGCCCGACCGGCAGAGCCCCCCAGCGCCCCCGCCGGGGGTGACCCCGCTGACCGAGTCGGGGGCGCTCAGCCACGTGTCGGGCGTCTGCTTCAAGATCGGACCGCCCCGGCTGGTGGGCGTCGAGGTCGAGTGGTTCGTCCACGACGACCGATGTCCCGGCAAGCCCGTCCGACCGGAACTGGTCCACGCCGCACTGGAGTCGCTGCCACTCGGCGGCCCGGACGGAGCCTCGCTCCCCTCCGGCTCGCGGCTCACGCTCGAACCCGGCGGGCAGGTCGAGCTCAGCTCCCCGCCCGCCACCGGCCTCCTGGCCTGCGTCGAGGACACCCGACGCGATCTGACCGCCCTGCGGGCCGCCTTCGCGGCACAGGGCCTGCGCCTCACCGGCACCGGGACGGACCCGCTGGCCCGCCCCCGCCTGATGGTCCTGGACCACCCCCGCTACCTCGCGATGGAGCGGTTCTTCGACTCCGCCGGCCCCTGGGGCCGGATCATGATGACCGGCACGGCCTCGGTGCAGGTGTGCCTGGACGCCGGCGACGCGGACGGCCCGCAAGCGGTGGAGCGCCGCTGGCGACTGACCCACCTGCTCGGCCCGGTCCTGGTCGCCGCCTTCGCCAACTCCCCACTGCTGGACGGCAGGCCGACCGGCCACCGCTCCACCCGGCAGACCGTCTGGTCCCGGATGGACCCGACCCGCACGCTCGCCCCGGAGCCGGACCACGGCGACCCCCGCGAGGCCTGGGCGCAGTACGTGCTGGACGCCGAGGTGCTGTGCGTGCGCCGCCCCGAGGGGCTGCCGTGGACGGCCCCGCCCGGCCTGACCTTCCGCGACTGGGTCCGCGGCGGCGGCGAACGCCCGCCCACGCTGGGCGACTTGGACTACCACCGGACCACCCTGTTCCCGCCGGTGCGCCCGCGCGGCCACCTGGAGCTGCGCATGATCGACGCCCAGCCCGGGGACGGCTGGGTGGTGCCCACCGCCCTGGTGACCGCGCTGCTGGACGACGTACCGGCCGCCGAGGCCGCGCTCGCCGCGCTGGAGCCGCTGGGCCGCCCGGACGGTCCGCGCCCGCCGCGCAGCGACGTCTGGCGCCGGGCCGCGACGCTGGCCGTCGCCGATCCCGAGCTGCGCCGCGCCACCCTGACCTGCTTCGCCGCCGCCGACGCCGCGCTGGGCCGCCTGCCCGGCGCCGGTCGGCTGCGCGCCGCCGTCGCCGAGTTCGCCGAGCGCTACCCCGCGCGCGGCCGCTGCCCGGCCGACGACCAGCTGGACGCCCTGCGCTCCGGCACCCGACGCACTCCTCCGGAGGAGGCCGCACCATGACCGACGTCCGCCCCCCTGCCGCCCCGGCGGCGGGCACCGAGGAGTTGCGCGAGACCATCGCGGCCGAGCTGCTGGCCGCCCGTGCCCGCACCGCCGCGCTCACCGACTGCGTCGAGGACGGCGACCTCACCGCCCAGCACTCGCCGTTGATGTCCCCGCTGGTCTGGGACCTGGCGCACATCGGCAACCAGGAGGAACTCTGGCTGCTGCGCAACGTCGGCGGCCGCGACCCGATGCACCCGGAGATCGACCCGCTGTACGACGCCTTCCAGCACCCCCGGGCCGAGCGGCCGAGCCTGCCGCTGCTGGCGCCCGCCGAGGCCCGGGCGTACGCGCACGAGGTGCGCGGCCGGGTGCTGGACCTGCTGGCGGCCAGTCCGCTGGAGGGGGCGCCGCTGCTGGACGCCGGGTTCGCGTTCGGGATGATCGCCCAGCACGAGCAGCAGCACGACGAGACGATGCTGATCACCCACCAGCTCCGCCCGGGGGAGCCTGCGCTGGCCGCTCCCCCGCCGCCGCCCGCCCCGGCGGACGCGGCCGCGCTGCCCGCCGAAGTGCTCGTCCCCGCAGGACCGTTCACGATGGGCACCGACACCGAACCCTGGGCGCTGGACAACGAGCGCCCCGCGCACGTGGTCGAGCTACCCGCCTTCCTGCTGGACACCACGCCGGTCACCAACGCCGCGTACCAGCGGTTCATCGCGGACGGCGGCTACGACGAGCCGCGCTGGTGGACGCCCGAGGGCTGGGAGCACCGGCGGCGGGCCGACCTGACCGCCCCGCTGTTCTGGCGCCTGGACGGCGGCCAGTGGCTGCGGCGCCGGTTCGGCACGGTGGAGCCCGTCCCGGCGGACGAACCCGTCCTGCACGTCAGCTGGTACGAGGCGGACGCCTACGCCCGGTGGGCCGGACGGCGGCTGCCGACCGAGGCGGAGTGGGAGAAGGCGGCCCGGCACGACCCGGCGAGCGGCCGCTCCCGCCGCTACCCGTGGGGCGACCAGGCCCCCGGAGCCGAGCACGCCAACCTCGGGCAGCGGCACCTACGCCCGGCCCCGGCCGGCGGCTACCCGGCGGGCGAGTCCCCGTACGGCGTACGGCAGTTGATCGGCGACGTGTGGGAGTGGACGGCCAGCGACCTCCGCCCCTACCCCGGGTTCCGGGCCTGGCCCTACCAGGAGTACTCGGAGGTCTTCTTCGGACCGGAGTACAAGGTGCTGCGCGGCGGCTGCTTCGCGGTGGCGCCGGTCGCCTGCCGGGGCACCTTCCGCAACTGGGACTACCCCGTCCGGCGGCAGATCTTCGCCGGGTTCCGCACCGCCCGCGACCTGGAGGTGGCCTGATGTGCCGCCACCTCGCGTACCTGGGTGAGCCGGTGGCGCCACGGGAGCTGCTGGTGCACCCGCCGCACGGCCTGTACCGGCAGTCCTGGGCGCCCCGGGCGCAGCAGTACGGCACGGTCAACGCGGACGGCTTCGGCCTCGGCTGGTACGCGGACGGCGACGAGGTGCCGGCCCGCTACCGCCGGGACGGGCCGATCTGGGCGGACGCCGCGTTCGCCGACCTCGCCCGGGTGATCCGCACCCGGGTGCTGCTGGCGGCGGTCCGCTCCGCCACCGAGGGCTGCGCGGCGGGCGAGAGCGCGGCGGCGCCGTTCGCGGCCGGGCGCTGGCTGTTCAGCCACAACGGCGCGGTGGCGGGCTGGCCGGGCAAGCTGGACGCGCTGGCCGCCCTGCTCCCGCCGGCCGAGCTGCTGGAGCTGGAGGCGCGCTCCGACTCGGCGCTGCTGTGGGCCCTGGTCCTGCACCGGCTGCGGGCGGGGGCCGGGCTCGGCGAGGCGCTGGCGGGCACCGTCGCGGACGTCACCGCGCACACCACCGGCCGGCTCAACCTGTTGCTCACCGACGGCCGCACGCTCGCCGCGACCGCCTGGGGCGACACCCTGCACCACCGCGACCTGCCCGGGCTCGGCACGGTGGTGGCCTCCGAGCCGTACGACGACGCTCCCGGCTGGACGGCCGTCCCGGACGGCTCGCTGGTGGTGGTCGACGAGCGCGGCGTCACCGTCCGTCAGCTCCTCGGCCGCTACTGATCCTCCACCACCCCTTCATCTTCTGAACAGAGGACCCACCCTGTCATGGACACATTTGATCTCACCCGGCTGCTGCCCGCCGACCACTTCAGCAGCGCGCTGCGCCACGACGTGCAGCACGGCCTGACCTCCGAACCCAAGTGGCTGCCGCCGAAGTGGTTCTACGACGCGCGGGGCAGCGAGCTGTTCGAGGAGATCACCCGGCTGCCGGAGTACTACCCGACCCGCGCCGAGCGGGCCATCCTGACCGCCCGGGCCGGCGAGATCGCCGCCGCCACCGGAGCCCGCACGCTGGTCGAGCTGGGCTCCGGCTCCTCCGAGAAGACCCGGCTGCTGCTGGACGCGCTGCGCGCGCTCGGCACCCTGGAGACGTACGTCCCGGTGGACGTCAGCGAGAGCGCGCTGACCGCCGCCGGCGTCGCGCTCGCCGCCGAGTACCCCGGGCTCGCCGTGCACGGCGTGCTGGCCGACTTCACCGCCCGGCTCGGCCTGCCCCCGGAGGGCGGCCCCCGGCTGGTCGCCTTCCTCGGCGGCACCCTGGGCAACCTGCTGCCCGAGGAGCGGGCGGCCTTCCTGCGCGGGCTGCGCGCCGCCCTCGACCCGGGCGACTTCCTGCTGCTCGGCACCGACCTGGTCAAGGACCCGTCGGTGCTGGTCGCCGCCTACGACGACGCGGCCGGGGTGACCGCCGAGTTCAACCTCAACGTGCTCAACGTGCTCAACCGCGAGCTGGGCGCCGACTTCGACCCGACCGCGTTCGCGCACGTCGCGCGGTGGGACCCGGACCGGGAGTGGATCGAGATGCGGCTGCGCTCGCTGCGCGCGCAGACCGTGAAGATCCCGGCGCTGAACCTGCCGGTGCACTTCGACCGGGGCGAGGAACTGCGCACCGAGGTGTCCGCCAAGTTCCGCCGGGAGCGGGTGTCCGCCGAGCTGGCGGCGGCCGGGCTGCGGCTGAGCCACTGGTGGACGGACGAGGAGGGCCGGTTCGGGCTGTCACTGTCCGCCCCGGCGTAGGGACGGTCGGCGACGCAGGGACGACCGGCGGCATAGGGACGGTCGGCGCAGCTGAATTTGCTTGTTCACCTTACGAATCCTCAGAGCAAAAATTGAGGTTTCCGGTGTACAAGACTTAAACGAATAAGGGTTACGATCTCGGCTACCGAGCTCAGCGTTGAGTACCAGGAGTCAAGATCGTGAGCGTCACCAAGCAGCCCTCCGGGGCGGTCGAGGCCTCCGCGCCCGGCCGCCTCGGCTTCGTCGTCTTCATCACCGCCGCCGCAGCCCTCGGCGGGTTCCTGTTCGGCTACGACAGTTCCGTGATCAACGGCGCCGTCTCCGGGATCCAGGAGAAGTTCGGCGTCGGCGACGGCGTGACCGGTCTGATCGTCTCCTCCGCCCTGCTGGGCTCGGCGATCGGCGCCGCACTGGCCGGCCGGTTCGCCGACCGCTACGGCCGCATCAAGGTCATGAAGGCGGGCGCGCTGCTGTTCGCGGTCAGCGCGATCGGCTCGATGCTCCCCTTCGCCGCCTGGGACCTCGCCTTCTGGCGCGTGCTCGGCGGCGCGGCCATCGGCATCGCCTCGGTGATCGCCCCGACCTACATCGCCGAGGTCGCGCCCACCAAGTACCGGGGCCGGCTGGCCTCCTTCCAGCAGGCCGCGATCGTGCTCGGCATCGCGATCTCCCAGCTGGTCAACTGGCTGCTGGCGAACGCGGCCGGCGGCGACACCCGCGGCCAGCTGCTCGGCCTGGAGGCCTGGCAGTGGATGCTCGGCATCTGCGTCGTCCCGGCCGCGGTCTACTTCACCCTCGCCTCGGTGATCCCCGAGTCCCCGCGCTACCTGATCCAGGCCGGCCGGCTGGACGACGCCCGCGCCGTGCTCGCCCAGGTCGAGGGCCAGGACGTCGACACCGACGCCCGGATCGCCGAGGTCCAGGGGCTGATCGCCTCCGACCACCGCCCGCGCTTCGGCGACCTGCTCGGCGGGCGCTTCGGCCTGCTGCCGATCGTCTGGGTCGGCATCGGCCTGTCGGTCTTCCAGCAGCTGGTCGGCATCAACGTGATCTTCTACTACTCGTCGATCCTGTGGCAGTCGGTCGGCATCGACCAGAGCAACTCGCTGCTGATCAGCTTCGTCGGCTCGGTCATCAACATCCTCGGCACCGTGGTCGCGATCCTGCTGGTGGACCGGATCGGCCGCAAGCCGCTCGCCCTGATCGGCTCGGCCGGCATGGCCGTCGCGCTCGGCGCGGCCGGCTGGGCGTTCTCCTCCGCCACCGGCAGCGGCGACAACGTCACGCTGCCCGACCTCCAGGGCACCGTCGCGCTGGTCGCCGCCAACGCCTTCGTGCTGTTCTTCGCGATGTCCTGGGGCGTGGTCGTCTGGGTGATGCTCGGCGAGATGTTCCCGAACCGCATCCGGGCCGCCGCGCTGTCCGTCGCCGCCTCCGCGCAGTGGATCGCCAACTGGGCGATCACCGTGTCGTTCCCGTCGATGTCGCGCTGGAACCTGTCGGCGACCTACCTGGTGTACGCGGCGTTCGCGGCGCTGTCGATCGTCTTCGTGGCGAAGTTCATGAAGGAGACCAAGGGCGTCCGGCTGGAGGACATGGGCTGATCCGACAGTCCGACCATCGGCCCCCGCACCCTAGCGCGATCAGCGCGGGTGCGGGGGCCGAATCGTTCACTCCCTGCGGCGGCCCGGACACCTCCGGTACTCCTGTTCGCCAGGAGGGATGTGTCCTTGATCTTCAACCGGCTCCGCGCCCGCAGACCAGCCGCCGCCACCGCCGCCGCCGGCGGCTGCCCGTACGCCCACACCCACCCCCCGGCCTCGGCCCGGCCGTCGCCCACGCCGTCGTCCCCGCCGTCGTCCCCGCCGCTGTTCACCGACCCGGAGCAGGCCACCGAGTTCATCCGCCGCTTCCATCACGAGCAGCCCGCCACCGGGGCCCCAGACGCCCGGATACGGGCCGTCCTCGACGAGATCGAGCGCACCGGCAGCTACGAGCACACCCCCGCCGAACTCGCCTACGGCGCCAAGCTCGCCTGGCGCAACGCCGCCCGCTGCATCGGCCGGCTGTACTGGCGCAGTCTGGTGGTGCGCGACCTGCGCCACCTCGGCTCGGCCGACGACATCGCCGCCGAGTGCTTCGAGCACCTGCGGCTGGCCGGCAACGGCGGACGGATCCGCCCGGTGGTCTCGGTGTTCGCCCCCGACCGCCCGGGCCGCCCGGCCGCCCGCATCGTCAACCAGCAACTGGTCCGCTACGCCGGCCACCGGGTCGGCGACGCCGTCGTCGGCGACCCGGCCGGCACCGCACTCGCCGCCCGCGCCCGCGACCTCGGCTGGAAGTGCGCCGAGGACCGCTTCGAGGTGCTGCCGCTGCTCGTCCAGGAACACCCCGGCGAGCGCCCGCACTGGTACGAGCTGCCGGACGACACCACCCTGGAGGTACCGCTCACCCACCCCGCGTACGAGTGGTTCGCCGGCCTGGGCCTGCGCTGGTACGCGGTGCCCGCGATCAGCGACATGACGCTGGAGATCGGTGGCGTCCGCTACCCGGCCGCGCCCTTCAACGGCTGGTACATGGGCACCGAGATCGGCGCCCGCAACCTCGCCGACGCCGACCGCTACGACCTGCTCGGCACCGTCGCCGAGCGCCTGGGCCTGGACACCTCCAGCGCGCGCACGCTCTGGCGCGACCGCGCGCTGATCGAACTCAACGTCTCGGTGCTGCACTCCTTCCAGGAGGCCGGAGTGACGATCGCCGACCACCACACCGAGTCCGAGCGCTTCCTCCGGCACGTCGCCCAGGAGAAGCGGCTCGGCCGGCCGACCCCGGCGGACTGGAGCTGGATCGTGCCCCCGGTCTCCGGCGGGCTCACGCCCGTCTACCACCGGTACTACGACCCGGTGGACCCGTCGCTGCGGCCGGCCTTCCTGCCGCGCGAGCCCTGGTGAGGCGGCGGGGGAGGGAACGGCGGAAACAGCGGAAGCAGCGGGACGGGGGGAAGGCCGGCGGCGGAGTCTAGGAGCGTTCGGTGAGGCGGTCGAAGCGCAGGACGAGCCCGTCGAGCAGCGCTTCCAGGCCGGTCTCGAAGGCGCCCTCGTCCACCGTCCCACGATGCCCGGCCAGCCGGTGCGCCTCGCCGAGGTGCGGGTAGTCGGCCGCGTCGTACACCTCGGCGTCCGCGGGGAAGCCGGCCGCGAAGGAGGCCAGCGCCGAGCCGGTGACGAAGTAGCGCATCAGCGCGCCGATCCGGGTGGCCTGGCCGCGCGGCCAGCCGGCCTCGACCAGGTGACCGAAGACCGCGTCGGCCAGGCGCAGCGCGTTCGGCCGGCGGCCAGGGCCCTGGGCGAGCACCGGCACGATGTTGGGGTGGGCGGCGAGGGCGGCGCGGTAGGAGCGGGCCCAGTCGCGCAGCGCGTCCGGCCAGGGCGTCGGCCTACCGCCGGGCGAGCGGTCGGGCGCGCCGTCGGGAGTGCCGTCGGGCAAGCCGTCGGGAGTGCCGTCGGGAGTGCCGAACATCGACAAGTCGACCTCGCCGATCACGCTGTCCACCACCGCGTCCAGCAGTTCGTCCTTGGTCGCGACGTGGTTGTAGAGCGAGGGACCGCTGACCGACAGTTCGGTGGCGAGGCGGCGGGTGGAGAGGGCCGCCAGGCCCTCGGCGTCGATCAGCCGCAGAGCAGCGGCGACGATGCGCTCGCGGCTGAGCAGCGGGGTGCGCGGGCGGGCCATCGGGGTGCTGCCTCCGGTTCCTCCGGTCGGGTGGGGCGGGGACCGATCCTGGCAGGCGCCCCTTCCCAGCGCGGGCCGGCCGGGGCTACAGTCCCTCCATAAAACTTGCAGCGCTAGTTTAATGGATCTGGAGCCGCCGCCGTGAACCTGGAGCTGTCCGAGGAGCAGAGCGCCGTCCGGGACCTCGCCGCCTCCTTCACCGACCGCGAGATCGTTCCGCACGCCGCCGCGTGGGACCGCGCCGAGTCCGTCGACCGCGCGATCATCGGCAAGCTGGCCGGGCTCGGCTTCCTCGGCCTCACCATCCCCGAGGAGTACGGCGGCAGCGGTGGCGACCACCTCGCGTACTGCCTGGTCCTGGAGGAGCTCGGCCGCGGCGACTCGGCCGTCCGCGGCATCGTCTCGGTCACGCTCGGCCTGGTCGCCAAGTCCGTCAACGGCTACGGGACTCAGGAGCAGAAGCGGCACTGGCTCCCCCGGCTCACCTCGGGCGAGTCGCTCGGCTGCTTCGCGCTCACCGAGCCCGGCACCGGCTCCGACGCGGCCAACCTCAGCACCCGCGCCGTCCGGGACGGCGACGACTGGCTGATCAGCGGCGCCAAGATGTTCATCACCAACGGCACCTGGGCCGACGTCGCCCTGGTCTTCGCCCGCACCGGCGGCGACGACCCCGACCGGCAGGGCCACAAGGGCATCACCGCTTTCCTGGTGCCCACCGACCTGCCTGGCTTCACCCGCACCGAGATCCACGGCAAGCTCGGCCTGCGCGGCCAGGCCACCGCCGAACTCGCCCTCGACCGGGTCCGGGTGCCCGACAGCGCACGGCTCGGCGAAGTCGACAACGGGTTCCGGGTGGCGATGTCCGCGCTCGCCAAGGGCCGGATGTCGGTCGCGGCGGGCTGCGTCGGCATCGCCCGTGCCTGCCTGGAGGCCGCCGTCCGCTACGCCGGCGAGCGCGAGCAGTTCGGCCGCCCGATCGCCTCGCACCAGCTCGTCCAGGAACTGCTGGCCGGCATCGCCGTCGACGTCGAGGCCGCCCGGCTGCTCACCTGGAAGGTCGCCGACCACATCGAACGCGGCCTGCCGTTCGCCACCGAGTCCTCCGTCGCCAAGCTCTACGCGAGCGAGGCCGCCGTCCGGGCCGCCAACAACGCGCTCCAGGTGTTCGGCGGCTACGGCTTCATCGACGAGTACCCGGTCGGCAAGTACCTGCGCGACGCGCGGGTCATGACCCTCTACGAGGGCACCAGCCAGATCCACCAGTTGCTCATCGGCCGCGCCCTCACCGGGGTCAACGCCTTCTGACCAGCCCGTTCATCCCATCCGACCAGCCAGGACGGGTCAATCGGACCACCCGGATTCCCCGGACCACCCGGACCACCCGGATTCCCCGGACCGTCCTGACTGCTCGGATCACCCCGACTGCTCGGATCACTCGGATCACTCGGATCACTCGGATCACTCGGATTCAACCGGATAGGAGCCCGACGACGTGCGTCCCGTCTACTTCGCCGCAGCCCGCCGCACACCCATCGGCCGACTGCGCGGAGCGCTCGCCACGGTCCGCCCGGACGACCTCTCGGCCACCGTGCTGCGCGCCCTGCTCGCCGACGTCCCCGCCCTCGACCCCGCCCGCATCGACGACGTCTACTGGGGCGCCGCCAACCAGGCCGGCGAGGACAACCGCAACGCCGCCAGGATGGCCGTCCTGCTGGCCGGCCTGCCGGAGACCGTTCCCGGCGCCACCGTCAACCGGCTCTGCGCCTCCGGGCTGGAGGCCGTCACCCTCGCCGCCCGGGCCATCGGCTCCGGCGAGGCCGACGTCGTCCTGGCCGGCGGCTGCGAGTCGATGACCCGCGCCCCCTTCGTCCTCCCCCGCCCCGACGAGGCCCTCCCGCACCGGATCGAGACCTACGACACCCGGCTCGGCTGGCGGCTCACCAACCCCCGGATGGCCGAACTGCACGGCGTGCTCAGCATGGGCGAGACCGCCGAGGAGGTGGCCGGCCGGTACGACATCGGGCGGGAACGCCAGGACGCCTTCGCGCTGCGCAGCCACCAACGGGCCGCCGCCGCCCGCAAGGACGGCCACTTCGACGCCGAGCTGATCCCGGTCGAACGGCCCGACGGCGTGACGGTCTTCCAGGACGAGGGCATCCGCGAGGACACCAGCCTGGAGAAGCTCACCCGCCTCAAGCCCGCCTTCCGCCCCGACGGCACCGTCACGGCCGGCAACGCCTCGCCGATGAACGACGGCGCGGCCGGGCTGCTCCTGGTCGGCGAGGAGGCGCTGCGCGACCTCGGGTTGCGCCCGCTCGGCCGGTACGTCGCCGGCGCCTCCGTCGGGGTGCACCCCGACGTGATGGGCATCGGCCCGGTGCCGGCCACCCGCAAGGTGCTCGGCCGGGCCGGCTGGTCGCTGGCCGACCTCGACACCGCCGAGCTCAACGAGGCCTTCGCCGCCCAGGCCCTGGCCTCCGCCGACGGCATCGGATTCACCCCCGAACAGGCCGACGAACTGGTCAACCCGAGCGGCGGGGCGATCGCGCTCGGCCACCCGCTGGGCGGCTCCGGCGCGCGCATCCTCACCACCCTGCTGCACCGGATGCGCCGCACCGACGCCCGACGCGGCCTCGCCACCATGTGTGTGGGGGTCGGTCAGGGCACCGCCGTCCTCGTCGAGAACGTTGACTGAGTGCGCGCCCGCGTTCGCGCTCGCGTTCACGTCCGAGTTCGAGTTCACGTCTGAGTTCACGTCCGAGTTCGAGTTCACGTCCGAGTTCAAGGGAGCACCGGGAATGACTGAAGTAGCCGCAGTGGCCGAAGTGACGGGCCTGGCAGGCAGGTTCGCGGGGAGGGTCGCCGTCGTGACCGGCGCCGCGCAGGGCATCGGCGCGGCCACCGCCCACCGGCTCGCCGAGGAGGGCGCGGCCGTCGCCGTCGTCGACCTCACCGCCGAACGGGCCGCCGGGACGGTCGCGGCGATCACCGCCAAGGGCGGCACCGCACGGGCGTACGGCTGCGACGTGGCCGACTACGACGCCGTCGAGGCGGTGTTCGCGCAGGTCGCGGCGGACCTCGGTGGGGTGCACATCCTGGTGAACAACGCCGGGATCACCCGGGACAACCTGTTCTTCAAGATGCCGAAGGCCGACTGGGACGCGGTCCTGACCGTCAATCTGACCAGCGCGTACAACTGCAGCCACGTCGCGCAGAAGTACATGGTGGCGCAGAAGTACGGGAAGATCGTCTCACTCAGCTCGCGCTCCGCCCTCGGCAACCGGGGACAGGCCAACTACGCGGCCGCCAAGGCCGGCATCCAGGGGCTCACCGCGACCCTCGCGATCGAGCTGGGGCCGTTCAACATCAACGTCAACGCCGTCGCCCCCGGGTACGTCGCCACCGCGATGACCGCGGCCACCGCCGAGCGGGTCGGCAGCACGGCCGAGGACCAGCAGGCGGAGGTCTCCGCCCGGACCCCGCTGCGCCGGGTGGGACAGCCGGAGGAGATCGCGTCCGTGGTCGCCTTCCTGGCCAGCGAGGACGCCTCGTACGTCAGCGGGCAGACGCTGTACGTCAACGGCGGGGCGCGGTAGGTCTAGCCCGGGCGGGGACCTTCAAGGACTCTTCAGCATTAGTACGATAATACTGACGTGGCGTCACATAGCCGTCCTGGGCGTGGGGTTACCTTCACCTGGGACGGCCTTTACCTTTTCGCGTGGCCGAGCATGACCATGCCTCTGATCAGGCGACCCCACCAAATGACTATGGCATGATCATGCGGCAGTCGATGGGATGGCCGGACCGACCCGACCGGACCAGGTCGGGCCCTGCGCCCCAAGGAGTCCCATGGGCAGCCCCGCCCCCCTTCGCCGTGCCCTGGCTCTGCTCGCCGTCGGGGCCACCGCCCTCACGGCCGGCACCATCGCCGTCCCGGCGGTCGGCGCCGCGACCGCCGCCCCCGCGCACGACCTCACGGGCGTCCACGTCCGCCCCGCCTCCTTCGGGCACCACAACGCCCAGGGCCGCACCGCCCCGCTGACCACCACCCAGTGCGTCAGCCAGATCGGCATCCACTGCTACTCGCCGCTGCAGTACCGGAACGCCTACAACCTGAACCCGCTGTACCAGGAGGGCATCACCGGCAAGGGCCGCACGATCGTCATCGTCGACTCCTTCGGCTCGCCGACCATCCAGCACGACCTGGAGGTCTTCGACAAGCAGTGGGGCATCCAGGACACCAACGTCGAGGTGGTCAAGTGGGGCAACGTCCCCGCCTTCGACCCCAAGAACCCCGACCACACCGGCTGGGCCGGCGAGACCACGCTGGACGTCGAGTACGCCCACGCCATCGCCCCCGACGCGCACATCGTCCTGGTCGAGACCGGTGTCGCCGAGACCGAGGGCACCACCGGCCTGCCCGAGATGATGGACGCCGAGAAGGCCCTCATCAAGGCCGGTCGCGGCGACGTCATCTCGCAGAGCTTCGGCGCCACCGAGAACACCTTCCCGGGGTACGACAAGGGCGACTTCAAGTCGCTCACCGACCTGCGCTACGCCTTCCAGGCCGCCGCCGACCACAACGTCACCGTGCTCGCCGCCTCCGGCGACAACGGCGCCACCGACTCACAGACCAACGGCACCGACCTGTACCCGTACAAGGTCAACTCCTGGCCGTCCTCCGACCCGCTGGTCACCTCCATCGGCGGCACCCAGCTCACCCTGGACGACAACGGCGCGCGCACCGCGCCCGACAAGGTGTGGCACGACAAGTCCGGCGCCGGCGGTGGTGGCGTCTCCGGCATCTTCGAGCGCCCGTGGTACCAGGCCGGCGTCGCCAACGTCACCGGCAACCACCGCGGCACGCCCGACATCAGCATGAGCGCGGCCGTCGACGGCGGTGCCTGGACCTACGAGTCCTACGACCCGACCTCCGTCGGCTGGCACCTCACCGGCGGCACCAGCGAGGCCACCCCGCTGTTCTCCGGCGTCGTCGCCCTCGCCGACCAGCTCGCCGGCCACCGTCTCGGCCAGCTCAACTGGCGCCTGTACGGGCTCAACCTGCTCCCGAGCGCGTGGAGCGGCATCACGGACGTGAAGGAGGGCGACAACTCCTGGGGCAGCGTCACCGGCTACACCGCCACCGAGGGCTACGACCTCTCCAGCGGCCTCGGCACCATCGACGGCGCGAAGTTCGTCCACGCCATCGCCGGTCGCTGACGGGCCGCAGTGAGTAGCAGGTAACAACTAACAACTAACAGCGAACAGATAACAGATTTCGAAATCTGTTATCTGTTCGCTGTTTTCTGTTCTCTGTCATCTGTTCGCGGCCAGGTGCCGGTCGTCCGGCCCAGCCGCGCGCGGCGCGAAGGGTCAGACGCGGTCCGCCGGGGCGGAAGCAGGCGTCACGGCGGGCTCCGGGGCGGCGGCCAGTTGGGCGAGGTAGCGCTCGGCGGCGCGGAGCTTGCGGCCGTCGGGGCCCGGGAGGTAGGCGCGGAGCTCGATGATCTCCGGGGCGATCCGAAGGGCCGCCGCACGATCGGGGACCGAGCGCCAGCAGGCCTCGGCGTTGGTGGCCGCCTGTTGGGTCTCCGGGTGGTCCGGCCCCTGCGAACGGAGCAGCGCCAGGGCCACCTCGCGGTAGATGTCCGCGGCCTCGGCCGGCCGGCCCGCGAGACGGCACACGTGCGCCCGGACCTGGCGCACCTGGAGGACCGGTTCGGAGACGGCGCCGTGCTCGGCGATCACCTCCAGTTCGAGGGCGAAGGCGAGTTCGGTGGCGGCGCCGTGCTCTCCGGCGTCCGCGCTGCGGACGATCCGGCCGATGGCCTCCCGGTAGTCGGCACGCGGCTGACCGGACACCGGAGCGTCGACGGGCACAGCATCGGCAGGTACCTCGTCCGCCGGGACGGGGTCCGCCGGGGCCTCCGCCACCGGGACCGCGTTCACGGGGGCCTCGTCGCCGGTCGGGGCCGTGCCGTCCGGCGCTTCCGCCGTCGGCACCGCGTCGGCGGGGGCCTCCTCCACGGGAGGGGCCTGCGCCGGGACGGCGTCCTGCGGTTCCGCCGTCAGCGTGGCGGCGTCCGCCGGTGCCTGCTCCGGCTCCCGCTCCGACTCCGGCTCCATCTCCGGCTGCTGGGGCTTGGCCAGCGTCACGCCTGCGGACGGCTCGACGGCCTCGGGCGTCGCGTCCGTCGGAGCGGGCTTGTGCAGGGTCACGCCGGCCGGGCCGGCCTGCTGCCCCTTCAGCAGGCTGACCGGGCGGGCCGGCCTCGGCGGGGTGGGCGGCACGCCGGTCTTGACCAGGCTCACCGGACCGGCCCCGGCCGCGGGAGCAGGGGAGGCCGACGGCAGCGGAGCCGTGGGCGCCACGGGCGGTTCGACGACGGCGTCCTGTGACTCCGCCCGGCCCGGCACCGGCGGCACCGGCAGCGCGGGCGGCCCGGACGACACCACATCGGCGCGCACGGCATCTATCGGCACCGCATCGACCGGCACTGCGTCGGCCGGCGGCGCCGCGTCGGCCGGCGGACCGTCGCCACGGCGGGCGGTGTTGCGGAAGAGCGGGCGGTCCGGGGCGTGCGTGGCCAGGATGACGACGTCCGGCCGCAGCACCGAGTACACCTGCTGCCGCAGTTGCTCGGGCGCGAGCACGTCGCCCGCGCCGGGGCGGCCGCCGTGCAGCGCCTCGATCAGGGCGCGGGTGAAGGTACCGATCTGCTCCGGGTCCGGGCTGACGACCGCCCAGAGCGGGATACCCTCGCTGAGCGGCGAGGCGGCGCCCTGGAGGTACGGCCAGGCGTTCTGGTCGGCACTGAGGTCGGCGACGACGAGGGTCTGCCACTCGGCCGGGCGGTGGCTCAGCTCGGCGGCGACGGCCTGCCAGGGCAGGCCGTCCTGCTTGGAGTCGCGCAGGGTGAGCTGGAGCTGTCCGCCGCGCTTGTCGGCGACCACGTGACCGCCCAAGTGGACGAGCAGCGGCCCCGGATGGCGGGACGCGGCGCGCAGGTGGGCGAGGACGGTGTGCGGGTCGCTGGCGCCGGGAAGGTGGACGGCGTCCACCGCGTCCGCGGCGAGCAGCACCTGCGGTGAGACGGCCGCGAGCATCGCGGACAGCACCGACGCCTGGGCGGGACCGCCCCGACCCCAGGTGCGGCGCCCGGAGTTGCCGTAACCGCCCTCGACGACCAGGATCCGTCCGCGCGGCGCCGCCCCCAGTCCGCCCGTACCGGGAGCGCTCACGCCCGGGGCCGGGAAGGACAGCGGCGTGGCCGTGGACGGCAGCGCGCCCACGGCGGGCATGCCGGTGACGGTCCATCCGGTGGGCGCGATCGGCGGCGGGCCCGGCACCGCGGCCGGAGCCGTCGGCGGGGCTGCCGGAGCGGACGGCGGGAGCGGGGGCACGGGCGGCGGCTCGTAGAGCGCGGCGGGCCCGGGCGGGTGCTCCTCGGCCGGGGTGCGCGGCGGCGGTACGGCGTCCCAGGGGCCCGAGTCCGCTGCCGGTTCGGGGCCTCCGGGGACAGCTGTCGTCTCCGCCATCTTCTGGTCACCGCCCACCCCGCCGCTTCGCGGCGTCTGATGCCCTTGCCGGGTGGTGCCTACCACCACTCCCGTCGCGCCACCCTACGAGATCCCGGCACACCCGATCCAGGCCGGGTCTCCGATCGGAGCGCCACGCGGCCCGCTATCGTGCCGTCATGGCAGGCCCCGGTACACCTCTCCTGTTCCTCGACGTCGACGGACCGCTCATCCCCTTCGGCGCGCCGCCCACTGGCGGCTACCCCGTCTTCCGCGGCGACTCCGCCGCCGCACCCGGTCCGGGCGTCAACCCCCTGCTGGCCCGCGTCGATCCGGCACTCGGCGAGCGCCTGCTGAGCCTGCCGTGCGAACTGGCGTGGGCGACGACCTCGAAGAACGCATCGCCCTTGTACCTTGTTCCCGACCTGCGGAAAGAGGCTGAGGTGCAAGGGGCCACGACCCCTGTCCACCTCGGACCCGCAACGGGTTCTCAGGGCATTACCTTCCGCTCCGGAACCCCCCAGGGGCCGGTGGAAGGTTCTTGACCGTGCGCGGAGCCTGATCACGGGCGCGGAATCCGAAGCTGATGAGGGTGATGCTCTCTCCAGCAGCGAGGGGCGTCCGGCCGTGCGGCGTGAGCGCGCCGTCGAATACGACGCAGTCACCCGCGGCGAGATCGCATTCGAGGAAGCCGCCGGCGTTGATGAAGACGGTGGCGCTAGCCCTGGCTGCGCCGGTGGGGCGCTCGTGCTTGAGGCACAGGATCAGGTTGGCCTCGCCGAAGCCGACCTCGTCCAGGTGGAAGTCGAGGAACTGCCCTTCCTCCAGGTACGCGATGTAGACGCCGGTGTGCGGCTGCTCGACATCCAGACCGGTGGACCGCGTTACGACTGCGGCGAGATCGACTTGTCCGGCGAAGCGGTTCGCCGCTTCGCCCACGGCCGCGTTCCACTTGCCGTTGTGGAAGTATCCGTCAGTGGCGACGGCCTTCTCGGTCTCCTCCGCCATAGCGGCGATCAGCTCAGCGGGGAACGACTGATCACGCAGGTGACGCGGGTGCACGCGCTGGTGTGCGGTGAGCCCGCGTACAGCGTCCCGGAGGGTCGGGAAGTCCTCTGCCCACCGGGCCGGCGTCTTGGCCGTGGTGCGGGACTGGAGCCATGAGGTCCACTGACCGCTCCACTGGCGCGGCACCGGCCCGTCTGCCGCCGATGCGTCGGCCTGGCCGATCAGCAGCTCGACCCGGTCGAGTGCGGCCTGCGTGGACTCGACCAGGTCGGTGTCCCCCTTGGCGATCCGCAGGCGCAGCGCTTCTTGGAGATGGGTGTGAGCATCCGCGAGGTCGCCGCGCTCCATGAGGTGCTTGCCGGTGTGCTGGAGCGCGAAGTCCACGAGTTCCGGGTGCTGGCCTCGTGCGGTGTTCAGCGCGCCGCGGTAGAGCGCGTCCGCGCCCTGAACGTCCCCGGCGTAGCGGTGCGCGTCGGCCAGGTTGAGCCCGGTGGCGACGACGGCCCGGGTGTTGCCAAGCGCTGCGGCGAGGTCGAGCGACTGCCGCAGGATCGTACGGGCCTCCTCGTGGTGGCCCAGGCACATCTGGCCGATGCCGATCCACCTGGTCAGGACCCGAGCACGCGCGGGGTCGGCCTCCTCGGCCAGGCCCCGCAATTCCTCGTCGAGTTGGCCGACCGCGGTGGTCAGCTCGTTCCGGTCGGTGGGGACCATCCGCAGGTTGTCGTCGTGAGTGATGAGGTGATCAAGCACTTGGCCCTCCGTCGTTCGGTTCTGCTCAGCGTGGCACTACAGGTGGTCGGTCTGCTGGCGCAGGTCGGCCAGCAGCTCCACCCCGTGGGGGGAGAAGTGCTCACTCAGAAGTTCGAGTTCGCGCATGAGGTAGCGGACGGCCGGAAGACCCTCGGCATAGGCGTTCTGGAAGCTCGCGCGCTCGTTGGGCGTCAGGTCGTCGCGGCGCAGTTCGGTCTGGCGGAACCGCAGCAGCTGGTTGTACACGCAGGTCGCGTGAAACGCCCGGTCAATCTCCCAGAACTGGTTGCGGGCCACTCCCTGCGAGGCACGCCACGCGATCCCGATCTTGGGGGACGTCTTGGACGAGTAACCGTCGGCGAAGACCTGGCGCTGGAGGACGTGGAAACTGATCGACTGGTGCGTCCCCTCGTGCAGCATGTTCTCCGCCAGGAAGAGGGGCGACGGCTCCGGGCTGACGGTGTTCGGCGGGATGTGGTGCCGGGCCTTCTCGGAGAACACGATGACGTACGGGAGCGCCGGGTCGCTGGAGCTGGTCAGCGAGGAGGTGCGGACGCCGGGATTGAGGCCCACCCACAGCAGCCCACGGACGAACTCGCGTACGCGGGCGAACCCCTCGGGGTGGACCAGTGACAGGCGGTCCAGTGCCTGGGTCAGCGCCGCGCGGCGCTCGTCGGTGTGCTTGACGATCTCGTAGTCCGCCAAGTTGATCTCGTCGGCGATCTCGCCGGGAAGCTCGGCGTCGAACCAGTCGAAGGTCGCCCCGGCCACGGTCACGGGTTCGCTGCGCAGGCAGCGGGCGTGCTCCGCGTAGGGGGTGCCCGACTTCACCAGACGTTCCATCAGGGCGAAGGGGAGAGCCAGCTCGGCGCCCTCCTCGCGGAGCCGGGTCAGCACCGGGTCCTTCCGGTCGAGGTCGAAGAAGGAGCCGGCGGGGACGCGGGTGGCGATGGTGGTCTTCAATGCGGACTCTCCTTGCTTGGAGTGTGTGGCGACGCCCAGCGGCGGGTCGGCGCGGATGATCACCCGAGCCGACCCGCTATGCCGTCATCCAACCGGCATCAGTTCGGAAC
Organism: Kitasatospora sp. NPDC091276; assembly: GCF_040684355.1. Taxonomy (NCBI): domain Bacteria; kingdom Bacillati; phylum Actinomycetota; class Actinomycetes; order Kitasatosporales; family Streptomycetaceae; genus Kitasatospora; species Kitasatospora sp. NPDC091276. The sequence goes on along the minus strand of NZ_JBFBFU010000001.1, from coordinate 343,543 downwards.
TGCGGTCAGACCTCGGTTCCCACCGGGGAGAAGTCGCCGTCCGGGACCGAGTGATCCAGGCGGCGCGTCAGGAACTCGACGGGCGCCGCCGGGGTGAAGTCGCCGTCCGGGACCGAGTGGTCCAGGCGGCGCGTCAGGTCGTTGACCTGGATGCTGTTGAGCATGGGAAGTTCTTCCTTTCACGAGATGTTCGGCCCCGCGCCACTGCGGCGCGGGGCCGTGCCCCGGCTCGGCCGTAGTTCTGTTGCCCAACGTTCGACCGAGGCGGGAGTCTTGGGGCGGCCTCCGTGCCGCGGGCAGCGGCACGGAGGCCATGACGCCGACGGATGCAGCGTGGAGGCCGCGACGTCCTCGGGATTGAGCGTGACCGGATCGGTAGCGCCGTAGCGAGTGCCGTTGGCGGCGATGCGGTAGGTGCTGATCGTCGGCCCCCGCTGGCGCTCTTCCGGCGGCGCGAAGTCGATGGAGTTCACCGCAGTACGCTCCGGCGCCGCAGGGACTTGCGGCGGGCCTCGCCGGCCGCCGTCGGTTTCGCGGGGGGCCTTCGACAGCACGGACTCGTACGGATCGACCAGTGTTTTCGTGGCGCTGCTCAGGGACCAGGGGTTCGGGGTGCTGCGGGATTCGGCACTGCTCAACGAGGACTCCATGAAGCCGGGGCCTGGAGGCAGTGCGGCGGACCGTCGATGACGGGGGACGCATCGGCGATCCGCCACAGGGAGCCACCCGGACGCGCTATGAGCGGTGCGGTCGGATGGCCGTCAGGGGTGGGGACGGCTACTCGCTCTTCGGCTTGTCGCCGTTGTGGTCCCCACCGTCGCCGCTGCCGCTGCCGCTGTTGCCAGCACCGTTCTTCTCGCTCATGTCGTTCATTCCTTCCGGACGGTCCGCGTGATTGCGGAGGGATGCCTGCTGCACTCACCCATGGTCGCGACCGACGGTGATCGACCGGTCACTCCAGTGGCGGAGACAAGTTGACCGCTAGTGCAAGATCAACGGCGCGACACGGCCGGACTTTTCGACGGACTTTTCCGCCGCCGGGCACCTGCACCGCGGGGCGTCGGAGGTCTACCGTCTTGCAATGTGGAGACACAATTCACCCGCCTGTGCGCAGAGTTCGACTGGAACAGCCCGGCCGTATTCAGACAGGTGTACGCCGCGACCGCGCGCAAGCTCGGCGAAGACGAGGAACTGAGCACCCGTCAGTTCCAGCGCTGGCGCCAGCCCTTACCGCCATGTCCTCACCCGGCCCGACAGCGAGTCCTCGAAGCGATGCTCGGCGTCCCACTGGAGCAGGCGGGATTCAACGTGCCGCCCCACCGTCGATCAGGAATCCCACGCGCACCACGAGAAGAGTCGGAAGACGTGAACCGCCGATCTTTCATCGCCCTCACCGGGGGCGCCGTCGTGTCCGCCGCCCTCCCGCAGCCACGGATCGGAGCCGAGACAGTCATGGACCTGCGGACCGGTCTCGCATCCCTGTACGGCCTGGACGATCGGTTCGGCGGCGCGACCGTGGGCCCTCTCGCGCAAGCGCACTTCTCCCGAGTCGAGCGGATCATCGCCACCACGAGCTACCCCGGCACGATCGGCCGGCAACTGCGCCTGATCGCCGGGGAGACGGCTGAACACGTCGCGTGGCTGGCCTTCGACGCCGGAGACCACCAGCGCGCCCTTGTGCACTGGCACCACGCCCTCACCCGCGCCGAAGAGTTGCAGGACCATTCACTTGCCGTTCTGGTGATGGCGTCGATGGCGCTGATGAACCTCCGCGAGAAGCAGCCGGACAAGGCGCTCGAACTGGCCCGAGGAGCACAGGAGAAGGCCAAGGGGTGGGCGCCCCCCTCCCTGCTGTCGATCCTGGCCACCCGGGAGGCTCGCGCGCTGGCCATGCTCGGAGACCACGTTTCGGCTCGCTCCACGCTCGCGAACGCCAGCCGGGTCTACGAGCAGGAACGCGGGGCCCGGCCGCTACCGGATTGGGCGCTCTTCCACGGGCCCGGCGAGCTGGCCATGGCGCAGGCCGCGCTGTTCACCGAGTCCGGGCACCACAAGGCCGCGGTGGACTGGCTGCGCCGCTCGCTGGGACACCAGGAATCGAGCTACGCGAGGAACGAAGCCCTGGTGCGTTTCTCTCTCGCCGGAGCCCTCGCGCGGGCTGGCGAAGCAGAGGAATCCGCCCACGAACTGAAGTCGGGTTCGGTGTTGCTGACCGAGGTGTCGTCGGGTCGGGCGCGCTCGTCCATGCAGGAGGCGCACTCTTTCCTTCACGCCCTTGATCCGGCCGCCGCCGCTGCCAGCACTGCCCACCTGATCGCGTAGGAGGAGAACCGTGGAGAAGACCAGGTTCGAGACCTTCACAGACCCGGACGCCGCTGCCCAGGCGCTGGATGAGATAGCGCCGTTGTACGAGCAGGTGTTCGCAGAGCCGCCGTACTTCGAGGGGCCCCGCGACCTGGCCGGGTTTCTGGAGGGCTACGAGGCGTTCCGGACCATGCCCGGCTTTCGGCTGGTGCTGGCCCGCGCAGGTGCCCTGGTCGGGTTCGCTTTCGGCGTCCCGCTCCAGTCGGACAGCCGTTGGTGGCATGGCCTCGGTCTGGACGAGGACTTCACCCGCGAGGACGGACATCGGACTTTCGTGATTCGGGAAATCGTTGTGGCCCCGAATCGGCGTCGGCAGGGTATCGGCCGGGAACTACACGCGACCGCACTCGAAGGTACCCAGGCGGAGCGCGTCACACTTGCGGTCCGGCCCGAAGCGCAGGCTGCCATGAAGATGTACGAAGCCCTTGGCTACCGGGAGCTGGGCGACAAGACCCCGGATTGGGAAGGCGCTCCGGTGTACCGCTACATGATCCGCTAGCTGTTCTGACCAGTGAGGCTGGGGACGCGGCCGGCGGACGGCGGCGTCGCCCTGGTGCCGGTAGGGATGGCGGGAGATGAAGTGTCCGTTCTCCCGGATCTCGTACGAGTCGTGGGCGAAACGATGGTGTTGAGGGTGACGTCGAGGCGGCGGTCGTGGCCGTGGCCGGTGACGCGCCAGCGGCCGGCACCCACCGCGGACCACGTGGGGTCAATGTCCGCCCCGGTGCGGGCACGCTCGGCACGCTCGCGCCCGGCCTGCTCGCCGGCTCGGCGCTGACGCCGACTTCGCCGCCCTGGACGCCTGGCTGCGGTCGCTCTGGCTACACTCCCCCGCCATGGACTTCGCCGCCGGACCGCCCCTGCCCTGGCACCTGACGCTGGGCGGCGGGGCGGTGGTCGAGCTGTGGGCGGACGGGTACGGCGTCGAGGGCGGGGCGTACGTCTTCAGCGTGCTCGCCCGGGCCACCGTGGCGGAGCAGGGGCAGGTCGACGTCGTCGCCCGGACGCCGGCGGACCCGACCCGGGTGGGTGTGGCGGTGGCCCGCGTCCCGGTCGCCGCCGTCTGGGACGTCCACACCGCCACCGAACGCACCGTCGACGGCCGGTGCGTCTGCCCGACCTGACCGACCCCACCTGCCGCTGCCCGGTCACCCCGAGGGGCGGCCGGGCAGCGGCATGCAGGGGACGTCAGGAACCGGCCAGCAGATCGCGGAGCAGGGCGACGGTGTCGGCGTCCAGGTCACGGCCGGTGCGGCGGCTGAGCGCGTCGAGACGGTTGACGGCGCGCAGGAGTTGGTCGCGGGCGCCGGCCGAGGCGTAGGCGTAGAAGAGGTCCCGGTGCAGGAGTTCGACGTCCGGGGCGACGGCGAGGCCGCGGAAGACGGCGGCCTCGGCGCTGCGGTGGTCGCCGTACTGCAGGCGGCGGGCGGCCAGTTCGTGGGCGGTGTCGACGATCGCCGCGATCATGTCCTGGCGTTCGGCCTCGGCCCAGCCGTAGGAGGCGGGCGGGGCCTCGGCGAACGGGGCGCCGCGCACCAGGGCCAGGGCGTGGGCGAGGGCGGCGTCGGCGGTGGCGCTGGTGCTGCGCATGCCGCGCCGGTAGAGGCTGCGGAACTCGTCCCAGTCGCAGGTGACGACCGGGGTGAAGGAGTAGCCGTCGGTGGTGTCGGTCGGCAGGAAGGCGCGGCCCTCGGGCGAGGTGCCGAACCAGGCGGCCAGGTCGGCGAGTTTGCCGGGGAGCGGGCTCTTGGCGTCGGCCGCGGTGGGGTGCGGGTCGAGGTGGGCGGCGCCGGGGTGGAGGTCGTGGTCGAGGGCGTGGTGGTCGGCGCCGGGCCGCAGCGCGAGGTAGACGGCGAGTTCGGTGAGCCGGGACAGCGCGCCGGGTTCGGCGGCACCGAGGGCTCCGGCGACGTCGACCGGGCCGAGCAGGCGGATCCGGGGGGCGTTGCGGGCGGCGTGGGCCTCCGGGGAGCGCAGGATGGCGAGCAGGTCGTCGCTGTCGCTGCGCCCGGGGGTGGTCTGGGCGACCGGGGCGGCGGCGGGGCCGGGCTCGGATCCGGGTTCGACCCCGGGCTCGGCGTAGGAATCGGCCTGGGAACCGGCTTCGGCCGGGGCCCCGGCTTCGGTGCCGGGCACGAGGTCGGGCGAGGGCTCCGGCCGGGACGGGACGCGCGGGTCGACGCCGGAGGGCGCGGGCGCGGGCTGGTGGACCGGGGCCGGCTCGACGGGCGGCGGCGGCACGACCGGCTGGACGGACTGGACGGCGGGCACGGACGGGACGGACGGCACGGACGGCACGGGCTGGACGGACGGCACGGCGAGGACGGCCGCGGGGGCTTGCTGCGGTGCCTCCGCCGCATCCCCCGCCACCGCGTCCGGGCGGCGCAGGTCCCGGGTGGCCTCGTCCGCTGCCTCGTCCGCGGCCTCGTCAACGACCTGACCGACCACGAGCTCTTCCTCGGTCCCGATCCCGATCCCGCTCCCGGTACCGGCTCCGCTCCCGCTCCCGACCTCGGTCTCGGTCTCGGCGGAGGCGGCCTGCCGCCCCTGTCCGTTGACCGCGTACCGCCCCGGCCCGGCCGGAGGGGCCGGCACCGGCGTCGCCGGGTCGGTGCCCGCGAACGGGCTGGCGCCGGTGCCGATGACCCGGGCGAGCAGCCGGGGCCCGGCGGCCGTGTCCGTACCGCCCTGCCCGCCGGCCGCGGGGGCCCCGACGGCGGCCAGTACGGGTACGGCGGCGGGCAGTTCGGCCGTGTCGGCGTCGTCGTCCGCGTCGGGGTCGAGGCCGGGACCGTCCAGGGTCCAGGCGGGCGCCGGATGCTGGGTGAGGTCGTCGGCGGCGCGGAGCAGTTCGGCGACCTGGTCGTACTGCTGGTCGCTGAGCCGCTGGAGTTCGACGGTGAGGTGCAGGCCGGGGATGGCCGCCTGGCCGGTGGCCGGGAGGGTCCAGCGGGCGACCGGGCCGGTGCCGCGTTCGGGGGCACGGGTGATGACGGCGACGCAGGTGCGCGGCCGGGCGTCGAGCAGACGGCCGAGTTCGGCGGGGACCTCGCCACCGGGCTGCTGGGCGCAGAGCACGATCTCGGGGGTCCAGGACTCGTCGGCCTGGCCCCGGCTGCGGGCGTCGCGCGGGCTGGCGGCCTCGGCGGCGACCAGCGTGGCGCGGGCCTTGGCGGTGCGCGGGCCGAGGGCGGCGAGCGCGGCCTCCAGGGTGGGGTGGCGGTGGATGCGTTCGGCGGCCGGGCCGCTGATCGGCACCTCCTCGGCGAGGTCGACCAGGTGCAGGTGGAGCCGGTCGGCGAGCGGGCTGTGCGCGAGTTCGATGGCGAGGGTGCGCAGGATGTCGCGGGCGTCGTCGGGGTGGCCGGAGAGGTGGAGCAGCCGGACGGCCTCCAGGTCGGCGAGGACGACCGAGCCGTCGGGCGAGGTGCCGAGGGTGACCAGGGCGGGGTAGGGCGCGGCGGTCTTGCGGGCCTGGGCGGCGCTGAGCAGGTCGCCGGAGTCGAGGCTGCACCACCAGACGTTGGCGGCGTGCGCGGCGCGGAACGGCGCGATCGGGGTGGCCGGGCCGGAGAGGTGCAGTTCGATGGTGTGGCCGGGGGTGATCCGGGCGGCGACGATGGCGGGCAGGCGCTTGCCGCCGCGCACGGTGTTGCGGGCCATGGTGCGCAGGGCGCGGTCGAGCAGGTCGAGGCCGGCGTCGTCCTGACGGGCCCTGAGCTCGTTCTCGAAGGCGGCGGCCTCGGCGTCGGGCATGGTGATGCGGTGCCGGGGGCGGCGGGCGCGCAGCTGGGTTCCGCGCTTGTGCGCGACGGTGCCGACCATGACGGCGGCGAGCAGGACACCGACGGTGGAGGCGGTGAGGGCGATGGAGTAGTCGTCGCCGGCGGCCGGTTCGGCGTGCGCGGCGGGGGCAGGCGCGTGGGTGGGCGCCGGGGTGACGGGCTGGGACGCGGCCGGGGTCGGCGCGGCCTGGGTCGGCGCGGGGGCGGGGGTGGCAGGCGCCTGATCGGCCGGCGGCTGGCCGGTCGACGGCGCCGGCTGCGGCGCCGGAGCGGGCTCGGACGAAGGAGCAGGCGAAGGAGCAGACGCGGGAGCGGCCGCCCCCGGCACCGTGAGCACCATCCCGGGCACCAGCACGTCCGGATCGGTCAGCCGTTCCCCGTCCGGCGCCTGGGCGCCCTTGTTCGCCTCGAACAGCTTCGGCCACGCCTCGGCGTCCCCCAACTCCCTTTGGGCGATGGCGGACAGGCTGTCCCCGCCCTGGACGGTCACCGTCGCATGCCCGCTCGCGCCCGGCTCCGTCCCGGCCTGCGGCACCTGGGCCGACCCGGCACCGGGAGCGGGGGCGGGGGCGGGGGCGGGCTCGGACGAAGGAGCGGGCGCAGGAGCAGGCGCGGGCGCCGACCCGTCCGCCTTCGCGTCCCCCGGCATCAGCAGCGCCCACCCCGGCTGGATCGGCCGGTCGGCGTCGAAGCGGATGCCGGAATCGTCCATCACCCGGCCGTCGTTGAGCTTGGCGATATCCACCCACCGTTCACCGGAGCCCAGTTGGCGTTCGGCGATGGACCACAGGCTGTCGGCGGGCCGACTGTCCCGCACGGTGTACGTGGGGTTCTGCTCGGCGGCGGGCGCCAGGGCGGGCGCGGCCTGGGCGGCGGGCAGGGCGGCGCGCTGCACGCCGGCCGCCAACTGCGCCGGGGCGGTGGCGGTGTGGGCCGGGGTGGCGGCGAAGGCCGAGCCGGCGACCGGCATCAGCGCGAACACCGAGCCGACCAGGCCGGCCGCCATCCGCTGGCTCCAGCCGAAGGCGGGGATGCGGCGGGCGATCCGGCCGCGCAGTTGCGCGGGGATCTCCAGCAGGACGGAGAGCGCGAAGCAGGCCCAGGCGAGCCAGCCGACCACGACCAGCAACCAGAGGAACAGCCGTCCGTCGTCCGGGCCGGTGAGCGCCTGGCCGACGCCGTCCGGCGCGACGTCGCCCATCGCGGCGACCGCACGGGTGCCGTAGAGCAGCAGCGCGGGGACACCGAGCAGCAGGGCGAGCAGGGTGACCAGCGCGGCGAGCGCGGTGATCAGGGCTGCGCCGCGGCCGCGCCCGCGCGGTGGGCGGGGCGCCGGGGCGGCGGGGCGGCCCGCGGCCCGGTGTCCGGTGTGGGCCCGGCCGTCGGCGCCCCGGGCCTGGTCCTTGGCACCGGGGCTCCGGCCCTTGGCGGTTCGAGCCCGGCCCGGGGCGGTTCGGGCCTGGTCCTTGGCACGTGGCGCGGCCATCAGTCGGTCTCCGCTTTCTCGACTCCGTGGACGAGGGTCGCACTGCCCTTGCCCGTTACCTTCCGCTCCCCGAGCGCGCCCAGCAGGACGGGCCGGTAGTCGGCCCGCACGGTGACGGTGACGACCTTGCCGTCACCGGAGAACTCGACCTCGCCCGCCTGAAGGCCGTACAGGGCCAGGTAGGCGTCGGCGGCCTGCCGGACGTACTCCTGCTGGACCCTGAAGCCCTTCCCCTGGAGGACGGCGGCCTGGTCGAGCTGCTGTCCGCCGACCCGCGCGGCCTCCTGGGCGTAGGCGTCGGTGCGTTCGGCGACCCGCAACCGGCCGCCGGCGTCGATCACCAGGGCGATGACGAGCACGACGTAGGCCGCGCAGATCGCCACGAAGAGGGCGACCGCGCCCCGGTCGGAGCGGCGCCGGCGCCGCGCCCTGACAGGCACTCCCATCCCCCCTGCCCCTCCCGCCCCTCGTCCTCCCCACCGGCCCCCACCGGGCGCCGGCCGGTCCCGTCGCGTCATCCCCCGTGCGCTCTCCGCTTGCGTCTCCCCCGCGCGGGCCGTCCCCAATCCCCCGTCGTGGCCCGTGTCCCGCCGGGTGCCGCCCCGGGTCGTCATGTGCCCCGGTAGCGGTCCACCACGGAGGTGAACTCGCCGACGAGGTGCTTCGTCACGGGTACGCCGGACGGTCCGCCGAGCAGGTCCGCCAGTTCGACGTCGCACACCACGGTGACCTTGACGGTCGTGACGGCGCCGCCGGGCAGGTCCAGTTGGCCGGGCACGACCTGGACGTCCCCGTTGCGGCAGGAGACGCCCTGCTGGCGCAGCGTCGCGAGGGCCGAGTCCCGGCCCGGCTGCGTCATCCCGTCGACGCTGCGCTGCAGCGAGGCGGTGCGGGCGCCGGCCCGGGCGGCGGCCTCGACCGTACCGGCCGTGGTCTGCACCCGCCCGGCGGCGATGGCCACCAGGACCAGTCCGACCACCGGGGGCACGACGATCGCCGCCTCGATGGCGACCGCGCCGCCGTCGCTGCGCCGGACCGGCCACCACCGGGGTCGGCGCGCGGCGCGGCGCTCGGAACGGCGCTCGGAACGGCGCTCGGCGCGGAGCGCCGGCCACCGACCGGCCCGGGTCCGCGGTCTCACGGCGCCACCGCCACCGGCGGGACGAAGTGCTCGCGCGGCGCCTCGGCGAACTGCGTGAGGGCGGGCGCCGACAGCCCGGGTATCAGCAGCGGCGGGCGCACCGCCACCGTGACCCGGACCACTTCGGGCGTGCTGCCGTCGGTCGTCACCGTGTACGAGTGCACGCCCTGCCGGTCGAGGAAGTCCCTGGCCTGTCGGCGCGCCGCCTCGTTCTTCACCTCGTCCGTCGCGTTGCCCTGGATCCGGCCGGCGTCCACGCCCTCGCGGGCGGCGGTGAGCGCGAGCTGGCGGTCGTACCACAGCAGCGCGGCCTGGACGACGAGCATCAGGAGCACCAGGACGACCGGGAAGACGATGGCGAGGCTCACGCTCATCGACCCCCGGTCGCCGCGGCGGCGAGGTCGGTACGTCACTTGGTGGCGCCTCCCGCGCCCGCACCCGGCATGTTCGGGTCCTGCTCGACCTTCTGCACGACCTTGTCCTTCAGCAGGTACAGCGCGGTCGCGACGGCGCCCGCGACGAAGACCAACGCGATGATGGCGAGGGCGAGTTCGATGCTGATCGCGCCGCGGTCGCCGCGCGCGCGGGCGGCCCGCAGCCGGCCGAGCCGCAGGGTGAACAGCAGCAGGGCGAACTGCACGGGCAGCAGGACGGGCCGGATCAGCCGGCCTGCCAGGTGGACGAGTCGGACGGTCATTCGGGTCTCCCGGGGGTGGAGTGCGGTGTGGTGCCAGATGCCCTGCGAGGATGGTCAGTTGAGCATCTGGTGGAGTGCGGGGAAGACGATCAGGACGGTCATCAGCAGGGTGAGGGCGGCTCCGGGTGCGACCATCCGCTCGCTGTCGGCGTTGGCGCGGGCGAGGTCCTCGGCGAGCAGCTCGCCGCGCAGGCCCTTGGCGCGCGCCCGCAGGGTGTCGTACACGGCGGCGCCGTCGGTGCCGGACAGCCGCATGATGTCCGCCACGTCCTGCAGCGGGCTGAGCCCCAACTCCTCGGCCAGCGCGTCGAGTCCGGCCCAGGGCGGGAGCCGGTCGGTGGCGGCGCGGTCGAGGGCGTCGCGGATGCGCCGGAACACGGTGCCGCGCCCGACCGCGGCGGCGCGGCGCAGCGCCTCGGCGGGCCCGCAGTCGGCGGCCCGTTCCAGGGCGACGAGTTCGAGGTAGGCGGCGATGCCGTGCAGGTACTCGGTGCGCGCCTCCTTGGCCTCGCCGCGCACGATGGCGTCGGGGACGAACCAGAGCAGGCCGGCCAGCAGCGGCCCGGCCAGCAGCGGCAGGGCGAAGGGCAGGCCGATGTCCATCAGCGCGGCCATCGCGCCCAGGTAGGCGGGCAGCAGCAGGCCGATCGCGGCGAACAGCAGCTTGTGCACCATGAACCGGGCCGGGGCGCGGCCGATCAGGGCGAGTTCGCGGTGCGGCAGGGACACTCCGCGCAGGCCGATCGAGCGCTCGCCGATCCGGTCGTACCAGCGCGGCCGCTCGTCCGGGTCCGCAGCCCGTTCGGCGGGGGTGCGGTGCAGCCGGTCCAGGGCCTGGCGCAGGTCGGGCGGCGCGGGCCGCAGTTCGGCGATCAGCAGGGCGACGCCGCCGGCGGCGACGGCCCCGGCCAGCACGGACCAGGGGGAGATCACCGGACCTCCCCGAGCTGCTGGAGCGCCTCGTCCTCGCGCGCCGGGGCGCGGCGCCCGGCCTTGCCGCGCCGGTCGGACGCCAGCAGCCGGGGCACCGGCGGGTGCGAGGCGAGGGCGCGCATCCAGGCGATGATCGCGACGAACAGGGCGGCGACGACGGCGAGCACGATCTGGCCGAGCAGCGTGCCGTACGGCCGGGTGTACTCGGTGTTGAAGGAGCCGACCGTGACGACCAGCACGATGATGCCGACCAGCCAGCGGATGGTGGTGCGGTGCTTGGCCCGGTCGGCCTCGATGGCGCGACGCTGGCGGACCTCCTCGCGCACCGAGTCGGCCATGTCGGCCAGTGCCCGGGCCAGGCCGGGGCCGCTGTCGCCGGACCGCAGCACGAGCGCGGCGAGCACCTTGTCGGCGGTGGCGTCGGCGACGCTGTCGGCGAAGGCCTGGAGCGCCTCCTCGGGCCGCCAGCGGGCCTGGAGCCGGGCGGCCAGTTCACCGATCTCCTCCTCCAGGGCGGCGGGGGCGGTGCGGCGGCTGGTGACGATGGCCTGGTTGAGGCCGACGCCGAGCAGCAGCACGTCGGCGATGCGCTGGGTCCACTCGGACAGTGCCTCCAGGCGTTCGATCCGGCGGGTGTCCGGGCGGGTGGTGTCGAACAGCCAGGGCAGGCCGAACACGGCCAGCGGCACCAGCAGGGCGGCCAGCGGGATGCGGGTGAACAGCCAGGCGAGCGGGGCGCCGGCGAGCGCGAGCGGCAGCTGGATCCGGCGCAGCCGGGCGACCCGGGCCGAGGCGGCGCCGGGGGCGCCGTACCAGAAGACGTGGGCGCGGCCGGCCAGCGGGTTGCTCCGCTCCGGGGTCTCGTCCTCGTCCGCCGGGTCGCTGCCGCGGGCCCAGGCCACCAGGGCGACCAGGCCGCCCGCGACGGCCAGCCCGCACAGGGCGAACAGCAGCATCATCGCGCGCCACCGCCGATCCGCAGTTGCAGCGGGGTGGCCCAGCCGCCGTAGCGGGAGCCGAGCAGGGCGGCGTCGAAGCCGGCCCTGCGCAGGTCGTCCAGGCACTGCGGCGGGGTGTGCGGGACGGCCCGCGGCTCACCGAGGTCCACCCGGGGGCCGAACACGGTGTTCAGCGCGGGCCGGCCGCTCTCGCCGAGGCCTGCGACCTCCAGGACGTGGGAGACGAAGCGGTGCCGGCGGCCGCCGACGGCGGTCTCGTCGACCATGGTGACGTGCACGATGAGGTCCAGGGCGTTGGCGGTGAGCCGGTAGGCGAGCGAGTCGGTCATGTGCGAGCCGTACTCCAGGCAGAGTTCGGCGATGCGGTCGACGACCATGTGCGGGCCGCGGGCGTGCAGGGTGCACATCGAGCCGCCCTCTCCGTTGGTCATGACCCGCAGCATCGGGACGACCTCGCCGGATCGGACCTCGCCGACGATGATCCGGGACAGCGTCATCCGCAGCGCCGCCGGGATGAGGTCGCCGATCGTCAACTCGCCCGCCAGGCGGCCTTCGACGCGTTCGCCGTTGCCCTCGCGGGCCTCCATCGGGACGACCTGGCGCAGGTGGCCGAGAGTGTGCAGCCACAGCTCGAACTCCGACTCCAGGGTGCCGATCCGCTCGTCCGGCGGGATCTCAGCGGCCATCGCGCGCAGCAGGCTGGTCTTGCCGACGCCCTGGGTGCCGGTGATCATCACGTTCTTCCGGGCCCGGATCGCGGCGGCCAGGAACGCGGCCAAGGTGCTGTCCAGGGTACCGAGTTCGACCATCTCCGGCAGGGTCGCCGAGGCCACCCGGTGGCGCCGGATCGCCACGTAGGGGCGGGGCGTCACCTCGGTGAGCGCCTGGAGGCGCATGCCGCCCTCCAGGCGCAGCGCGAGGGTCGGGCTGGCGGTGGACAGGCTGCGCTCGCCGCCGCCGTGCTGACGGGCCAGGTCCTGGAGCAGTTCGACGAGTTCGGCGTCGCTCTCGGCCACCGGCGGTACCTGGCGCAGGGGTTGGTGCACCCGGGAGACCCAGACGTCGTCACAGCCGTTGATCAGGATGTTCTCGATCTCCGGGTCGTCCAGGTAGGGCTGGAGTCGCCCGGCCCGGAACAGCAGGTCGAAGACGGCCTCGGCGAGCGCGCGGTCCTGCTCCCGGGTGGGCGGGATGCCGTGGGTCTGCGCGTAGGCGTCGGACCAGCGGGCGACTGCCTCCTCGATCAGCGCGCGGCCGCGCTGGCGGCGGGTGGCGCGGTCCGGTTCGGCGCCCGAGGTGGCGGTCAACCGGGTGATCTGCTGGTGCAGTTCGGCCGCGACCTGGCGCTTCAGCTCGCGGGCCACCTGCGGGTCGACGGCCGGCCGGGTGGCGGCGCCGCGCAGGTCGAGCGAGGGCAGCTGGGAGGGCACGGCGGTGGGCGTGGCCGCGCCGCCCGCCTGGACGTACGGCGGCGGCGCGGGCTGCGGGGCGACGGGGCCCGGCCGGTAGGCCTGGGGCGGGGCGGCCGCCGGCGCCTGCGCCTGCGCCTGGGTCTGTGTCTGCGTCTGGGCCTGGGCCTGGGTGGCCCAGGGCAGCGCGGCCGGGTCGGCCGCGGGGTGCTGGTGCAGGGGGCTACCGCGCACGGAGCACCTCCCCGGGGTTGTACGGCTGCGGACCGTTCGGGTGTGCCTGATCAGGTGTCACGGCGGGCTGCTGGAGCGGGTAGCGGCCGTCGTCCTCGGGCTCCGGGCGGACGTACCCGGGCTGCTGGCCGTACGGGGCCCCCAACTGCTGGTCGTACGGGGTGGGCCCGCCCTGCTGGTCGTACGCGACGTAGCCGGCCTGCGGCCCGTACGGCGGCTGCGGCTGCTGCTGGACGTGCCCCGGGAACGGGGCCGGAGCGGCCGGCTGGGGGGCCAGCCCGGCCAGCGGCGCCACCGGGCCGGTGGTGATCACCGGCCCGACCGGCTGCGGCGGGGTGTACGAGGGCTGCTCCCCCTCCACCGGCCGGTACGCCGCCGGCACGGCCGCCTGCGGGGTCGGCACCGGGGGCTGGGCGTGAACCGCGGTCGGGGTCTGGGCCGGGGTCCCGGTCCGGGCCGCGGCGGTGAGCTGGGCCGGGACCGGCGCGGCGGTCGGCGCGAGCCGCTGGCGACGGCGGCGGACCAGCAGCTGCACCTCGTCCGCCGCCGAACGCGCCGTCCGCATCAGCTCCGAGCGGATGAACCGCCGGTCGGTGATGTCACCGCCGTCGGAGAGCACCCGGGCGGTGCGGGTGGCGTGCGGCAGCAGCCCCAGCACCGGCAGGCCGAACTCGCGCGCCACCTCCGGCCCCGAGTACGGCCCCTCGGCGACCAGCAGCAGTCCGAGCGCGTCCACCCCGGTGCCGGCCGTGGCGAGGTCCTCGGCGAGCGCGGCCAGTCGGGGCCGGGCCGAGCTCAGGCCGCGCAGCGTGGTGCGGACGGTCACCGCGACCACGTCCGCCCGGCGGGCCAGCACGGCGCTCACGCCGGTGGCGCCGGAGCGGCCGAGGTCCACGATGACGTCGTAGCCCTGCGGTTCGAGGCCGTGCAGCAGGTCGACGAGCGGCTCCCAGGTGTAGGCGAGGCCCGGGGCCTGGGTGGGGTCGGTCAGCCCGGGCAGCAGCAGCCGCTCGGCGGTGCCCTCGGGCGAGAGGTCGATCAGCTGCTCCCAGATGGTCTCGGCGAGCAGTCCGCGCCGGTCCGCGACGGCCAGGTTGCGCAGCCCGTACACCGCGTCGACCCGGCCCTCCAGGGCGCCCGCGAGCACCGCGCCGCCGTCCGGGTCGGCCTCCACCAGCAGGACCCGCCGTCCGGACTCCAGCGGCCAGGCCAGCAGCAGGGCCAGGGCCGCCGTGGTCGCGCCGGGCGCGCCCGGGCCGCCGGCCACCGCGATCACCGCCATCAGGCGCCACCCGCCCCGGTCGGGGGCACGGGGGCCGTGGCAGCGCCGGGGGTGGTCCCGGTCGCCGGGGCCGTCGGCACGGTACTGCCGCCGGTGCCCGCACCGGCGGTCCCGGTCGCGCCGCCGGCCGCGGCGGCGCGCGGGGCCAGCAGGACCTGGATCCGGCCGCCGGCCACCCACTGCGCCAGCCGGGGGCCGTCCGCCGCGCCGACGGCCACGTCGATCACCTGGCTGCCGTCGGTGTCCACCCGGCCGACCGTGATGACCGTCGCGGGCATCGAGTCGGCCTTGGTGTTGTCCGGGGTGTAGACCACGACGATCTGCAGCCCCGGCTGGAGCCGGCTGGCGGGCAGCTGGCTGCGCTTGGCCGAGACACCGACCACGATCTGGCCGGGCTGCACCGCCAGGGTCTGCGCGACGTCGCCCCTGGTGAGCATCGCGCCGCGCTTGAGGTCGGTGGCGGCCCGCATGCCGACCGCCTTGTCCCGTTCGGTGGCGGACAGCGGCCGCAGCGCCGGATCCCCGGCGATCCGGGCCACCACCAGGTCGTCGTCGGTGATCACCTGCCCCCACGGGATGTCCCGGGCCAGCGCCAGCACGGCGACCCGCTGGCCGGTGCTGTTGTAGAGCACCGCACCGCCCAGGCCGCCGGCGGCGATCAGCGCGACGGCCATCGCCAGCACCGCCGGGCGCCGTCGCCGGGCCCGCAGCGTCCGGCCGGGGACGTGCGGGGCGGCGCGCCCCTTGCCCTTGCCCGCGCCGCCGCCCGGGGCCTCGCCCGGCCCCTGCCCCTGGTCCGGGACCGCCACGGACACCGCGGCCCCTGCGGGTGTGCCGGATCCCGGCGTCGCGAATGTACGGTTCTCCACCGGGTTCCGCCCTTCCCTCGTGCTCGTTCCGGATCGTCAGTACTGGGTTCTCGGTGCTCGGGTCACCGCTGCTCAGGCCGCCGGTGCCGGGCTTCGACACATGGACTTCGGCGCCGTGGTCGCGTGCGGCCGGGCCGCCGGCGCCCCGCAGCCGGGCCGCGGGGCATCGGACGTCCGCCGCCGCCAGGTCAGTTGAGGACCTGCACCTCGGCGACCTTGAGCGTGAAGTTCGAGGACTGCGGCATCTTGACGTCGAAGGTCTTCGCGTTCGGCCCCGTGACCACGACCTCGCCCACCCAGTTCGCCGTCACCGTGCCGTTGAAGACGCCGCTCTTCCTGGTGCCCGAGCCCACGGCGAACTCGTAGCCGCAGTCCGGTGACTTGGCGGCGCCGTACTTGGGGTCGTACGGCGTCCCGGCCTTGTCGCAGGTCACGGAGACGCCGCTGTCGAAGACCCAGGTCACGCCCCTCAGCACCGGTGTGACGGTGACGGAGGCCCCCGGGACGGACAGCGTCTTGGGCGCGGGCGCCGCCACGCCGTCCAGCCAGAGCCAGACCGGCGCCTTCACCACCGCCGTGCCCTTGGGCGCGACGCCCGCCGTCGGCTTCGGGAAGCGCATCTCGTGGGCGAAGCCGAAGCCGACGTCCACCAGGTTCAGCGCCGGCGGCCCGGCCGGCGAGGTGGCCTCGAACACGATCTCGGCGCCGTCCTGGCCGCCGCCCGTCTGCGGGCAGACCTTCGAGTAGAGCGCGCCCTCGGACGGCTTGTGGCCCTGCCACTCCGGGTCGCCCTCGGGGGGCGGGTTGTCCAGCGGGCGGAAGTAGCACCCGACGCCGCTGTTGAACCAGCCGCGCTCCGGGTCGTGGCAGGGCCACTGCTGGTCGTGGTAGCTGCACAGCAGCGGCCCGTCGCCCGTACTTCCGCCACCGCCACCGCCGGGTTGCGACGGTCCGGGCTTCGGTTTCGTGCCCCCGGAGTTGACCCCGGAGCAGATCACGTCCGGGTAACACTGTTCGGCACCTCCGCCCGGCGGTTCGTCCGCCGCCGCCGACACCGCCGAGGCCAACAGCAACCCGGCGGACAACGGCGCGAGGATCGCGAATCGCCGGGCCGGTTTACGCGTGTTCAGCATGCCCGGTCCACCTCCCGCTTGAAGTCGTAGATCAGCCAACGTGCTTGGAACCAGCGCAGGGACGCGGTCGCGACGTAGCGGTTCAGTCGGTCGCCCGGATCCTTCGCCACCTGGGTGACGGCGTCGACGCGGTGCCATCCCGATACGTCGACGCAGTCCTCGATCACGGCGGTCTGCGGATCGGCTTTCAGGTCAATGGCCTTGACCACCGCCGAATTGCGCGGCGTTCCGGTCATCACCAGTTTGGCGTCGCGAAGTTGGCGGAGACTGACCAGGGTGTCGGTAAGGGCCCGCCCGGAAGAGTACGTCTCCAGAGCGAATCCGTCCGAATCCGACCGCCCGAATGCCTCGGCCTGGGCCTGCCACCAGTCCTGATACGTCTTCAGGGCGAGTCGCCCCATGGCACCTTCCGGCCCGTCCGTCGGCGCGATCGAGGTGTTTACCGAACCACCCGAAGGAGGTACCGGATCCACTCCCGCGACACTGGGCGCAGCCGTTCCGAGCCGATCGACGGAACCGTCGGCACCGCCGCTCGCACAGGCGCCGAGGAGCAACACCAGAACCACCCCACCGACCCCAACCGCCCCAGGGCGCAACACATTTCCGCGCTGCCGCATCGCCCCACCTCGTCGCGACCGACCGATTCATGATCCGTGGCCGCCGGAAGAATTCCGTCGTCCCGCAGGTGTTTCCGCTGGGGATCGATTCTTCGCCAACCCACCCCATCACGGCAACACCTCAGGCCACCTGACCTTACGCGGAAGGCGGTTCCGTCGGGGCACTTTCCCGCCACAGAACGGCCAACAGTTCTTCGGAAAGCGACAATCCGGCCAATGCGCCCCGAACCGCGGCCCGATTGCGCATCAACAGGCGCCCGCCCTGCGGCGGAACGAGCAGGCGCGCGCCCGGCGCACCCGAACTACCCGGCGCTTCGCCCCCGTCGAGCAGCGCGGCGACGGACGGCTGGAGGTCCAGCGGGGCGACGGCGGCCGGGGCACCCGGGACGCCCTGCCGCAGCACGGTGGTCAGGGCGTGGCTGAACGATCCCTCACCACCCGGCAGTACGGCGTCCCGGCCGCGTCTGCCCGGGGTGTACCGGCCGACCCGGCCCCACAGCGGGACGCGCGGGTAGGCCAGCAGTTCCCCCGCGCCGTCCTCGCCGCCGCCGCGCTCCAGCGCCGCCCAGGTGTCCCGGTCGGCCACCGCGTCGACCAGCAGCAGGGCCTCCTCGTGGTCGCCGTGCACCATCGCGCTGACCACCCAGTCCCAGGCCAGGCCACGCCGGTAGGCGTTGTCGGCGGTGCTGCCGCCGGTCACCAGGGCGAGCCGGCGCCCGCGCGGATCGACCGCCAACTGGCCGACCAGGCAGACCACCAGCCACCGGCCCGGGTGCTGGGCGGCCTCCCGGACGGCGGTGAGCATCGCGTTGGCGTCCGCGTCCGGCGCCACCTCGGTGACCCGGCAGCCGGCCGCGCCGACGTCGAAGCACATCCCGGGCAGCACCCGCGCGAGCAGCCGGGCTCCGTCCGGCGCCAGCGCCGAGCCCCCGAAGCCCCGATCGGGCCCGCCGTTCGCCCCGATCACCACCAGGTCGACCCCGCCCGCCATCCGCACGCCCCCTCCCATGCCGGCCCCGGCGCACCCGGGGCCGCCCGCCGCGCCCGCCGCTGCCGTGGTGAGCAGGGGCGCGTACCGTACCGCCGCCGGGCAGGCTACCGCTCCGGGCGGCCACCGACGGGGCTCCCGGCCCGTCCGCTCAGGGACCATGGGCCCTATCGGCACGCGCGCCGACCGGAGGACGATCGGACGCATGGAGCGTGAGGACCGTGTGGAGACCCTGAGCGAGGCCGAGTGCCTGCGACTGCTCAGCACCGTGCCCGTCGGGCGCGTGGTGTACACCGAGCACGCGCTGCCGGCCGTGCTACCGGTCTCCTTCGAGGTCCTGGACGGGCGGTTGGTGCTCGCCGTGCGCCGGGGAAGTGCCACCGCGCGCGGGCTTGACGGCACGGTGGTGGCCTTCCAGGCGGACCTGCTGGACCCGGTCACCCGGACGGGCTGGAGCGTGCTGGTCCACGGCCGGGCGGACGTGGTGCGCGAGCCCGAGCAGGTGCGGCGGGTGCTGCGATCCGGCCTGCGGCCGTGGGTGGGGGACCCGGAGCCGCTGTTCGTCGCGCTGGTGCCGGAACTGGTCAGCGGCCGACGGCTGTTCCCGACCGGGCAGGACGCGCTGGGGCGCGGGGCGCTGCGGTCCTGAAACACCCGCAGGCCGCCGCGCCCCCGGGTTCCCGGGTTCCCGGGTTCCTGTGTTCCTGTGTTCCCGCGTTCCGCACCGCTGACAGATACCGGCGGGTACGCATACGCTTCCGGCGTCCTGACCCCTCCCACAGGAGCGCACCGTGACGAGCTTCGCCTCCCTCGCCGATCTGACCGCCGCCGTCGGCACCGAACTGGGCACCAGCGAGTGGCACACCATCGGACAGCGGCAGATCGACCTGTTCGCCGAGGCGACCGGCGACCACCAGTGGATCCACGTGGACCCGGAGCGGGCCAAGGAGAGCCAGTTCGGCTCGACCATCGCGCACGGCTACCTGACCCAGTCGATGATCCCGGTGCTGGCGAAGGAGTGCTACGGCGTCGAGGGCGTGCGCATGGCGCTGAACTACGGCTCGGAGAAGGTGCGCTTCCCGGCGCCGGTGCCGGTGGGCACCGCGATCCGGGCCACCGCCGAACTGCTCTCGGCCACCGAGGTGCCGGGCGGGGTCCAGGCGGTGGTGCGGTTCACGATCACCAGCGCGGAGAGCGCCAAGCCGCACTGCGTCGCGGAGACGATCACCCGCTTCTACGCGTAGCGGTACCGGACGGTTCTCCGCGTAGCGGCACCGGGCGGTGGCCCTGGGCGCGCGGCCGGGGCGGGGTACGCCGATTGGCCCGCGCGGGGCCGCTCACCAGGTCCGGACGGCCCATGACGAGTAATCTCCGACGAGATGGTTGTCGTATCGCAGCGGCCTCACCAGTCGCCCGGATACGCGCCCCGGCACGCCCGGTAGCCGTGACCGTCCTTGGAGGAGCCTTGCCCCGCCCCGCCCCCTGGTTCTCCCGCCTCGCCGGTCTGTCCTCGCAGTTCACCACCCCGCCGACCAGCAGCCCGACCACCAGCCCGGCCCTCGGCCCGACGGCGAACCGCACCGGGTCGGACCTGGCCCGACTGCCCCGCGCGGCCTGGCACCGGGTCCGGGCCGAGGCCTTCGGGGCCGAGCCCCAGGGCGAACGGCTGGCCCGGATCCACCGCTCCCCGCAGTTCGCCGACGGCGCCTTCCGCAACCCGCTGCCCACCCGCCGCCTGGTCTACGAGCGCAGCCCGCTGGAGATCACCCGCGCCCAGCTGACCGGGGACAAGACCCGCCGGGCGCCGACCGCCGCCGTACCCGTGCACCGGCTGCTCCCGGTCGACCTCGCCCTGCCGCCGGATTCCGGGCTGCGGCTCACCTGGCTCGGCCACGCCACCGTGCTCGCCGAGATCGGCGGGCGGCGGGTCCTGATCGACCCGGTGTGGGGCGAGCGCTGCTCGCCGTTCGCCTGGACGGGGCCCAAACGGCTGCACCCGATGCCGCTGCCGCTGTCCGAACTCGGGCCGGTGGACGTGGTGGTGATCTCCCACGACCACTACGACCACCTCGACATGGCCACCATCCGCGAGCTGATCGGGACGGACGCGGTGTTCGCCGTCCCGCTCGGCGTCGGCGCGCACCTGGAGCGCTGGGGAGTACCCGCCCGGCGGATCGCCGAACTCGACTGGTGGGAGTCGGTCGAGGTCGCCGGGCTCACCCTCACCGCCACCCCGGCCCGGCACTACTGCAGCCGCGGCCCGCGCACCAGCGCGCTGTTCCTCTGGGCGTCCTGGGTGGTGGCCGGCGGCGGGCACCGGATCTTCCACAGCGGGGACACCGGCTACTTCCCGGGCTTCGCCGAGATCGGCCGCCGGCTCGGGCCGTTCGACGCGACGCTGATGCAGGTCGGCGCGTACAGCGACTTCTGGCCCGAGGTGCACATGACGCCCGAGGAGGGCGTCCGGGCGCACCTGGACCTCGGCGGCGATCTGCTGCTGCCGATCCACTGGTGCACCTTCAACCTGGCGACGCACCCCTGGGAGGAGCCCGCCGAACGGGTGGTCACGGCTGCCCAGGCGCTCGGCGCCCGGCTGGCGGTGCCCCGGCCCGGCAAGCCCTTCGAACCGGTCGACCCGCCCGCGCTGCGGCTGTGGTGGCGCGCGGTCGCGGCCACGCCTCGCGGCATCGAGCCGCTGGTCCGGGACCGCAGCGCGGTGCCGGACCGGGAAAGGGCGACGGATCTCAGCGAGCAGATCTCAAGATCTGTTCGCTGAAATCCGTCATCTGCTCGCTGTTACCTGCCCGCCGTCACTTGTCCGCCCCCGGCCGCCGGCGGCGGATCAGCGCCCAGGCCCGCTGCTGCACCAGCAGGGTCAGCACCCCGGCCAGCACGATCCCCAGCAGGTTCAGCAGCAACTGCACGCTGGAGCCCGAGAACTGGCGGAACTCCCCGTACCCGAGCGCGACGGTGGCGTTGGCGGCGGCGGGCACCGTGGTCACCGAGATCGCCACTCCGACCATCATCCCGGCCTTCGAGGAGGTCAGCGAGAGCACGCCCGCGATGCCCGCCAGGAAGGCGACCACGAAGGACGTCGCGTCGGGCTGCCAGATGAACGAGGTGTTCGGCCGCGCGGCGGCGAACTTGGCCTCGCTGAACAGCCCGAGCCCGTCCATCAGCAGAGAGAACCCGACGGTCAGCGCCATCGCCACCGCGAAGCCGGTGACCAGCGCGTTCAGCGACCGCAGCGCCGGGCGCAGCCGCCGCTGGACCAGCGCCACGCACAGCCCGGCCAGCGGCCCGAACTCCGGCCCGACCGCCATCGCCCCGACGACCAGGATCGCGCTGTCCAGCACCGCGCCGCACGCGGCCAGCATGGTCGCCACGGTGAGGAAGGCCAGGAACACCCAGGTGAGGGTGGACTCCTCGTGCGTGATCTCGGAGACCGACTCCCAGACCAGCGCGTCGGCCCCCTCCCCCGGGGCCAGCCGCTCGGCCTCGTCGGCGGCCGCCGAGAGGGTCAGCTCGATGCCGGAGACGTCGATCGCCCCGCGCTCGGGCAGGCCGGTCCCGCGCAGCACCCCCAGGATCTCGTCCGCCGACTCGCGGGCGACGTCGCAGAGCACCACGTCCCCGGCAGGCCGTACGGCCGCACCCGGCAGCACCACGACGTGCGTCACCCCGACCGCGGCGTCCAGGCTGCTGAGCACGGGCTCCCGCAGGTCGGGCGGGACGATCAGGCGCAGGTGCAACACGAGCACTCCGGTGGGACGGGGCGGGCGAAAGTCCCGCCCACCCTAGGCCGTGACCCGACGCCGCCAGCGATCCGCCGTCACCCGGTGGTGCTCCTCGCCCTGCTGGCGGCCGCGGTGTCACCCCGCCAGGACGTCCCGCAGGGCGCGGGCCTCCTTGACCAGGCGGCTCGATCCGCCCTGCTCCGCCGTCGCCGTCACCTCGGCCACCGGCCCCCGGGCGCGGGTGCGCCGGGC
The DNA here is from genome assembly GCF_040684355.1 of Kitasatospora sp. NPDC091276. Classification (NCBI taxonomy): domain Bacteria; kingdom Bacillati; phylum Actinomycetota; class Actinomycetes; order Kitasatosporales; family Streptomycetaceae; genus Kitasatospora; species Kitasatospora sp. NPDC091276. The sequence goes on along the minus strand of NZ_JBFBFU010000001.1, from coordinate 321,657 downwards.
GCAGTCCGCCGCGAGGGCGAGCAGGTCGCCGAGGCCCCGGGCGGGCGTGCCCTCGCCGCCCAGCAGGGCCGGCAGCGCGGGCCCGAGCACCGACCAGACCGTGCCGTAGGCGCCCGTCCCGGCGGCGAGGGTGAGCGCCGCCGCGAGCCGGTTGAGCTTCACCGCGCCGCAGTCGACCAGCGCGCCGAGTTCGCGGCCGAGCTGCGCGCCGTCCAGGTCGCCGCGGGCGGCGAGCACCAGCAGGGCGTCGACGGCCGCCGTCCGGTCCTCGGTGTGCCGGGCGCCCAGGCCGTAGGCCAGCGCCAGGTGCAGGGCGAGCCCGGCCGGGCCGCCGGCCTCGGCGAGAGCGGGCAGCAGCCGGCCCGTGTCGCGCTCGTCGCGGTCGGCGCCCGCGGCGAAGTGGTCGAGCCACCGGGCCGCCAGTTCCTCCCGGTGCCAGGGGAGCATCGCGGCCCAGTGCGCCGTGGGCCGCCACGTCCAGCCGCCCACCTTGCGGGCCCGGGCCACGCTCGGCTCGGTGCCCTCCAGCAGCGCCCGGAACTCGGGGGCGAGCCGCTCGCCGTCCGGGCCCTTCGGGCCGGCCCCGATGCCGGGCTGGGCGACGGCCACCCGCCGGACGTCCTCCCACCAGCGGTCCGCGTACTGGTGGCCGTGCTTCGAGCCCCGGCCGGGGGCGAACAGCACCCGCTCGGACGGCTGGTCGGGCAGGCCGCCGGTGCGCAGCCACTGGGCGACCCACCGCCCGGACGGCGAGGTGAGCGCCTCGGCGGCACGCAACACCCCGGCGTCGGCGCGGGGGCCGACCCGCAGCAGGGCCGCGCACAGGTCGGCCCGGCCGGGGGTGATGCCCGCCGCCTGGTACCCGGCGAGGCGTTCGACCAACGTGCCGGGGTCGAGCGCCCCGGTGGTGTCGGTCGGGATGGCCAGCAGGTAGGGCGGCCGGTCGGCGGTCACCTGCCAGGCGGCCTCCTCCAGCCGGGCGGCGAGGGCGGTGCCCTGCGCGGTGTTGTTCTGGCCGCGCAGCGGGGAGTGCTTCTTCTTGCCGCCGAGGAAGTCCCAGATCCGGTGCGGCGGTGTCTCGCCGGCCACCGCGGCCGCGACGTGGAGGACGTCCCGGGGCGAGCAGTCGTGCCACCGGCCGACGCCGCTCCACGGGTGGACCCGCCGGACCGGCTCCAGCGCCTCGGCGAGCGCCGCCCGGTTCTGGTGGGCCTGGCGGACCAGGCCGTCCAGCACGCGCTCGAAGACCGCCGGCTCCGGCTCGTCGGCGGCGAGCAGGGCGGACAGCTCCTGCGCGAGTTCGGCCGCCGAGGCGATCGGCGGGCCGATCGGGAGGGGCTGGGGGGCGGGCGGGAGGAGTTCGTTCCACCCGGTGTCCGGGTCGTCGTCGCCGTCGCCACCGACCGGTGCGCCGAACAGTTCGCCGGCGCGCCGGTGGTGGGCGGGGTTCAGCGCCTCGGCGGCGAGCCGCAGTTCGGGCAGGACGGCCTCCCCGGCCGCGCGCAGGTGGCGGGCCACCACGTTCAGCGCCCGCTCCTGGACGGCCTGGTCCGGGTGCCCGAACGCCTCGGCGGCCGCGAGCACCACCGGCCCGGACCGCCCGGGTGCGCGCCGGGCCGCGCGCTCCAGCCAGCCGAGTTGGGCGCGGACGAGCTTCTTCTCGGCCCGGAACAGCACCACCGCGGAGGACTCGACCAGTACCTCGGGTTCGATCAGCCCGGCCTCGTCCAGCCCGGCGAGCACGTCCTGGGCGTGCCCGGCGACCACCGACAGCCCGTCCAGCAGCGGCACCACGTCCCGGACCCGGGCGGCGTACTCCTGCGGTGTCAGGGCGAAGGCCCGCAGCACGTCGAGGAAGAACCGCTGGTCGGCCTGCTTGCCGCCGCGCAGCAGCCGGGCCAGGCAGCGGTCGATCAGGTCGGCCCGGTCGAGGTCGCCGGCGGCGGCGAGTTCGGCGATCGCCTCCGTCAGGGCGTCCCCGGGGCGGGGGCTGAACCGCAGGGACAACCCGCCGCCGATGTCGGCGAGTTCGAACACTCGGGGCAGCAGCACCGGAGTGAACGAGTCGGCCCGCAGCAGCTCGACCAGGGTGGGCCGTGGGCCGCCCCGGCGCTTGCGCTCCACCCACTCGCGGACGAAGGCCTCGCTCTGCGGCACCGCACAGCCGGTGCGGCGCACCACGGCCTCGATCACCGGGTACAGCGGCCAACCCCAGCCCGGCGCCGGCCGGTCGGCGAGCCGGGTGGCCACCTCGATCTGCCACTCCACCGGCTGGGCCGCGACGAGTTGGGCCAACGCGGGGTGGTTGGTCCAGTCGCGCGAGGTGAAGTCGCGGGCGCCGAGCCAGGTGGCGGCGCCGGCCGGGCCGGTGTGGCAGCCGGTGCCGGCCAGCATCAGGGCGCCCTTGGTGGCGAGCGCCTCCTTCGACCACTCCTCGCGCAGTTCCTTGCGCAACGCCTTCAGCGCGGGCAGGCACTTCCGGCGCTGCGTCTGGTCCAGCGCGGCGACCAGCGCCGGTATCTGCGGCATCCGCCCGCCCCGGACGGCGGCGAGCAGGTCCTCGACCGCGGTCGCGCCCTGCCCCGCTTCCGGCGTCCGCACCCCTACCGACTCCTGTACCCCTACCGATTCCTGCACCACTTCCGACTCCTGCACCGCTTCCGACACCTGTGCCACCCCGCTCACGCCTGGATCTCCTTCGCGACCGTCGAAACCCGCTCCCCGGCCGCCCGCCGGGCCGCCTCCCGCACCATCGCGACCGCCAGCGCGTGCTTGCACGGACCGCGCCCGCCGCGGTACTTGGCCCACCAGAGGCAGGTGCAGCCGAGGCGCCCCGCCTCGTCCGTACGCACCCGCTGGATGTGGTCGTCCACCGTGACGACGGCCGTCGTACCGCCCGGCTCCAGCCGCACCGCGCCCGCCGCGACCAGGGCCCGGGCGGCGCGCAGCCGCGGGTTGGCGGCCTCGGCCCGCCCGGCGTCGTACGGGAGCTGGCGGTGGAAGTAGGCGGCCTCGGCGGTGTCGTAGCCGATCTGCCCGGCGGTGCCGAGCCGGGTGAGCGCGGAGCGGACCCGCTCGTGGCTGAGCCCGGACTGCTCGGCCAGGTCGGCGACCTCGACCCGCGGCTCCCAGGCGAGCAGCACCGCGACGAGGTCGGCGTCCTGCTCGGCGGTGCCGGTGGCGAGCGCGCCGAGCACCCCGCCCTCGCCGGAGAAGCCCCGGGAGGCGTCGGGCGAGAGGGTCAGGGTGAGCCGCATGCCGGGCAGGACCACCTCCCACGCCGAGGCGGCCGGGCCGGTGGCGGCGACCGGGCCGTACACCCGCAGGGCGAGCGCGTGCCGCAGCACCCGCTGGAGCGCCACCAGCCGGTCGGGCCCGGGCAGGCAGACCGCGCCGGGCACCGGCCGGGTGGTGGGCCGCAGCGTCCGCCCGGCCGGGACGACCCAGGCGGTGCTGGAGCGGCCGCCGCGCGGCAGCGAGCGCAGGAAGCGGACCGCCTCGGCGGCGGGCAGTTCGGCGCGCAGGTCGAAGCCGGCGGCGACGACCTGGGTCTCGGCGAAGCCGCGCAGCCAGCGCTGCGGCAACGGCACCTTCTTCTCGACCAGCGGCCCGTCGAAGCTGGTGACCTCCAGCGCGTCCGGCCCGACCGCGAGGTGCAGCGGGTCGGTCGGGCCGATCCTGCTCAGCGCCTCCCGCAACGGGTTGTTGACGTCCACGTTGGTGGTGCCGTGGCCGATCTCGTCGCCGTCGAGGCCGGCCTGGAGCACGTCGAGCCGGGCGTAGACGCCGCAGCAACCGGAGAACGACTCGAAGCGCAGCCGGTCCCCGTTGGCGGTGACCACCGGGTCGAGCGAGGCGCGCAGCTGCGGCTGGTAGTACCGCGCGGCGGCGACGTCCGCGACCGCGAGCAGCGCGGCGGCGGCCGGCGCCGGGTCGGCCAGGAAGCCCGCGAAGAAGCGCGGGTTGGCCGCCTCCCCGAGCGGGGTGGCGCCGCCGGAGGTGGCCAGGTCGAGGCGCCGGCCGTCGGCGCCGTCGAGGACGGCGGACGGGCGCAGATAGGCGTACGCGTGTGCGGATTGCGTCATGTCGAACACGCTAGGTGAGGGCACTGACAATCCGTCGGGCCGCGACCGCACTGGAACAGGTTCTACCGGACGCCGGAGCCCCCGGGCGTTACCCAGGTCACATCGCGGCGCGGCGGAATTCTGCCACTATGGGCCCGTGACCGACCTGACCGAACAGGAAATCCGGGCCGACCGCCCGGCCGGCTCGTTCGCCGGACTGCTGGAGCTGGAACGACTGGACGAGAACACGTTCCGGGGCCGCTGCCACGCCGGGGCGCCGATGCGCGCCTTCGGCGGACAGGTCGCCGCGCAGGCACTCACCGCCGCCGGCCGCACCTGCGAGGGCCCGCGTGCGGTGCACTCGCTGCACGGCTACTTCCTGCTGCCCGGCGACCCGTCCCAGCCGATCCGCTACGAGGTCGAACGGGTCCGCGAGGGCGTCTCCTACACCACCCGCCGGGTGACGGCGGTGCAGAACCAGAACGCGATCTTCACCCTCTCCGCCTCCTTCAAACGCCCCGAGACCGCGACCGACCGCCACCGCACGATGCCGCCGCTGCCCGGGCCGGAGACCCTGCCGGACGCCTTCTCGCTCTGGGACCCGGCCCTGCGCGCGGCGATCACCGGCACCGGCGGCTTCCGCGACCTCGAACTGCGCTTCGTCCCGCCGGACGCGCCGGGCGTGCCGGCGTCCGTGCCGGGGATGCCGCAGCAGTTCGTCTGGCTGCGTATCGCCTCCCCGCTGCCCGAGGGCGACCCGCTCCTGCACGTCTGCGCGCTCACCTACCTCTCCGACCTCACGCTGGCCTCCACCGCCGGGCTGCACGAGCAGCCGAACTTCTTCCAGCGCACCGAGCCGCCCCGGCTGCTGATCGCCTCGCTCGACCACGCGATGTGGTTCCACCGCCCGTTCCGGGCCGACGAGTGGCTGCTGTTCGCCCAGCGCAGCCCGTCCTCCTCGGACGGCCGGGGGCTGTCGCTCGGCGAGTTCTACGACCGGGACGGGCGGCTGGTCGCCTCCGCCGTGCAGGAGTCGCTGATCCGCCGGCTGCGCTGACCCGGCGCGGGACGGGACGGCGCGGGGCGACGCGGGGCGGGGCAGCGCGGGCCCCGGCGGAACGGGCCGGCGGCCCGGACCCCGGCGACGGTGACCGCACGGCGAACGCAAGGGGGCCGGTCGGCGTCATACTCCTGAGCGGCCCCGGCCCGTATCATGGTGCGGGTGACCAAGGTTGACCTGTCACCACGGCCGGTGGAGGCGATGTCTCCGCGCCAGCTCGAACGCCGCGGAAGCCTGATCGCGGCCGCGCTCGCCCTGGTGAACGAGATCGGCGTCGAACGGCTGCAGATGAAACAGGTCTGCGAGCGGTCCGGAGTCGCCCTGGGGACGGCGTACCGCTACTTCTCCTCCAAGGACCACCTCCTGGCCGCGGCGATCGCCGAATGGCACCGCCTGCTGCTGGCCGACCTGGTGGCGGAGCTGCGCGGCCCGCGCGCCGGGCTGGGGGCCACCGACCGGGCGGTCCGCTTCGTCCGCGGCGGGATGCGGGCCTACCAGCGCCAGCCCGAGCTGGCCCGGCTGCGGGTGGCCGTCGCCGCCTCCACCGATCCGTTCGCCAGCGAGACCTTGCAGGGCATGGCCCGGGCCGACAGCACCGCCCTCCAGGCGGTGACGACCGAGGTGCCGGCCGCCGCCAGCGACCTGGTGCGGCACATCGTCGCCCACGCCTGGCAGGGCGAGCTGACCGCCTGGGTGACCGGGCGCACCACCCTCGGCGACGCCCGGCGGCGGCTGGAGGACGTGGTGCGGCTGGTGCTGAACCCGTACGAGACGCCGTACCCGGCGCCGTACGAGGTCCCGTCCGGCGCCCACCGGCCCTGACCCGTCAGACGCGGCAGCCGGCTCAACTCCCCGGTGCCGGACGGCTTCCGCCCGTGGTTCCGGCCCGCCGCGCGCGCCCCGGCCCATCAGCACCCGGCCTGACGGGACGTAAGTCCCCACCCTCCGCCTCCCCGGCGCGCCCTCCCGCCCCTCGCGGCACGAACTGGACATAGTGCGACATGCAGCTTTAATCCGCCGATGTCGCCGAAGCCCACGTCCGCCCCGAGGCAGGAGAGTCCACCCGATGAGCAGCCAGCCGCCGCAGCCCGACCAACGCGCGGAGGAGCCCGACGAACCCGCCGCGACCCTGCCCGCCGACCGGGCGGTGTTCGGGATCAGCGCCGCCCTGGTGCTGGCCGTGGTCGCCTGGGGAGTCTTCGCCGAGGACTCGCTCGGCCGGACCTCCAGCAGCGCGCTCGGCTGGGTCCTGCACAACTTCGGCTGGCTGTTCGTGGTGGCCGCCGACGTCTTCCTCGTCCTCACCGTGCTGCTCGCCTTCAGCCGCTTCGGCCGCATCCGGCTCGGCCGCGACGACGACGAACCCGAGTTCTCCACCCTCGCCTGGGTCGCCATGATGTTCAGCGCCGGCATGGGCATCGGCCTGATGTTCTACGGCGTCGGCGAGCCGCTCCAGCTGTTCGCCACCCCGCAGCCCGGCTCCGGCCTGGAACCGCAGAGCGCGGCCGCCGCCCAGCAGGCCCTGGAGTTCTCGCTGTTCCACTGGACGCTGCACCCGTGGGCGATCTACGCCGTCGGCGGCCTCGCCCTCGCCTACACCACCTTCCGCAAGGGCCGCGGCAACCGCATCTCCGCCGCCTTCGTCCCGCTCATCGGCCAGCGCGGCGCCGACGGCTGGGCCGGGCGCGCGATCGACCTGCTGGCCGTCTTCGCCACCGTCTTCGGCTCCGCCACCAGCCTCGGCCTCGGCGCGCTCCAGGTCGCCGACGGCCTCGGCTACATCACCTCCGTGCGCAACACCCAGAACGCCCAGCTGATCATCATCGGCTCGCTGACCGCCGCCTTCGTGCTCTCCGCCTTCTCCGGCGTCCACAAGGGCGTCAAGTGGCTCTCCACCGCGAACGTCGTCCTGGCCTCGCTGATCATGCTCTTCGTCTTCGTGTTCGGCCCGACGGTGTTCACGCTGGACGCGATCCCCTCCACCGTCGGCGGCTACCTCTCCGACCTGCTCGGCATGTCCACCCAGACCGGGGCCTTCACCGACGAGAGCTGGCTCGGCTCCTGGACGATCTTCTACTGGGCCTGGTGGCTCTCCTGGGCCCCCTTCGTCGGCACCTTCATCGCCCGCATCTCCCGCGGCCGCACCATCCGGCAGTTCCTGCTCGGCGTCCTGCTGGTGCCCAGCGGGGCCACCGTGATCTGGTTCTGCGTGATGGGCGGCACCGCGATCCGGCTGGTCACCACAGGCACGGCCGACCTGGTCGCGACCATCCCGAAGGGCGCGGAGGCCTCGCTGTTCGAGATGCTGCGCTCGCTGCCGCTCGGCTCCGCCACCAGCGTCGTCGCCGTGCTGCTGGTGATGACCTTCTTCATCACCAGCGCCGACTCCGCCTCCCTCGTCCTCGGCTCGCTCTCCAGCCGCGGCTCGCTGCACCCGCGCACCTGGCTCGTGGTCGTCTGGGGCGTGCTGATGGGCGGGGTCGCCGCCGCCCTGCTGCTGGCCGGCGGGCTCACCGCGCTGCAGAACGCGACGATCCTGGTCGCGCTGCCGTTCGTGGTCGTGATGCTGCTGCTCTGCGTGTCCCTAGTGAAGGAGCTCCGCGAGGACCCGGCCGCCGGCCCGTCCCGCCTGCACCCCGTGCACGGCCTGCGCGACGCCGTCCGGGTCGCCGTCGGCGAGGCCCTCGCCGAACGCACACCACGCCGCTGACCAGCGCGTACGCCCCACCCGCGCGGGTGGGGCGTACGCGGCCAACCGACGCCCAACCCCCGCCCGGACTTCACCCGCGCGTACCGACCGTTCACACCACCCTGGAACCCTCCCTGTCATGAACGCCAGCCCTCAGGCGCCCTACCAGGAACCGCGCTTCCCGCTCCCCCGGCGCCACCGCCGGCTCCTCGCCGCCACCGCCGTCCTCGCCTCCATCGCCCTCGGCACCTTCGGCGTCGGCGCCACCGTCGAGACCGTCCAGCACGGCACCCTCGCCGCCACCACGGCCACCGCGAGAAAGTGACCCGCGAGAAAGCGACCGGAGAGAAAGAGACCGACTGACCGTCCGATCCACCCCTTCAGCACCGCCGTCCGCCCCCGGACGCGGTGCTTCCGCCTTTCCGGCGACGGCGGAGCGGCGAGGCGCGACAGCGGAGCTGGGCGGCGAACCGGCCTCAGGCGCGCCGCTGCTCCCGGGCCCCGGCCGGCGCGGGGCGGGAGTGGCGGCCGGTGCCGGGTACGGGGTGGAAGTCCGGGGCGGGGGCGTAGCGGGCGGCGGGCGGGCGCAGGAGCCAGCCCGGGGGGCGGCTGCCGCGGGGGGTGGGGGTGATCAGGCCGAGGTTGTGGAGCAGGTCGAGGGCGTCGCGGCGCAGCGCGGTCCGGTCGGCGAGGTAGTCGCGGCGCCAGCGGGCCGGGAGGCCGTACTCGTCGGCGATGTCGCCGAGGAGGCCGTCTATCAGCGCGTCGGGGATCGGGACGTCGCCGCCGGTGGTGCTCTCGCCGGGCAGCGGGCGGACTTCCTCCACCAGGCGTTCGAGCAGCAGCAGGGCGGCCTGCGGCAGGGGGCCGGCGCCGGGGAAGACGAGGTCGGTGAGCTCGTCGGCCGGGTCGAGCAGGGCGACGCCCTCGGTCCGCAGCTCGGTCTCCAGGCCGAGGAAGTCGGCGAGCGCGGCCGGGCCGCTCAGCCGGTGCTCGTGCAGCCAGGCGCTCCGGTCCTCGGGGAGGTCGGCGTCGAGGACGGCGGGGGTCTCGGCGAGCAGACGGCGCACGGCGGTGGCGGGTTCGGCGTCGGCGGCGCGGCGGATCAGGTCGGCGGCGTCGTCGGCGAGGGCGGGCGGACCGGCCGGGACGGCGCGGGCGAGTTCGCGGTCGACGGTCAGTACGGCGGCCCGGACGGCAGGGTCGGCCGGGTCGGCCGGGTCGGCCGGCAGGTCGCCGAGGACCTGCCAGTCGGCGAGCGCGGCGAGGGCCATCGCTCGGTCGGCCGGGTCGGCGGCGAGGCCCGGCGCCGCGGCGCGCATGGCGTCGAGCAGTCGCCCGCACGGCAGTTGCTCGGGGGCGTCGACCAACAGGGCGAGGGCGAGAGCGAGTTGGGCGTAACCGGCGGGGGTGAACGGGGCGCCGGTCGCGGGGTGTTCGAGGCGGCGGGCGGCGCCGGGGCCGAGGCCGGCCTTGCAGAGCCGGGCGTGCCAGGGGCCGACGACGAGCCGGTAGCCGAGCAGGGCGTCGAAGCGTTCGACGAGCCAGTCGCGGTGACGGCGGATCAGCGGGAAGCCGTCGGCGTGCGGGCCGGAGGCGGTGACCAGCGGGTGGGCGAGCAGCAGCCGGGCGGCGATCCGGCGTTCGGCGGCGGGCAGGTCGACGACGGGCAGGGCCGGGGCGGAGACGTCCGCGACGGGCAGGGCCGGGGCCGGTATCGGAAGGTCCTGGCCGGAACGATCCTGCGCGCCCGGCACCGGGCGGGTGCGCTCGGGCTTGCGGTGCCTGCCGGGCCTGCCCGGCTTGGCACCTGACCGGACGACGGGCAGCGCGGAGGCGTCCCGCCGGGCGCGGCGCAGACCGCCGACGGGGCGGGGCTCCCGGGAGCGCAGGGCGGCGGTGGCGTGCGCGGTGGGGCCGTGCCACCAGCTGACGTCGGCGTCGGGCGCCGCTTCGGCGGGGGCGCCGAGATGGCGGGCCGGGTAGAGGCCGAAGGAGGCGGCGCACAGGTCGTCGGCGGTGCCGGGGGTGGCGGCGGCGAACCAGTGGGCGAGCCGGAGCAGGCCCGGGTCGGGCGAGAGTGCGGAGGCGGCGCCCGGCTCCGGCGCGGGCCTGGTCGGCGCGGCGTCAGCACGGGGGCCGGACACGGCTTCGGGTGCCGGTCCGGCCGCGGGTTCGCGTACGGCGAGGAGGGCGTCGGTGGTCCTCCGCCCCGTCCCGCCCGTGCGCCCGTCCGGCCTGCCGGTGGCCACCCGGGTGGCGCCGACCGCGTACTCCTGCTGCTCCATGTCGGGGACCAGACTAGACGGTGGCCGGGTCACCCGGTGGCAGCAACCGGCCGTGCGCCGAAGTGACCGGCCGCCCTCCGCTACGCCACCCGCCGGCCCGCACCCGCCGCCGCGCCGTCGCCCGCCCCGCACCACCCGGGTTACGCACCGGTAACCCGCTCTTCCGCCGCACCGGCGGGTCGCCTAGGGTTCGTCCCACTCCCCCACCGCCCGACCCCGGAGGTCAGCAGCCGCATGAGCATCCGTACGACCACCCGTGCCGTCCTCGGCGGCCGCCTGCGCTCGGCCGCCGGCCTGCTCGGCGGCTTCGCGGCCGCCTCGGCGACGCACCTGGGCGCGATCGCCTCCGGCGCGTCCGTGCTGCAGAACGCCACCAAGCCGGCCCTGATGCCGCTGCTGGCCGCGCACAGCGTCGCCGCGGCCGCCACCGCCGGGCGGCGGGCGCCGAAGCCGCTGGCCCCGGCACTGCTGCTGAGCGCGGGCGGGGACGTGCTGCTCCAGCTGAAGAACGACACCGCGTTCCTGGCCGGGATGGGCTCGTTCGCGGCGGCGCACGTCTGCTACGTGACGATGTTCGTCCGGCGCGGGGCGCTGACCGACCGTCGGCGGGCCCTGGTGGTGGCGGCCGCGTACGCGACCGCCTGGGTGGCCATGGTCGGGCAGCTCTGGCCGGACCTCGGGGACCTGCGGATCCCGGTGGCCGGCTACAGCCTGCTGCTCGCCTCCACGGCCGTCACCTCGGCCGGGCTGGGCTGGCGGACCGGGCTGGGCGGGGCGCTGTTCCTGCTGTCCGACACACTGATCGCCACCCAGCTGGCGAAGTGGCGGGAGCTGCCGGGGCATCAGTTCTGGATCATGGCGACGTACGTCCTGGCCCAGTACCTGCTGGCCAGCGGCACCCTCCGGCACGAGCACGAGCACGAGCACGGGCACCGTCAGCTCGAACTCGGGCACGAGAACAAGCACGGGCAGGAAACCGGGCACGGGCCTCAGCAGCAGCGGAAGCCCGCGCCGCAGGCCGGCTGACACGTCTGTGCGCCGTCGGCCCGGTCAGGGTCCGACGGCGCGCGGGGAAAACAGAACGGCGGCGGTGCCCATCAGGCACCGCGCCGCCGCAGCAGCCAGAAGCCTCCGACGCCGCCCGCCACCAGGGCCAGGCCCCCGGCCAGCTCCGCCGGATCGGCCGCGACCGAACCACCGAGGCCGGTGTTCACGGCGCCGTGCGGGGCGACCTGCTGGCCGCCGGCGCCGGACTGGCCGAGCGAGCCCGCCCACTCGCCGGCCGCCTTGCCCCAGTCGCCGAGGCCTTTCTCGGGACCCTTCTCGGCGCCTTTCTCAGGCCCTTTCTCAGGCCCTTTCTCGGAGCCCTTGTCGGAGCCCCTGTCGGAGCCGGCGACCGGGACGCCGGCGACCGCGACCTTGGTGGAGAACGCCCCGCCGTCCGGGCAGGTGCCGTCGATCCTGTTGTCCCCAGAGTGCTGGCCGGCCAGCCGGGCCGAGCCGCTGTGCTTGCCGTCGGAGCCCAGGGTGAGAGTGGCCGGACCGCCCTCGAACGCGGCGGAGTGGGCGGTGATGGTCTTGGCGTCGGGCTTGTCCGACTTCTCACAGGAGACCGTGAGCTTCACGGTCTGGCCCGGTGCGGCCTGGGGCGGGCTGACCGAGGCCGAGCCGTCCCTGGCGGATGCGAGGGGGGCCGTCAGGCCGGTCAGCACCGTCGCGCCGATCAGGGCGGCGGCGGCCGTACGCATGGGGCGCATGCCGGAACCTCCGGGATTCTCGGGCGCAGCCGGGGGGACTCCGATGTCCACGTGGTCGAACAACTGCACCCGGTTATGCCCGACAGTAGGCAGCCCGCCCGGCCCCGGCCACCGGTCGGGACCGTTCGGGTTACCACCCCTCACCCAGGGTGATTCACAGGTCGAGGTCCACCACGACCGGCGCGTGGTCCGAGGTGCCCTTGCCCTTGCGGGCCTCGCGGTCCACGTAGCTGTCGGTGACGGCGTCCACGAACGGCTTGTTGGCGTAGGTGAGGTCGATCCGCATGCCCCGGTTCTTGGGGAAGGCCAGCTGGCGGTAGTCCCAGTAGGTGTAGGGGCGGTCGTACTTGAGCGGGCGCGGCACCACGTCGTGCAGGCCCACCTCGCCGAGGGCCTCCAGCGCGGCCCGCTCGGCGGGGGTGACGTGGGTGAGGCCCTCGAAGGCGGCGACGTCGTAGACGTCCTCGTCGGCGGGAGCGATGTTGAAGTCCCCGAGGACGGCGAACGGGCGGGGCCCGGCGGCGTCCTCGGTGGCGGCCGTGCGCAGCGCCTGCAGCCACTCCAGCTTGTAGCGGTAGTGGGCGTGGTCGACCTCGCGGCCGTTGGGCACGTAGACCGACCAGACCCGGACCGGGCCGCAGGTGGCGGCGACGGCGCGCGGCTCGACGTCGGGCAGCAGGGCGCCGTCGGCGAGGTAGCCGGGCTGGCCGGGCAGGTCTCGCACGACGTCGTCCAGGCCGATCCGGGAGACGATCGCGACGCCGTTCCACCGGCCGGTGCCGTGGGCCGCGGTCTCGTACCCGAGGGCGCGCACCTCCTCGTACGGGAAGGCGTCGGCCGCGCACTTGAGCTCCTGGAGGCAGAGCACGTCGGGCTTGGCGCTCTCCAGCCACTCCAGGAGCTTGGGCAGCCGCGCGGTGACGGAGTTGATGTTCCAGGTGGCGATGCGGACGGTCACGGCGGGCGGCCTTCCCGGTGGTTCGGTACGGACGGGTGCTTCGGTCGAGACGAGGGGTGGGCACCCCCCGAGGGGACGCCCACCCCGAACATACCGCCCGGCACCGACAGTACGGCCCGGCCGGCCTGCGGCCCGGTCAGCCCGTGGGCCGGACCACCGCCGCGGAGCCGCCCCCGCGCCGGACCGGTTCGGCCGCGGCCACCCACCGCCCGTCCGGCAGCCGTTCGACGCCGGTGGCGGCGCCGATCTCGGCGACGGACGTGAAGCTGTGCCCGAGCGCCTCCAGCGCGGCCCGTTCGGGCAGCGCCAGGAAGCCGGGCTCGGCCTGGGTGGCGACGGTGTTGCGCTGGCTGGCGCGCGGTGCGGCGATGGCCTGTTCCAGGCTCAGGCCCCGGTCGAGCCGCCCGAGCAGCACCTGGAGGGTGGTGGTGATGATGGTCGCGCCGCCGGGGCTGCCGGTGGCGAGCAGCGGTTCGCCGTCGCGCAGCACGATGGTCGGGGAGATCGAGGAGCGCGGCCGCTTGCCCGGGCCGGGCAGGTTGGGGTCGGGGACGCCCGGGGTGAGCGGGGTGAAGTCGAAGTCGGTGAGCTCGTTGTTGAGCAGGAAGCCGCGGCCGGGGACGGTGATGCCGCTGCCGCCGGTCTGCTCGATGGTGAGGGTGTAGGAGACGACGTTGCCCCAGCGGTCGGCCACGCTGAGGTGGGTGGTGTTGGGGCCCTCGTAGGGCTCGGCGACGGCGGGGCCGGCCTCGGCGCAGTCGGCGGGGTGGCGCGGGTCGCCTGGGGCGAGCGGGCTGGTGAGGGCGCGGTCGGGGCTGATCAGGCAGGCCCGGGAGGCGGCGTAGCGCGCGGAGAGCAGCTCCCTGGTGGGGACGTCGCCGAAGGCCGGGTCGCCGACCCAGCGGTTGCGGTCGGCGAAGGCGATCCGGGAGGCGTCCAGGAAGTGGTGGTAGTACTGCGTGTCGCTGTACGCGCCGAGGTCGCCGTCCTCCAGGATGCCGAGCGCCTCGCCGACGGTGGTGCCGCCGGAGCTGGAGGGGGCGATGGAGTAGACGTCGTAGTCGCGGTACGGGACGTGGGTGGGCGCCTGGCGGCGGACCTGGTAGGCGGCGAGGTCGGCGGTGTCGATCTTGCCGGGGCGGGCCTTGCGGCCGGAGGCCGGGTCGACCGGCGGGTGCTGGACGGTGTTGGCCACGTCCTTGCCAAGCTCGCCCTGGTAGAAGGCCTTGACGCCGTCCTTGGCCAGCAGCCGGTAGGTGGCGGCGAGGTCGGGGTTGCGCAGGACGGTGCCGACCTCGGGGGGCTTGCCGCCGGGCAGGTAGAGCTTGGCGGTGTCCGGGAAGTCCTTGAACCGGTCGTAGTTGTCGGCGGTCTGGCCGCGGAAGGTCTGGTCGACGACGAAGCCGTTGTCGGCGATCCGCTCGGCGGGTTCGAGGGCGTCGGCGAGCGTGCGGGTGCCCCACTGGCGCAGGGCGGTGTCCCAGGTGGCGGCGGTGCCGGGGACGCCGACGGACAGGCCGCTGGTGACGGCGTCGGCGAAGGCCAGCGGCTTGCCGTCCTCCAGGAACAGCCCGCTGTCGGCGGTGCGGCCGGCCACCTCGCGGCCGTCGATGGTGTGCACCCGGCCGCTGGCGTGGTCGTAGTAGACGAAGTACCCGCCGCCGCCGATGCCGGAGGAGTAGGGCTCGGTGACGCCGAGGGCGGCCGCGGTCGCGACCGCCGCGTCGACCGCGTTGCCGCCCTTGCGCAGTACCTCGATGCCGGCCGCGGTGGCGTCGGCGTCGACGCTGGCCACCGCTCCGCCCCGGCCCACCGCCTCGGGGGCCTTCGGCGGCGGGGCTGCCCCCGCCGCCCCGGCCGGTCCGGCGCAGGACCAGACCAGGGCGGTGGCGAGCAGCAGCGGTGGTGCGATCCGGGCCAGAGCCCTCATCCGAGTCCTCCTGAGTCGACGTCAACTCCGTTGTCTCACAGGAGGCATGCTCCCGACAATCACACCGCACCGCTACCAACCGGTAGTTGACGGAACCGAATCAGGCGAAAGGGCTCAGACGCCGCTGCGCTCGACCCTGCGCCGCTTGATGGTGCGGAACCGGCGGGCGACCTGCCGGGCGAGGTCGGCGGCGCCGACCAGGCCGGCCTCGTTGCCGAGTGCGGCGTGCACGATGCTGGCCTCGGGCCGGAAGCCGCGCCCGGTGAGGGTACGGCGGAAGGTGTCCCGGGCCGGGCCGAGCAGCAGGTCGCCGGCCTCGGAGACGCCGCCGCCGATGACGAAGCGGCCCGGGTCGAGCGCGGCGGCCAGGTTGGCGATGCCGACGCCGAGCCAGGTGCCGACCTCGTAGAGCAGTTCGGTGGCGGTCGGGTCGCCGGCCCGGGCGGCCTCGGTGACCAGCGGTCCGGTGATGCCCTCGACGGTGCCGCCGGCCCGGGCGAGCAGCGGCTGCACCACCGGGGACTCCTCGGCGACGAGTTCGCGGGCGTCGCGCACCAGCGCGTTGCCGGAGGAGTACTGCTCCCAGCAGCCGCGGTTGCCGCACGGGCAGCGGTGGCCGCCGGGCAGCACCTGCATGTGGCCGAACTCGCCCGCCAGGCCGTACTTGCCGCGGTCGACGTAGCCGTCGCGGACGACGGCGCCGCCGATGCCGGTGCCCAGGGTGAGCATCACCATGTGGTCCTCGCCGCGCCCGGCGCCGAAGCGCCATTCGGCCCAGGCGGCGGCGTTGGCGTCGTTCTCGACGATCACCGGGAAGCGCAGCCGCTCGCTGAGCGCCTGCTGGAGCGGCTCGCCCCGCCAGTTCAGGTGCGGGGCGAACAGCACCGTGGAACGGTCGGCGTCGACCCAGCCGGCCGCGCCGATGCCGACGGCGTGGACGTCGTGCCGGTCGGCGAGCTCCAGCACCAGGTCGACGATGACGTTCTCGACGACCTTGGCGCTCTTGCTCTTGTCGGGGGTGTCGGTGCGCAGCTTCTCCAGCACCTTGCCCTCGCCGTCCACCACTCCGGCGACCACCTTGGTGCCGCCGATGTCGACGCCGATGGTGGGCAGTCGCAGTATCCCGGCGGGCAGGGCGCGGCGGCGGCGCTCGGCGCGGGGGCCGAGGCCGAGCAGGGTGGGCAGGACGGCCGGCCGGGTGCTGCCTTGGGGGCTGGTCACGGCTACGGACGCTCCTCACGGGGCTCGGGGTCAGGACGGGGCTGGGGTTCGGTGCGGGGCTGGGGTTCGGTGGGCCGGGCCAGCTCGTGCGAGAGCTCGGCGAGGTCGGAGCCGCCGGCCATCTCGGTGGTGAGCTGTTCGAGGCCGATCTCGGCGCGCGGGTGGCTGCCGGCCATCCGGCCCCGCTTGAGCAGGGTGAAGTGGTCGCCGACCAGGTACGCGTGGTGCGGGTTGTGGGTGATCAGGACGACCCCGAGCCCGGCGTCGCGGGCGGCGGTGACGTACTTGAGCACCACTCCGGACTGCTTGACGCCGAGCGCCGCGGTCGGCTCGTCCAGGATGAGCACCTTGGCGCCGAAGTGCACGGCCCGGGCGATCGCCACGCACTGGCGCTGGCCGCCGGAGAGGGTGCCGATCGGGCGGTCCACGTCGTGCAGGTCGATGCCCATCCGGGCGAGCGCCTCGCGGGTGGTGGCGCGCATCGCCTCGGCGTCCAGGCGCAGGCCGCCCCAGCGGCGGTGGCCCTGCTCGGAGCCGAGGAAGAAGTTGCGCCAGACCGGCATCAGCGGGACGACGGCGAGGTCCTGGTAGACGGTGGCGATGCCGCGGTCCAGGGCCTGGCGCGGGGAGTCGAGCCGGACCTCCTCGCCGCCGACGGTGTAGGTGCCCTCGTCGTGCTGGTGCAGCCCGGAGATGATCTTGATCAGGGTGGACTTGCCGGCGCCGTTGTCGCCGAGCACGCAGCTGATCTCGCCGGCGTGCAGGGTGAGCGAGACGTCCTGGAGGGCGCGGACGGTGCCGTAGCTCTTGCCGACGCCCTCCAGGGCGAGCAGTTCGGTCCTCATCGGGGCCCCCGTTCGGCCTGGCGCTTGACGTACGCGTTCAGCAGGGCGGCGAGCAGCAGCATCGCGCCGAGGAAGAACTTGAACCAGTCCGGGTTCCACTGGGCGTAGATGATCCCCTTGCTGGCCATGCCGAAGATCAGCGCGCCGAGCGCGGAGCCGACCACCGAGCCGTAGCCGCCGGTGATCAGGCAGCCGCCGATGACGGCCGCGACGATGTAGATCAGCTCGTTGCCGACGCCCTCGCCGGACTGCACGGTGTCGAAGGAGAACAGCAGGTGCTGGCCGAGCACCCAGGCGCCGAAGCCGACACCGAGGTAGAGCAGGGTCTTGGTGCGGGCGACCGGCACGCCGACCGCGCGGGCGGCGTCCGCGTCGCCGCCGACGGCGAAGATCCAGTTGCCGAAGCGGGTGCGCAGCAGCACCCAGCTGCCGACCGCGAGCAGGCCGAGCCACCACCAGACGGTCGCCTTGATCGTCAGTCCGCCGACGGTGACCTCGGAGGCGAACAGCCAGCGACAGGAGGCGAAGCCCTCCATGTCGGAGATCGGCTTGGTGGAGACGGTGCCGGAGACCAGCTTGGTGACGCCGAGGTTGGCACCGGTCAGCATCAGGAAGGTGCCGAGGGTGACGATGAAGCTGGGCAGCCGGGTGCGGCCGAGCATCCAGCCGTTGAAGGCGCCGACGGCCAGGGTGACGGCGAGCGAGACCAGAGTGCCGACCCAGGTCACCGCGGTGAACTGGTAGGAGACCATCGAGGAGGTCAGCGCGGCGGTGGTGACCAGCACGCCCGCCGACAGGTCGAACTCGCCGCCGATCATCAGCAGCGAGACCGGGACGGCCATGATCCCGATGGTGGACGCCGCGTAGAGCACGGTGCCCAGCGAGGAGACCCGCAGGAAGGGTTCGGCGGCCACCGCGAAGACGGTGAACACCGCGACGGCGGCGATCAGCGAGCCGAGCTCGGGGCGGGCGAGGAGGCGGCGCAGCGCGGCCGGGCGGTCCTGGGCGAGGACGTCGGTGGTGCTCACCTGGTCCCCCTCGCGACGTACTCGGCGAGCGCGTCGGCGTCGTCCTTGGTCAGGATCTGCGGGCCGGTCGCGACGGGCTTGCCGCCGCCGAGCATGTCCAGGTTGGACTTGTACAGCCAGAGCAGGTCGACGCCCTCGTAGCCCTGGAGGTAGGGCTGCTGGTCGACGGCGAAGCCGACGGAGCCGGACTTGAGGCCGGCCACCACCTGCGGCCCCAGGTCGAAGGTGTCGAGCTCGACGGCGCGGTGGACGTCCTGGACGGCCTGGAGGCCGGTGGCGGCCATCGGGCCGGAGAGGGTGAGCACGGTGTCGATGGCCGGGTCGGCCTGGAGCTTGGCGGAGATCGCGGCGCGGGCGTCGGGCATGTTGACGCCGTCCACGTACAGCACCTGGAAGGCGCCGCCGGCCTTGGACTGGGCGCCGGAGCAGCGCTGCTCCTGGCCGATGTTGCCCTGCTCGTGGATGACGCAGAGCACGTTCTTGCGACCGCGGCCGGCCAGCTCGGTGCCGGCCGCCTGGCCGGCGGTGGACTCGTCCTGGCCGATGTGGGTGAGCGCGCCGAACTTGGCGGAGTACTCCTGGCCGGAGTTGACGGTGATCACGGGGATGCCGGCGGCCTTGGCCTTGCCGAGGACGTCGGCCATGGCGTCGCCCTTGGCGAGGGTGACCAGCAGGCCGTCGACCTTCTGGTCGATGGCGGCCTGGACGAGCTGGACCTGGTTCTGGGTCTGCGCGTCGTTGGAGTACAGGAAGGTGATGTTGTCCTTGGCGGCGGCCTGCTCGGCACCCTTGCGCACGCTGTCCCAGAAGGCGTCGCCGGCCCCGGCGTGGGTCACCATGGCGACCTTCCAGCGCGGGGTGGTGACGGCGCTGCCGCCGGCGGCCGACGCCTTGGCGCGGGCCTCCTCGGCGCGGCGGCCTCCGGTACTGCTGCAACCGGCCGCTGTGACCGCGAGTGCCAGGAGGGCGCAGACGGGCCAGAAACGGCGGGACGGGCGAAAGCGGGTTGTGCTCATCCCCATAGTCTCTCTGGCCGGGCGGCACGTGGATGACACCGCCTCGCCCGGCGGCGCCCGCGACGCGGGAGGTAAGGTGCCCCGGGGGACCTTCCTGGAAGTTCGCTGGACATCTCGTCCGGACGACGGCCGTCCGGGTGGCAGACTTAGCGCCGACCCGAAACAGGAACATCACAGGAAACGTGATGTTCCTCTCAGGTTCCGCACAGATTCGGATGGCAACCGATCATCGGTTCCGCGCCGTCCAATGCCATTGGAGTGCGTTCGGGCGAGTGGGGCCCGGGCGGCCAGCAACCCGGATACGAGAACTTGATGCAACTGACAGGTACGCCATTCTTCATCCTCACCGTCATCCTGGTGCCGGTGTCCATCGCGGTGGCGCTCCTGTACTGGGGCAAGGTCCGCGGGCCGAACCCGGTGCGGATCCTGTCCAGGCTCGTCATGATCATGTTCTGCCAGATCACGGCCGTGCTGATGGTCTTCGTGATGGTCAACAACGCCAACCTGATCTACGGCAACTGGGACGACCTGCTCGGCACCGGTGACCACGTCCGGGCCGTGCCTCAGGTGGCGCCGGCCGACCAGGGCGCTTCGGGCAAGGAGGGCGCCGGCCAGGGCGGCGGCGACGCGGCCAAGCAGCCGCCGAAGGCGCTCCAGAAGTTCGCCGGCGTGGGCGACCCGGCGGTGCCCGGCGACGTCCAGAAGACCGAGCTCAAGGGCCAGGTGTCCGGGGTCGACGGCGAGGTGCTGGTCTGGCTGCCGCCGCAGTACAACGACCCGGCGTTCAAGGACAAGAAGTTCCCGGTGGTCGAGCTGATCCCGGGCTACCCGGGCTCCTCCTCCACCTGGTACGGCACCCTCAAGGTCTCCGAGCAGCTCAAGCCGCTGATGCAGCAGGGCAAGGTCTCCCCGTTCATCCTGGTCTCGCCGCGCACCCTGCTCCTCGGCAACCACCAGGACGCCGGCTGCACCGACATCCCCGGCAAGATCAACGCCGACGCCTGGCTCACCCGGGACGTCCCGCAGATGATCATGGACAACTTCCGCGCCGACCCGTCCCCGGACCGCTGGGGCATCGCCGGCTACTCGGCCGGCGCCCACTGCGCGGCCAAGCTGTCCCTGGCGCACCCCAACCGGTACCGGGCCGCGATCTCGATGTCCGGCTACAACGACCCGGCGTCCGAGAGCGACTCCCTGGTCGGCAAGGACCCGAAGCTGCGCGAGGCCAACAACCCGGTCAACATCCTCAAGAGCGCCCAGCAGCCGCCGAAGGTCAGCCTCTACATCAGCGGCAAGAAGGGCGACGGCCTGGAGGACGGCCAGGCGATCGCGGCGGCGGCCAAGGAGCCGACCAAGGTCCAGGTCCAGGAGAGCAACGGCCCGCACACCACCGAGCTGTGGAAGACCATGGTGCCGAGCATCTTCGAGTGGATGACCTCGGTCATCCCGCCGCAGTAGTCCCACGCAGCAGTCCCAAGCAGTAACGATCATGCAGGAGGGGCCCGCCGCGAGCACTCGCGGCGGGCCCCTCCTGCGTGGGGCACGGCTCTCAGGCCCGGCCGTCAGGCCAGTTCGAGCGCCAGGTAGAAGTCCACCCGGTCCTCCAGCCGGGAGAGGTCACGGCCGGTCAGCTCCTCGATCCGGCCGATCCGGTAGCGCAGGGTGTTGACGTGGACGTGCAACTGCGCGGCGCAGCGCGTCCAGGAGCCGTCCGAGCGCAGGAACGCCTCCAGGGTGCGGACCAGGTCCGCCTGGTGCTCGATGTCGTACGCGATCACCTTGTCCAGCAGCCGGCCGCGGAAGGCGCGGCGGACCTCGTCCGGGACGGCCGCCAGCAGCAGCACGTGCGAGGCCAGCTCCTCGGGGCCCGCCACGCAGACCCGGCCGACCCGGGCGGCGGCGATCCGGCGGGCGTGCCGGGCCTCCTCCAGGGCGCCGCGCAGGCCGCCGGCCTCGGAGGCGGGGGCGGAGACGCCGAGGGTGATCCGGCCCTCCGAGCCGAGGCCCGCCTCCAGCGGGGCGAGCAGGTCGCGCAGGGTCTCGGCGGGCACCGGGCCGTCCAGGGCGGGCAGCACCACGACGGCGCCGGAGCCGGCCCCGGCGACCAGCGCGCGGTCGGTGGTGCCGCCCAGCGCCTCCTCCAGGACGGCGCGCACCACACCCTCGGGCAGGCCGGTGCCCTCGGCGCTGAGCACCAGCCAGGACCCGTCCTGGGCCTGGGGTTTGGGATCGACGCTCTCGTAGCGGGCGGCCATCGCCGAGGAGGCGTACAGGGTGCGGCTGATCTCGGCCGGATCGGCGTCGCGCTGGAGCAGGGCCAGCACCTCGTCGGCGAGGCGACGGCGCAGCCGGCGGCCCTCGTCCCGGCGGTGGCGCTCGGCGGCGACCAGCCGGGCCAGGTTCTCGGCGAGCTGCTGGCGCTTGGTGGTCCACTCGGTGACGTCGCCGGCCACCGCGAGCACCCAGTCGGCCAGCGGCGCCTGGTGGTCGGCCGAGGCCGGGGCGGGCAGCAGCGAGTAGGAGCCGCCGGCCAGGCGGGCCCGGTGCGGGGGGCGGCGGCGCTGGCGCTGGGCGCCGAGGTGGGCGCGGACCAGCTGGTCGCGGTCCTCGGCCGGGAGGCGGTCGGCGGGGCCGGCGATCACCGCGCCGGTGGGGGTGAGCACCCAGCAGTCGAGGTCGAGGTCGCCGCCGAGCAGGTCCAGCACCGCGTCCAGGCCGCCGCCGCCGGCCGCCGAGACCAGCAGGCGGTGCCGGTCGACGAGGGCGGCGAGGTCGGCGGCGCGGTCGGCGGAGACCTGGCGGCCGATGAACTCGGTGACGGTGCCGAAGGCGATGTCGTCGGGGACGGCCAGCAGCGGCATCCGGTGCCGCCGGCAGGCCTCCACCAGGTCCTCGGGCACCGGACCGACCTCGGCCTCGCCGGCCGCCAGGGCGACCGCGCCGCCGGCCACGATGGTCCGCACGAACCGCTCGGAGTCGGCCGGGGCGGTGCGCCACAGCATGCCGGTGAGCACCAGCTCGCCGCCGTGCAGGTAGCGGCCGGGGTCGTGCAGGTCCGTGGTCATGACGCCGCTGACCTGCCGGTCCAGCTCGTCCTCGGCCGCGAGCAGGCGCAGTCGCGGGGCGCCGGGGGCGAGCAGGTCACGGACACGCATCCGCGGACTCCTAACGGGGGCTGAGGGTGGGACGGGGCTGGGGGTGGGCCGAACGGGGGAGGCCCGGGCGTTCGGTCGGGGGTCACAGTGTGCCCGAACATCCGTACTTGTCGTCACGTCCGGACGGGCGACCGGATCACGGGCCCGTCGCTTGCGAATCACGGCCGGATTACGGTCGTAGGTAGCACCTGGTGAACACCTGGGCTGCGCATTCCTCTCCTTAGAGGAACGTACAGGATGCCGGGCGGGAGCACAGCCGGGGCTTCATGCCATCGGTGACTGCCAGTGGGCCCCGTCCCGGCGGTTCACTGGGCGACACGCCGCCGGACGCAGCCCGGTGACCGGGGCCCGACGCGGAGGCGACGAAGCGGTCGGTTGAGAGGTCCGAACACCGAGTTCCGGGCACTGTGCCCACCCGTCCGGCAGGCGACGACTTGAGGAGACACCCGCATGGAGTTCCTTCGGCCCGCTACCTGGGACGAGGCACTCGCGGCGAAGGCCGAGTACCCGACCGCGCTGCCCATCGCGGGCGGTACGGACGTCATGGTCGAGCTGAACTTCGACGTGCACCGGCCATCCGCGATTCTCGATCTGAACCGCATCACCGAGCTCACCCAGTGGTCGAACGACGGCGGCGTCGTCAGGCTCGGCGCCTCCGTCCCCTACTCCCGGATCATCGACGAGCTGTCCGGGCCGCTGCCCGGGCTGGCGCTGGCGGCCCACACCGTCGGCTCCCCGCAGATCCGCAACCGCGGCGGCGTCGGCGGCAACCTCGGCGCGGCCTCCCCGGCCGGCGACTCCCACCCGGCGCTGCTGGCGGCCGGCCGGGACGTCCTGGTCGAGGCCGCCTCCGTGCGCGGCACCCGGCTGATCCCGATCGACGACTTCTACGTCGGCGTGAAGCGCAACAGCCTGGAGGCCGACGAGCTGATCCGGGCGGTGCGCATCCCGGTGGCGGACGGCCCGCAGCAGTTCTCGAAGATCGGCACCCGCAACGCCATGGTGATCGCGGTCTGCGCCTTCGGTTTCGCCCTCCACCCGAAGAACGGCACCGTCGGCACCGGCATCGGCTCGGCCGCCCCCACGCCGCGCCGCGCCGTCGAGGCCGAGGAGTACCTGGCGGGCGTGCTCGCCGAGCGCGGCCTCTGGGAGTCCGGCGACCTGCTGGGCGCCGAGGTGGTCCAGCGCTTCGGCGAGCTGGTCAAGGCCGCCGCCTCGCCGATCGACGACGTCCGGGGCACCGCCGACTACCGCCGGCACGCGCTGGCCGTGATGGCCCGCCGCACCCTCACCTGGACCTGGAACGACTACAGCAAGCAGATCAGGAGCGCGGCATGAGGGTGACTTTCACCGCCAACGGCAAGCCGGTCGAGGCGGACGACGTCTGGGAGGGCGAGAGTCTCCTGTACGTGCTGCGCGAGCGGGTCGGCCTGCCGGGCTCGAAGAACGCCTGCGAGCAGGGCGAGTGCGGCTCCTGCACGGTCTACCTGGACGGCGTGCCGGTCTGCAGCTGTCTGGTCGCGGCCGGCCAGGTGCAGGACCGCGAGGTGCGCACGGTCGAGGGCCTGACCGGGGAGAACGGCGAACTGGGCCTCGTCCAGCAGGCGTTCATCGATGCCGGCGCCGTCCAGTGCGGCTTCTGCACCCCCGGCCTGCTGGTGCAGACCGACGCGCTGCTGGAGCGGGACGCCCAGCCGAGCGACAACGACATCCGCGAGGCGCTGTCGGGCAACCTCTGCCGCTGCACCGGCTACGAGAAGATCATGGACGCGGTGCGGCTGGCGTCCGCCCGCACGTGCGCCGGAAAGGCCGTGTCGCAATGACCACCCGCACCATCCAGGGTCAGAAGAACCTCCAGGACATCCGGCAGGCCAGCAAGGACGGGATCGGCGGCTCGCCGCTGCGCCCGGACGGCCACCTCAAGGTCAAGGGCGAGTTCGCGTACTCCTCCGACATGTGGCACGAGGACATGCTCTGGGGCATGGCGCTGCGCTCGCCGCACCCGCGCGCCACCATCCTGTCGGTGGACATCTCCGAGGCGCTCAAGGTGCCCGGCGTCTACGCCGTCCTCACCCACCAGGACATCCCCGGCGCGAAGTACTACGGGCTGGAGATCCAGGACCAGCCGGCCCTGGCCATCGACAAGGTCCGCTACCACGGCGAGGCGATCGCCCTGGTCGCGGCCGACCACCCGGAGACCGCCCGCCGCGCGGTGAAGAGGATCAAGGTCGAGTACGAGGTACTCACCCCGATCGTCACCGAGGAGCAGTGCCTCGACCCCGCCACCCACGGCTACGTGCACGAGCCGCACGAGTACAAGTCGCACGGGTACGGCAACATCTGCCACGAGCAGCGGCTGGTCTCCGGCCTCGGCGTCACCGACGAGGTCCGCGCGCTCGCGGACGTCATCGTCAGCGGCGACTACGAGGTCGGCATGCAGGACCAGGCCTTCCTCGGCCCCGAGTCCGGCCTCGCGGTGCCCGCCGAGGACGGCGGCATCGACCTCTACATCGCCACCCAGTGGCTGCACGTCGACCGCCAGCAGATGGCCCCGGTCCTCGACCTGCCCGAGGAGAAGGTCCGGCTCACCCTGGCCGGCGTCGGCGGCGCCTTCGGCGGCCGCGAGGACCTGTCGATGCAGATCCACGCCTGCCTGCTGGCCCAGCACACCGGCAAGCCGGTCAAGATCGTCTACGCCCGCGACGAGTCCTTCTTCGGCCACGTGCACCGCCACCCCGCCAGGATGCACTACGAGCACGGCGCCACCCGCGACGGCAAACTGGTCTTCGCCGACTGCCGGATCGTGCTCGACGGCGGCGCGTACGCCTCCGCCTCGCCCGCCGTGGTCGGCAACGCGGCCTCGCTCGGGCACGGCCCGTACGTGATCCCGAACGTGCGGATGCACGCCATCGCGCTCTACAGCAACAATCCCTCCTGCGGCGCCATGCGCGGCTTCGGCGCCGTCCAGGCCGCGTTCGGCTACGAGTCGCAGATGGACAAGCTGGCCGGCGAACTCGGCATGGACCCGGTCGAGTTGAGGCAGCTCAACGCCATGTCGGAGGGTGACCGCATGCCCACCGGCCAGCAGATCGACTCGCCCGCCCCGGTCGCCGAACTGCTGCGGCGCGCCAAGGAGATGCCGCTGCCGCCACCGCTGGACACCGAGCACCCGGACGTGCGCCAGCTCCCCGGGGCGCTGTCCAACACCTCGCACGGCGAGGGCATCGTGCGCGGCGTCGGCTACTCGGTCGGCATCAAGAACGTCGGCTTCTCCGAGGGCTTCGACGACTACTCCACCGCCCGGGTGCGCCTGGAGGTGATCGGCGGCGAGCCCGTCGCCATGGTCCACACCGCGATGGCGGAGGTCGGCCAGGGCGGCGTCACCGTGCACGCCCAGATCGCCCGCACCGAGCTGGGCGTCGAGCTGGTCACCATCCACCCGGCCAACACCGAGGTCGGCTCGGCCGGTTCGACCTCCGCCTCGCGCCAGACGTACATGACCGGCGGCGCCGTGAAGCTGGCCGCCGAGGCGGTCAGGCGGGCGCTGATCGAGAAGGGCCGCCGCCGCTACGGCTGGACCCACGGCGACATCACGCTGATCGCCGGGAAGGTCGTCTCGGAGAGCGCCGGCGTGCTGGTCCCCATGGTCGACCTGCTCGGTGACGAGGCCATCGACCTCACCCGCGAACACCACCACCGCCCGACCGTCCCCTTCGACAAGGAGACCGGGCAGGGCTTCGGCCACGTCCAGTACACCTTCTGCGCCAACCGCGCGGTGGTCGACGTGGACGTCGAACTGGGCCTGGTCAAGGTCGTCGAGCTCACCGCCGTCCAGGACGTCGGCAAGGCGCTCAACCCGCTCTCCGTCGTCGGCCAGATCCAGGGCGGCTGCACCCAGGCGCTCGGCCTCGCCGTGATGGAGGAGATCATCGTGCGGGACGGGAAGGTGCGCAACGCCTCCTTCACCGACTACCTGATCCCCACCATCCTCGACACCCCGCCGATCCCGGTGGAGATCCTCGAACTGCCCGACCCGCACGCCCCGTACGGGCTGCGCGGCGTCGGCGAGGCCCCGACCGTCTCGGCGACGCCGTCGATCGTGGCCGCCATCCGCAACGCCACCGGCCTGGCCCTCAACCGGATCCCGGTCCGGCCCGAGCACCTCACCACGGAGGCCCCCGGGGCCTGACGCCCCCGGAGCCCGCGAGCTCCCCCGGGCTTCAGGCCCCGGGGAGCAGGAGAACCTCCCCGGGCTCCAGCGACGGGGAGCAGGAGAACCTCCCCGGGGCGGCGACCGTCTTCCCCGCCGCCCCGGGGCCGCTCCACCGCCCCCCCCCACTCGCGTGCACCGCCCAACGGCACGCGACCGCACCATCCCGCTGCCTCTCCCACGCCGGGGTTCTGCAGCGGTGCGCACCACCCACGCACCGCAGGCACCGCCACAGTGCGCCCAGTGAGTCGAGCAGTCCCCCTGCGCCAACCTCGTTGACTGGCAGTCAGGTCGGCTCGCCCACCCCAACCCCCTTTGACACTTGGGAGTGGACATGACCCGGATCCCCACGGAACACAGCCCCACGGAAGAAAGACCCGCCGAGGACGACACCGCCACGCCGACCCCGGCCCCCGCACCGAAGAACGCACTGGACGCGTACTTCAAGATCACGGCCCGGGGATCGACCTTCGGCAATGAGATCCGCGGCGGCCTCACCACCTTCATGGCGATGGCCTACATCGTGCTGCTCAACCCGATCATCCTGAGCGGCGCCGACGTCAACGGCCTCAAGCTGGACCACGCGCAGCTCACCACCGCGACCGCGCTCGCCGCCGCCGTCACCACGATCCTGATGGGCGTGGTCGGCAACGTCCCCCTGGCGGTCGCCGCCGGGCTCTCCGTCTCCGGCGTGATCTCCGCACTGGTGGTGCCGCACACCACCTGGCCCCAGGCCATGGGGCTGTGCGTGATCTACGGCCTGCTGATCGTCCTGCTGGTCGTGTCCGGGCTCCGCGAGAAGATCATGAACGGCATCCCGCTGCCGCTCAAGCACGCCATCACCATCGGCATCGGCCTCTTCGTCTCGCTGATCGGCCTGGTCAAGGCCGGCTTCGTGCACACCGGCGGCCCCACGCCGCTCGCGCTCGGCCCCTTCGGCGAGCTGGCCGGCTGGCCCGTCCTGGTCTTCTGCCTCACCGTGCTGGCGATCTTCGTCCTGCTGGCCCGCAACGTCCGCGGCGCGATCCTGATCGGCATCGCCGGCGGCACCGTGGTGGCCTTCGTCATCAACGCGGTCGCCGACCTCCCCGCGAAGACCTGGGTCAGCTCCGCCCCGGTGTGGCCGGGCAGCCCGGTCTCCGCGCCCGACTTCGGCCTCTTCGGCCACGTCGACCTCTTCGGCGCCTTCGGCAGCCACGGCCTGGGCGCCATCAGCGCCTCGGTCGCCGTCTTCACCCTGGTGCTGGCCGGCTTCTTCGACGCGATGGCCACCATCATCGGCGTCGGCACCGAGGCCGGGCTGGCCGACAAGCAGGGCCGGATGCCCGGCCTCTCCAAGGCCCTGTTCATCGACGGGGCCGGCGGCGCCGTCGGCGGCCTGTCCGGCGCCTCCGGCCAGACCGTGTTCGTCGAGTCCGCCACCGGTGTCGGCGACGGCGCCCGCACCGGCCTCGCCTCGACCGTCACCGGCGGCGTGTTCGCGCTGATGCTGTTCTTCTCGCCGCTCGCCGCGATCGTCCCGACCGAGGTGGCCTCCGCCGCCCTCGTCGTGATCGGCTCGATGATGATGAGCCAGGCCCGGCACATCGACTGGTCCGACCGCGAGGTCGCCATCCCGGCCTTCCTCACCTGCACCCTGATGCCGTTCACCTACAGCATCACCGCCGGTGTCGCCGCGGGCGTCATCTCGTACACGGTCATCAAGGCGGGCACCGGCAAGTGGCGCGAGCCCGGCCCGCTGATGTGGATCCTCACCGGGGTCTTCGTGGTCTACTTCGCGCTCACCCCGATCAAATCCTGGCTGGGCGTGCACTAGGACGTGTCTGACCCTCTCGGCCGGAGAGGACCTGTCCGCACCGCCGCCGTGCGGGAATCGTTTCCCGTACGGCGGCACCTCCCGTCTACCCTCGCTTGTGTAAGGAGCTCCCCGACATGCAGGACATCGCCGAGCAGTTGCAGGCCTGGCACGCGGCCGGGCGCTCCTTCGCCGTGGCCACCGTCGTCGGCGTCTCCGGCAGCGCGCCCCGCGACCCGGGGGCGGCCCTGGCCGTCGACGCGGCCGGCGAGGCGATCGGCAGCGTCTCCGGGGGCTGCGTCGAGGGCGCGGTCTACGAGCTGTGCCAGGCTGCCATCGAGTCCGGCGAACCCGTGCTGGAACGGTTCGGCTACAGCGACGAGGACGCCTTCGCCGTCGGCCTGACCTGCGGCGGCGTCCTCGACGTGTTCGTCCAGCCGATCCGGCCCGGGGCCGACGACGGACTCGACGCCGGCATCGCCTACATCTCCTCCGGCACCCCGGTCGCGCTCGCCCGGGTGATCGCCGGGCCCGGCGGGCTCGTCGGCGCCACCGTCGCCGTCACCGCCGACACCCACCACGGCGCCCTCTCCCCCGCCCTCCCCCCCGCCCCCTCGACGGCCCAGCCGTCGCCCGCCGCCCCCCTTCCGGCGACGCGCCCCCCGCGACACCTCCTGACCGCGCTGGAACGGGCAGTCGTCACCGAGGCCCGGGCCATGCTCGACGCCGGACGCACCGGCCGGATCGTGCTCGGCCTCGACGGCCGCCCCTGCGACGACCGCGACCAGGGCACCGTCACCTGCTTCGTCGAGTCCTACGTGCCCGCGCCGCGGATGCTCGTCTTCGGCGCCATCGACTTCGCCGCCGCCGTCGTCCGGATCGGCCGCTTCCTCGGCTACCGCGTCACCGTCTGCGACGCCCGGCCCGTCTTCGCCACGAAGCGGCGCTTCCCCGAGGCCGACGAGGTCGTCGTCGACTGGCCGCACCGCTACCTCGACTCCCAGCTCGACCGGATCGACGGGCGCACCGTGCTCTGCGTGCTCACCCACGACGCCAAGTTCGACATCCCGCTGCTGGAACGCGCACTGCGGCTGCCGGTCGGCTACGTCGGCGCGATGGGCTCGCGCCGCACCCACCGCGACCGCGAGGCGCGGCTGCGCGAGGTCGGGCTCACCGAGGCCGAGATCGGCCGGCTGCGCTCCCCCATCGGCCTCGACCTCGGCGCCCGCACCCCCGAGGAGACGGCGGTGTCCGTCGCCGCCGAGATCATCGCCCACCGGCGCGGCGGCAGCTGCCTGCCGCTCAACGCCGGGGACGGCCCGATCCACCACGAGGCACCGGCCACCCCCGAGGAGCCCCGGGCACGACGCACGCGACGGACGCACGCCGCCTGAGGCCGGCGGTCAGTCGCTCAGCGCCAGCTTCACGCCGAAGCCCACCACCACCGCGCCGGTCACCCTGTCCATCAGCCTCCGGGCGGCCGGGCGGCGCAGCCAGCCGCGCAGCGCCCGGGCGAAGCCGACCAGGACGGTCGACCACAGCACGCCCTCCACCACGTGGACGCAGGTGAGCGCCACCCCGGCGGCGAAGTGCGGGGCCCCGGCGGGGATGAACTGCGGCAGCACGGCCACGTAGAACACCCCGACCTTGGGGTTCAGCAGATTGGTCAGCGTGCCGCGCCGCCAGCCGTACCCGAAGCCGCCCTCGGCCGGCTCCTCCTCGACCGCCGCCTCCCCGCCCCGGCTGCGCAGCATGCCGACGCCCATCCACACCAGGTACGCGGCCCCGCCCCAGCGCAGCACCTCGTACGCCACCTGCGAGGCGGTCAGCAGCGCCGTCACCCCGGCCGAGGTCAGCGTCCCCCAGACCAGCGTCCCGGTCTGGATCCCCAGCACCACCCCCCACGCCTGGCGCCGCCGCCCGAGCGCGGACGTGCGCAGCACCAGCGCGGTGTCGAGCCCGGGTGTGAGCGTGAGCAGCCCCACGACGAGGGCGAAGGACCACAGAGCCGTTGTCATCTCCATGGGCCTCGATGCTCTCACAGGCCCGATGGGGCCCTCAGTCCGCCGTCCCCGGCGGGACGACCCACTCGGTCGGCTGGCCGGTGACGGCGGCGATCATGTCGTAGTCCCCGTCGTAGTGCAGGACGGTGACGCTGTGGCGCTCGGCGGTGGCGGCGATGACGAGGTCCGCCACGGACAGCACCCGCCGGTTTCCGGCGGCGGTGAGGAGTGCCTGCACTTCGATGGCGCGGTCCCACACCTCATCGGGCGTAGTCAGCCAGTCGAAGCCACGCAAGCCCTCCCGGATGCGATCGGCGTCGGCCTTGGACCGGGCGCTGTGCATGATCCCCAGCTCGACGGCTCCACAGAGCGCGAGCCGCCCCTCGTTGAACAACCGGTCGGTCTCGGCCTGAACCGCCGACTTGGAGTATCAAAGGCTGTCCGATATCGCAGACCCGCAGGGGCCGCTCAGGTGACGTTGAGGCGGGCGGCCAGGCGCAGGAGGCCGGGGCTGAGGCGGGAGAGGAAGCGGGCGGCCTTGGCCTCGGGGGTGACGGGGACGACCGGCTTGCCGGTGCGGACGGCGGTGAGGATGGCGGTGGCGACCTTCTCCGGGGGGAAGCCGCGGCGGGCGTAGAGCCTGGCGGCGCGGGCCCGCTTGGCGGCCTGCTGGTCGGCGGTGGTCGCGGAGAAGGTGGAGGTGCGGGTGATGTTGGTGTTGACGATGCCCGGGCAGATGGTGGAGACGCCGATGCCGTGCCCGGCGAGTTCGGCGCGCAGGCAGTCCGAGAGCATGAACACCGCGGCCTTGCTGGTCGCGTACGCGGTGAGCGCCTTGGACGGCAGGTAGGCGGCGGCCGAGGAGACGTTGACCAGGTGACCGCCCTGGCCGCGGTCGGCCATCAGCGTGCCGAAGGCGCGGCAGCCGTGGATGACGCCCCAGAGGTTGACGTCCAGGACGCGCTGCCACTCCTTCTCGGTGGTCTGCAGGAACGTCCCGGAGTGGCCGATGCCGGCGTTGTTGACCACCACGTCGGGCACCCCGTGCTCCTCCGCGACCGCCTGTGCGAAGGCGTCCACCGCCGCGCCGTCGGCGACGTCCACCCGGTAGGCGTGCGCCTGCGGGCCGATCAGCGAGGCGAGTTCGGCGGTGCGCTCGGCGGCGGCGAGGTCGAGATCGCAGACCACGACGCGGGCGCCGTCCTCGGCGAAGGCGAGCGCGGTGGCCCGGCCGATGCCGCTGCCGCCGCCGGTGACGACGACCAGCCGGCCGTCACCCTGCTCCCGGGTCGGCTCGGCGCTTCCGCGTTCGATGCGGGTGGTGAACTCGCGGACCATCTCGGCCACGGTGGCTCCCTTCTCCAGCAGCGCCGACCAGTGGCCGGCGTGCAGCGTCCGTCGGGTCAGCTCGGGCACCCAGCGTTCCAGCCCCTCGGAGAGGAACGGGGCGACGTAGCGGTCCCGGGTGAGGGTGATCAGCTGGACCGGCACCTGCGTCGGCCGCTCGCGCGGACTGCGCAGCGTGGGGCGGAAGTTGGCCCGGTACAGCTCGATGCCGCGGACGGCATCGCGGCGCAGGCCGGGCTGCGGGTGGTCGGGCCGCGGGGTGACCTGCTCCAGGTCGCGCAGTACCCGCGGCCAGGCCCGGGCCAGGCCCAGGCGCCACACGCCGGGGGCGAGGAAGGGCAGGTGGAAGGCGGTGATGTACCAGGAGTGCAGGCCCTGGTGGAGGAGTTGGCGCAGGTGGCGCGGGGTGGGCCGGCGCATCCGGTGGCGCAGCCAGTACCCCACGTGGTCCAGGCAGGGGCCGGACATGGTGGTGTACGAGGCGATCCGCCGCTCGGAGCCGGGCGCGGTGACGGCCTCCCAGGACTGCAGCGAGCCCCAGTCGTGGGCGACCACGTGCACCGGGCGGTCGGGGCTGACGGCGTCGGCGACCGCGAACAGGTCGGCGGCCAGGCGCTCCAGCCGGTAGCCGTCCCGGGTGGCGGGCACTCCGGACCGGCCGGCGCCGCGCACGTCGTAGCGGACCACGTGGTGGTCGCGGGCGAGGTCGGCGGCGACATCGTCCCAGACCGCGTGGGTGTCCGGGTAGCCGTGCACCAGGAGGACGGTGGGTGCGGCCGGGTCGCCCTGTTCGAAGACGGCGAGCGGGAGGCCGTCGGAGTGCACGGTGCGGCGGCGCACGGGCGGGGCGGCCAGCGCCTTCGGGGCAGCTGCGGCGTCCGGGGCCTGCGAGGCAGCCGGGGCGTCCGGGGCGTCTGCGGCGGGGGTGGTCATCGGGCGGCCTCCAGGGCAACGTCGTGGGCGGCGCCCGCCGTCCAGCGGCGGACGTGCGGCAGGTCGTCGTCGAGCCAGTGGGCGTCGTCCTCGGTGACCACCAGCAGTTCCTCGAACTTGATGCCCACGCCGCGGAAGCCGATGTGCGGCTCGACCGCCCACAGGCCCGGGGTGGGCGCGTGCCGGGAGGACCGGCCGTCCGCCCAGAGCGGTGAACGGCCGTGCAGGCGCTCGGAGATCAGTTCGCGTCCGAGGGTCTGCAGGGTGCGCACGCCGAAGCCGAAGACGTTGACCCCGGCCGGGCCGCGCACGGTGGTACGGGTGACCTGATGGCCGATCACCCGGCCCGGGTAGACCTGGTGGCGGTTGTCGTAGCCGTGTGCGGCGATCTGCGCGTCCACGGCCGCGTACACCTCGTTGAGCGGACGGCGGGCGCGCACCTCGGCGAGGATCAGCTCGCGGTACACCTGGAGGTCGGCGGCCAGGCGGTCCCAGACCCGGTTCTCGCCGACCTTGCCGCCGTAGCCGATGTCGGCGGTGTATCCGTCGACGATGGGCGCGCAGTCCAGGACGTACGGCATGCCCTCCTCCAGGCGGCGGTTGCCGGCGAAGAACTGGAGCGGGGTGTGGAAGTGCCGGAAGGCCGTGCGGTCGCCGAACCAGGCGAACGGGACGTGGAAGAAGTCCTGCACCCCGGCGGCGACCAGGCGGCGGCGCAGCTCGGCCGTGGCCTGGCGCTCGGTGACGCCCGGTTCGATCCAGGCGGCGACCTGTTCGGCGCAGTGGTAGGCGAGTTGCTGGGTCTCGCGGAAGCGGGCGAGGTCGCGCTCGTCGTAGGGGAAGGTCGGGGGTTTCGCCATCGGGGCTCCTTCTACAGGTCGAGCACGCTACAGGTCGAGCACCAGGGTCTCGCCCTCGGCGGCCCGGGAGACGCAGGGCAGCACGGCGCCGGCGGCACGCTGCTCGGGGGTGAGCCGGCGGTCCCGGTGCTCGGGCGTGCCGGCCAGCAGGCGGACCTCGCAGGTGCCGCAGAAGCCCTGGTGGCAGGAGTACGGGAGGTCGGGACGGGCTTCGCGCAACACGTCCAGGGCGGAGCGGTCGGCGGGGACGTCCAGCGCCGGGCCGTCGGCGCCCAGGCGCAGGGCGAAGGGCGCGCCACCGATGATCGGGGCGGCGCCGAAGCGCTCGAAGTGCAGCGCGGTGGAGGGGGATTCACCCAGGGAGCGCTGCACGGCGGTGAGCATCGGGGCCGGGCCGCAGCAGTAGACGGCGGCGCCGCGCGGGGCGTGCGCGAGCAGGTCGGCGCCGGTCGGCACGCCGTGCTCGTCGTCGGTGCGCAGCACCACCCGGCTCGGGTCCAGGGCGCGCAGCTCGTCCGCGTACGGGAGGGTGTCGGCGCTGCGGCCGACGTGCACCAGGCGCCAGTCCAGGCCGTGCCGCTGCGCCTCGCGGGCCATCGGGAGCAGCGGGGTGATGCCGATGCCGCCGGCGAGCAGCAGGACGGCGGGCTCGGCGCAGAAGGCGAAGCCGTTGCGCGGGCGGCGGGCGGTGAGCCTGCTGCCGGGGTGCAGGGTGTCGTGGATCTCGACGGAGCCGCCGCCGCCCTCGGGCAGTCGCCGTATGGCGATCCGGTAGGCGGCGCGGTCGGCGGGGTCGCCGCAGAGCGAGTAGTGGCGTTCGCGGCCGGAGGGCAGGGCGAGGCGCAGGTGGGCGCCGGGCTGCCAGCCGGGGAGCGGGCCGCCGGAGGGGTCGGTGAGCCGCAATTCGACGACTTCGGGGGTGAGTTGGCGGCGGGCGGCGACGACCAGCTGGAGCGGCGGGGTGGGGCAGCTGAGCGGGCGGCGGGGGTTGCGGCGCAGCAGGGGGCTGCCGAGGGCCGGGGTGTAGCGGTCGCCGAAGGCGGTGAGCCGGCGCATGAACGCGTCGGCGCGGGGGCGGCCGTAGAGGTCGGGGGGCGGGTTGAGCAGGTCCATCCGGCGGTCCTTGGCGTCTGGGAGGGGCGCGAGCGGCAGGTGACAAGTTTCGGATTTCAAAGTTCAGATAACAGATAACGTCTTCTGTTATCTGTTATCTGAACTCCGTTACTTGACCCCTTGTCAGTGGCTCACTGCTGCCGCGCGGGCGGCCGGGGAGGCGGCGAGGTAGCCGAGGGCCTGGCTGGAGGAGCCCTCCTGGGTGGGGTGGTAGCCGGGCCGCAGGTAGCGCAGGCCGGAGCGGATCGACCGGACCGGGTCGGGCAGCAGTCCGCGCCTGGCGATCCTGCCGGCCTCGCTCCAGGTGGGCTTGAGCCGTCCGTCGAGGGTGGGGTCGGCGGCGAGCAGGAAGCGGGCGCCGCGCACCCAGAGGTGGACCAGCAGCGGCCCGGAGACCGCCATGCCGCGGACCCGGCGCAGGTAGCCGGGGTCGAGGTGGACCATCAGGTCGAAGGCGACGCTGCGGTGTTCGACCTCCTCGGCGCCGTGCCAGCGCAGCAGGTCGAGCATCGTCGGGTCGGCCTTGGCGCGGTCCAGGCCCGGGGAGTTGAGCGCCCAGTTGCCGAGGAAGGCGGTGAAGTGCTCGATCGCCGCCACGAAGGCGACCCGCTCGATGATGTTCTCGCGTCGCCGCGCGGGGCTGAGCCCGGGCTTGTCGCCGAGGACCCGCTGGAACAGCCAGGCGATCTGCCGGACGTACGGACGCGGGTCGAGCCCCTGGCCGAGCAGGTGGTCGAGGACTTCCTGGTGCGCCTCGGCGTGGATGGCCTCCTGGCCGATGAACCCGAGGACCTCCTCGCGCAGTTGCTCGTCGCGGATGAGCGGCAGCGCCTCCTTGAAGACCTTGACGAACCAGCGCTCGCCCTCGGGCAGCAGCAGGTGCAGCACGTTGATGACGTGGGTGGCCATCGGCTCGTCGGGGATCCAGTGCAGCGGCAGCCGGTCCCAGTCGAAGCGGACGTCCCGGGGTTCGAGGACGAGGCTGTCGTGGACGCGCGCGGCGGGGACGGCAAGGGCGGGTACGGGGGTGGAGCGGGGCACGGCAGGCCCTCCTGACCTCGGGGCGGCGGCTCGACTCAGGGAAACGTACTCGCGGGTAGCGGCTGGGACAAGGGGTTCGGCGACTCTTATCGACATCGAGTCTAATAAGTGACACCCTCCGGGACCGTCACCGGAAACGCTTGCGAACGGACGCGCCCGTGAACGAACACGCCTGCGAGCCGATGCGAGCCGACACGCCCACGAACAAACAGGCGGGCCCCGCCGGATCACTCGGATCCGGCGGGGCCCACGGGAACGACCGGCCGTCAGACCGCCATCGCCAGCATCAGCGGCGCCGCCCGGGCCGCCAGCAGCTCGGCGGCGGCCTTCAGCTTGTGCACGTTGTCCACCGGCATCGACGTGGCCAGGCAGCCGACCGTGCTGCCCGCCGTGATCGGGACGGCCGCGCACACCGTGCCGAGCGCGTACTCCTGGATGTCCAGCACCGGCACGGTGGCCGGCTGCCGCTCCAGCCGGTGCATCAGCTGGTCGGCGTCGGTGACGGTCCGGGAGGTGAGCCGGGCCACCGGGTGGCGGGAGAGGTGGTCCCAGCGGGCGTCCGCGTCGAGCTGGCCGAGCAGGCACTTGCCGATCGCGCTGGCGTGCGCGGTGGCCCGGAAGTCCACCCACTCCTGCACGGCCGGCGCGTACTCGGCCGCGGACACCGCCTCCACCGACAACTCGCCGTCGTGGTAGCGGGTGAAGTACACTGCCGCGCCCAACTCGTCCCGCAGCTCGGCGAGTTTGCGGTTCAGCCGGGCCTTCACCAGCTGCTCCCGGTTGTGCTGGCCGAGCAGGGCGAAGGTGCCGCCGAGCACCCAACCGCCGTCCTGGCACTGGAGGTAGCCCTCGATCTCAAGGATCTCGGCGAGCTGCCGAACGGTCGGCAGGCCGAGCGAGGTCTCCCGCGCGAGGGCGACCAGGGTGGCACCGTCAGGGTGCCGGTCGACGGCCTCCAGCAGTCTGAGGGCGTGCTGCAAGGAGGTGAACGGGCCGGCGAGGCCCTGGTCCAGCGCGGCGTGGCGACCCGGGGCTGGTGTCGACATGTCGTCCCCTTCCGATGTCCCCCCACGGAGCGACCGCGGGCGCCCTCCAGCCTATCGACCCGGCGAGCCCGGCGACTGCCGTCCGTGAATATCCGTGAACATTCCGTGGAGCACCCACCGATCGCCTGGAGGAACGGTACTGGAGGACAGCGCGACGGTCCCCTCCCCCACTGCCCCGGGGGCGGAGGGAACCGTCCCTCGGCCGCCGGGTTGCGGGGCCCCGGCGGCCGGTGAGGGCGGGTCAGCCGGTCAGCGGGGCGTCACGCGCGGCGCGCCACGGCGGGGTGGCTCGGCCCTCGTTGCGCGTGGCGCGTCATGGCGGAGCGACTCAGCCCTCGTCGCCCGCCCGCAGCTTGGCGACGGCCGCCTCCAGGCGGGCGCCGTACTCCTCGTCCGCGGCGTGGAAGTGGGCGAGGTTCTTCTCGACCACGTCGTCGCGGCTCACCTGGGCGAGGAAGCCCGCGATGTTGTCGATCAGCCGGGTCTTCTCGCCCGCGGACATCAGCCGGTACAGCTCGCCGGCCTGGAAGAAGTCGTCGTCCTTGGTGTGGGCCGGCGTGGTGTAGGTGCCGGTGTAGCCGTCCAGCCGGACCGGCGCGGCGAGCGCGGTGTCGGTCTGGGCGGGGCCGTCGTACGAGTTGGGCTCGTAGTTCTTGCCGCGGCCGGACTTGTTGACGGCGTGGAGGCCGTCGCGGCCGTAGTTGTCCGCCTCGGTGGCGCGCGGGGCGTTCACCGGCAGCTGGGTGTGGTTGACGCCGAGGCGGTAGCGCTGGGCGTCGGCGTAGGCGAACAGGCGGCCCTGGAGCATCTTGTCCGGGGAGGGGCCGATGCCGGGCACGAAGTTGTTCGGCGAGAACGCGGACTGCTCGACGTCGGCGAAGACGTTCTCCGGGTTCCTGTTGAGCACCAGGCGGCCGACCTTGACCAGCGGGTAGTCGGCGTGCGGCCACACCTTGGTGAGGTCGAACGGGTTGAAGCGGTAGTCCGCGGCCTCGGCCACCGGCATCAGCTGGACGTAGAGGGTCCAGGACGGGAACACGCCGCGCTCGATGGCCTGGTGCAGGTCGCGCTGGTGCGAGTCGGCGTCGGCGCCGAGCACCTCGGCGGACTGGTCGCCGTCCAGCGAGCGGATGCCCTGGTTGGTCTTGAAGTGGTACTTGACCCAGTAGGCGTCGCCGTCGGCGCTGACCCACTGGTAGGTGTGCGAGCCGTAGCCGTTCATGTGGCGGTAGGAGGCCGGGATGCCGCGGTCGCCGAACAGCCAGGTGATCTGGTGGGTCGAGGCGGGCGAGTGGGCCCAGAAGTCCCAGACGTTGTCCGCCTCCTGCACGCCGGTGTACGGGTCGCGCTTCTGCGAGTGGATGAAGTCGGGGAACTTGAGCGGGTCCTTGATGAAGAACACCGGGGTGTTGTTGCCGACCAGGTCGTAATTGCCCTGCGCGGTGTAGAACTTCAGCGCGAAGCCGCGCGGGTCGCGCACCGCGTCGCTGGAGCCCAGGTTGCCTGCCACGGTGGAGAACCGCAGGAAGACCTCGGTGCGCTTGCCGACCTCGGCGAGGAAGTCCGCGCGGGTGTACTGCGACACCTCGTCGGTGACCTCGAAGTAGCCGTACGCGCCGGAGCCGCGGGCGTGCACGACGCGCTCCGGGATGCGCTCGCGGTTGAAGCGGGCCAGCTTCTCCAGCAGCTGCTGGTCCTGGATCAGCAGCGGGCCGTACTCGCCGGCCGAGGCCGAGTTCTGGTTGTCGGCGACCGGGGCGCCGGACTCCGTGGTCAGGATCTTGGACATGGAGGGTCCTTCAGGTGTCGATAAAAGCGTTGCATGGAGAGTGATGTGACGCATCGTCAGTTCTTGGCGTGCACGGGGCTCCGCCGGATCACCGAGCGGGCGTCAGACGCCCAGCAGGCGCCGGACCGCCGAGCGGCGGCGGGAGGAGTGCTCGCCGTCGGGGCCGTCGGCGGGCCGGAGCGCGGCGACGGCGCCGGCGGCCGCGGCCTGGTCCGCCACCGGGCGGGCGGCGGTCAGCGCGGCGGCCTCGTCGGCGGTCAGGCCGGCCTCGGTGAGGGCCGCGGCGGCCTCGGCGGCCGGGACGGCGTTGAACCAGCGCAGCGCGAGGGCCGCGCGGCCCGCCTCGGTGAGGCGGCCGGTGAGCCGGAGGCGGGCGAGGCCGCCGTCCGGGTGGACGTTGATGCGCACGTGGGTCACCGGGCGGCCCGCGTCGAGCAGGAAGCGGTGCCGGGTGTCGGGTTGCAGGCGGGTGCGGGGCAGGATCTCGAACCACTCGCCGTCGGCCGGGTCCGCCCCGGTCGAGGCGTCGAAGCCGACGAGGTCGGCCCAGCCGGGGGCATTGGCGACGAAGTGGGTGGTGTCCACCTCGGCGGCCAGGGCCTCACCGCCCCCGGCCAGGGCGATCTGCACCCAGTCGTTGGCCTTGTCGCGCCGACGCCGGGTCTCCCAGCCCTCGCCCATGACGGAGGCGCGACCGGGAGCGTTCAGGTTGTGCGGGGAGGAGAAGTAGCGGTCGGACGCCGCCTCGGCCACGCCGCCGTACTCCTGGGCGGCCAGGTCGAAGGTGAGGCCGTCCAGTTCGCGCGGGTCGGGCAGCACCTCGCCGTGGACGCGCAGCCGGGCGACACCGCCGTCCGGGAAGATGTTGAGGCGGATGTGGGTGTAGCGGTTGGCATCGTCGACGGCGAACTCGTGGGCGGTGTCGCCCTGGAGCGGGGTGCGCGGCACCAGCGTGGTCCACTCGGCGTCCGCCACTTCCTCGGGCGAGGGGTGGCCGGGCACGGAGGCGGCCTCGACGGAGGCGCTCTCCGGGTAGTTGCCGGTGAAGTGGGCGGTGTCCACCACCAGGCCGCGGACCACACCGCCGGCACCGAGCCGGACGATCGCCCAGTCGTGGTCCTGG
Organism: Kitasatospora sp. NPDC091276; assembly: GCF_040684355.1. Taxonomy (NCBI): domain Bacteria; kingdom Bacillati; phylum Actinomycetota; class Actinomycetes; order Kitasatosporales; family Streptomycetaceae; genus Kitasatospora; species Kitasatospora sp. NPDC091276. The sequence goes on along the minus strand of NZ_JBFBFU010000001.1, from coordinate 282,386 downwards.
TCGGTGGGGTGGGGCTGGTCGGCGGAGACGCCGCGGCGGCGCTTGGACTCCCAGCCGTCCATGATCTGGCCCTTGTGGCCGAAGGTGTGCGGGCGGAACTCGGCGGGCTTGGCGACCAGGAGGTTCTCGGCGTCGGCGAAGGTGTCCTCGTTGGTGGCGACGACGCCCGCGCCGAGCAGCCGCGAGGCCAGGTTGACCAGCTCGGTGAAGGGAGCGCTCGGGGTGTCGGCAGTGGTCACGAAGTCTCCTCAGGACGGGCGATCGGACGGGGTGGCGGCGGCGGGCCGGGTGAGCCGGCGGCCGAAGGGCTCGGCCGAGACGTCCACCGCGCGGCCGCGCAGCCAGGTGGTGCGGACCGCGCCGGTCAGCGTCCGGCCCGCGTACGGGGTCACGGGGTTGCGGTGGTGCAACTCGCGGGGGTGGACGGCGAATTCGCCGTCGGGGTCGAAGGCGACCAGGTCGGCGTCGCAGCCCGCCGCGATGGCGCCCTTGACCCCGGTGAGGCCGACGAGTTCGGCCGGTCCGGCGGACATCCAGCGGACCACGTCGGCGAGGCCGTGGCCGCGGCGGCGGGCTTCGGTCCAGATCGCCGGCAGGCCCAGCTGCAGGGAGGCGATGCCGCCCCAGGCGGCCGCGAAGTCACCGCTGCCGCCGTACTCGGGCAGCAGCTTGAGGTCAGGGGTGGAGGGCGAGTGGTCGGAGACCACGGCGATGAACTCGCCGTCCGCCAGGGCCTGCCAGAGCAGGTCGCGGTTGGTCTCGTCGCGGATCGGCGGGCAGCACTTGAAGGCGGTGCCGCCGTCCGGCACCTGCTCGGCCGCCAGGGTCAGGTAGTGCGGGCAGGTCTCGGCGGTGACCTGGACGCCGTCCTCGCGGGCCTGGCGCAGCAGCGGCAGCACGGCGGCGGAGGAGACGTGCAGGATGTGGACGCGGGCGCCGGTGCGCCGGGCGGTGTCGAGCAGGACGGCGACGGCGACGGTCTCCGCGTCGGCGGGGCGGGAGGCGAGGAAGTCGCGGTAGTGGACGCCGGGTTGCTGCGGGGCGGCGGCCAGCACGGCCGGGTCCTCGGCGTGGATGATCGCCAGCGCCCCGAGCCGGGCCTGCTCGGCCAGCGCGGCCTCCAGGTCCGCGGCCTCGACGTGCGGGAACTCGTCGACGCCGGAGGGGGCGAGGAAGCTCTTGAAGCCGAACACGCCGGCCTCGTGCAGCGGCGCGAGGTCCGGGACGTTGCCGGGGACGGCGCCGCCCCAGAAACCGAGGTCGACCCAGGCCTGGCCGTCCGCGGTCTTCCGCTTGGCGGCCAGGCCCTCCAGCGTGGTGGTGGGCGGGACGGAGTTGAGCGGCATGTCGATGATCGTGGTGACGCCGCCGGCCGCGGCGGCCCGGGTGGCGGTGGCGAAGCCCTCCCACTCGGTGCGGCCGGGCTCGTTGACGTGCACGTGGGTGTCGACCAGGCCGGGCAGCAGGGCGGTGTCGCCGAGGTCGGCGAGGCCGCCGTCGCCGTCGGGCCGGTCGCCCGCGAGGAGCGAGCCGTACGCGGCGACCTGCTCGATCTTCCCGTCCCGGATCAGCACGTCGGCGGGGCGCTCACCGTCGGGCAGGACCACCCGTCGGGAGCGGATCACCGCTGGCTGGCTGAAAGGCATGGGAGACCTCCGAAACCTGGAAGTTGGGGGTGGGCGCCGGGCAGGAACCGGGAGGGGAACCGGGAGAGAGCCGGGCGGGGAAGCGAAGGATTGCCGGGAGCCTAGGCCCGCCTTCAACAAAACGTCAATGGAGGAACGTACGAGGGAAACGCACGGGGGATCCGCGCGCCCCGTCGGCACGGGGGATCAGCCCGAGATCAGCCGGACAGCAGCTCGCCCGCCAGCCGTTCCCCCGCGACCTCGGCCAGCTCGCCGGCCTTGGTCATGCTGTCCCCCGGCTGCTCCGCAAGGTCGGTGAGGGCGATCGCGGCGGCGAACCCGGCGGCCCGCCACTCGGGCTCGGACAGCTCCAGCCGCCCCGCCACGGCAGCCACCCGAACCCCCGCCCGGGCGGCCGCCGAGGCAACGCCGGCGGGGGCCTTGCCGTGGAGCGTCTGCGCGTCCAGACAGCCCTCGCCGGTCACGACGAGGCGTGCCCCACGCACGGCCTCGTCGAAACCCAGCAGTTCGAGCAGCAGCTCGATACCGGGTCGCATGGTGGCGCCGAGCAGCGCGAGGGCGGCGAAGCCCACCCCGCCGGCGGCCCCGGCGCCGGGGGCGTCGCGCACGTCCCGTCCGGTGGCCAGGGCGACCTGGTCGGCGAAGCGGGTCAGGCCCTCCTCCAGGATCACCAGGTCGTCGCCGTCGGCGCCCTTCTGCGGGCCGTAGACGGCGGTGGCGCCGCGCGGGCCGAGCAGCGGGTTGTCCACGTCGCAGGCCACGACGATCTCGACGCCTGCCAGTACGTCGGCCAGCGGGCCGAGCTCGATCCGGTCGAGCCTGCGCAACGCGGCTCCGCCGGGGGGCAGTTCGGCGCCATCCGCGTCGAGCAGGCGGGCCCCGAGGGCCTGGACCATGCCCGCGCCGCCGTCGGTGCAGGCGCTGCCGCCGAGGCCGAGCACGATCCGCTTGGCGCCGAGCGCCACGGCCCGGCCGATCAGCTGGCCGACGCCGTAGGAGCCGGCCGCGAGCGGGGCGGTGCGTCCGCCCGGGAGCCGGGCGAGACCGGAGGACTGCGCCAGCTCGACCACGGCGGTGTCGCCCCGCACGGCCAGCGCGGCGTCCACCGGCAGGCCGGTCGGGCCGGCCACCTTGGCCGGGACGCGGGTGAAGCCGGCCGCGAGCGCGGCGGCCAGGGTGCCCTCGCCGCCGTCGGCGACGGGCAGTTCGCGCACCTCGACGCCGGGCGCGGCGCGCCGGACGCCGGCGGCGATCCGGGCGGCGACCTCGGCACCCTCCAGGGTGCCCTTGAACTTGTCGGGAGCTACGACCACATGGCCCTGGTGGGGGGTGACGGGCATGGTGCGGTCCTCACTTCCGTACGGGGTCTGGCGATGTTTCGACAGCCTGTGCCAAGCATGGGCCCGGGTGCACCTGGGGTGCGACCCCCCGTCAGGAGAAACGCCCCCGGCCGGGAGATGCGCCTCCCGCCGGGAGGGTGCGACTCCCGCCGGGAGGTGCGGCCCCCTCCCCGCCGTTCCCCTCGTCCCGCTTCCGACGTACGAGAGGCTCCCCTCGGCGGGGAGGGGGCCAGGCGAGGCGTACCGGCACGACCGAAGTGCCCCCGGCAGGGGAGTACGCATCACCGGCTGGATCGACCGGCGGGCGGGCGGATGAGCCCCGGCCCGCCCGCCGGTCGGGTCTGGCCTCCTGGTGGCGCGGGCACGACCGGATGAGGTACACGCCACCAGGAGGAGTTCACGGGGGCCCGAGGAGCCCCGGGGCCTACTTGACCTCGCGGCCCGAGAGGCGCTCGACGCCGCGCAGCAGCGCCGAGTGGTCGAGCGAGCCGTCGCCGTTGGCGCGGGCGGAGGCGACCAGCTGGGCCACCACGGCGCCGACCGGCAGCGCGGCGCCCACGGCGCGGGCGGCCTCGGTGACGATGCCCATGTCCTTGTGGTGCAGGTCGATCCGGAAGCCGGGGGCGAACTCGCGGTCGACCATGTTCGCCTTCTTGCGGTTCAGCACGGTCGAACCGGCCAGGCCGCCACCGAGCACGTCCAGCGCGGCGGGCAGGTCGACGCCGGCGTTCTCCAGGAACACCACGGCCTCGGCGAGCACCTGGATGTTGACGGCGACGATCAGCTGGTTGGCGGCCTTGACGGTCTGGCCGGCGCCGGACGGCCCGACGTGGATGACCGTGGTGCCCAGGACGTCGAACAGCGGCTTGGCCTCGGCGAAGTCCTCGGCGGCACCGCCGACCATGATCGACAGCACCGCCTCGACGGCGCCGGCCTCACCACCGGAGACCGGGGCGTCCAGGGTGCGCACGCCCTTCTCCTTGGCGGCCGCCTCGACCTTCTGGGAGGTCTGCGGGGTGATCGAGGACATGTCGATCACGAGGGTGCCGGGCCTGGCGTTCTCCAGCACGCCGCCCTCGCCCAGGATGGCCTGCTCGACGTGCGGGCCGGCCGGGACCATGGTGATGACGACCTCGGCGTCCTTCACCGCGTCCGCGATGCTGGTGGCGCCGTGACCGCCGGCCGCGACCAGGGCGTCGATCGGCGGCTGGGTGAGGTTGTAGCCGGTGACGTGGTGGCCGGCCTTGACCAGGTTGGCGGCCATCGGGCTGCCCATGATGCCGAGGCCGATGAAGGCGATCTTGCGGCTCATCGCGTCGTTCCTTACGTCGTTCGTGGGGTGGGGGGTGGTGGGCCGGGCTTTGCTCGGCGGCGTGCGGCCCGCCTGCTCGGCGGCAGCGCAGGGCCCGCCTGCTCGGCGCCTGCCCAGCGCCTGCTCAGCGGCTACTCGGCGGCGCGGTGCTCGCGCGGCAGCCACCCGAAGCTGTCGGCGCTGACGCCGGTGGAGGGGCGGTACTCCAGGCCGATCGGGCCGGTGTAGCCGGCGGCGGTGAGCCGGGCGAAGAGGTCCTCGAAGTCCAGTCCACCGGTGCCGGGCTCGTTGCGGCCCGGGTTGTCGGCGATCTGCACGTGGCCGAACCGGTCGGCGTAGGCGTCGATGACGGCCGGCAGGTCCTCGCCGTTCCTGGCCAGGTGGTACAGGTCGCAGAGGAACTTCGCGTTGCCCAGGCCGGTGGCCGCGTTGACCTTGTCGACCACCTCGACCGCGGCGGCCGCGGAGACCAGCGGGTAGTCCGGGGACTCCGCCGCGTTGAGGGCCTCGATCAGCAGGATCGCGCCGATCTCGTGCGCGGCCCCGGCGGCGAGCACCAGGTTCTCCAGCGCGAGGGCGTCCTGCTCGGCGGCCTCGACGCCTTCGATCCGGTTGCCGTACAGCGCGTTGAGCGCCTTGGCACCGAGCGAGGCGGCGAGCCCCGCGGCGACCGGGACGTTGGCCCGGAAGCGGTCCTGCTCGGAGGGCACCGAGACGGTGCCGCGGGCCCCGAGGGTGAGGTCGTCCAGGAAGTTGAGGCCGGTGAGCCGTACGCCCGCGTCGCCGAAGGCCTTGCGGAGGGTGTCCAGCTCGGCCTCGGACGGGGTGGGCTCGGCGCCGAAGGGCCACCACAGCTCGGCGGCGGTGAAACCGGCGGCAGCGGCCGCGGCGGGACGCTCCAGCAGCGGCAGTTCGCCGAACAGGATCGACAGGTTGACCGTGAAGCTGTGCCGGGAAGCGGCCGTCACGTCACTCACCTCTCACTCTCTTCCGAGATCCGCAACTTCCACGATCCGGAAGAGGGATTCTGCGTGGTGGAAGCATCTCCGGCTCGGCGAGCGGGTGTCAAGACCGCCACAACGTTTTGTTGAAGAAGTCCGGGCGTGAACCCGGACCCCCCTCCCGCCGGCACCGCGACCGCCGGATCGACCGACCCCCGCCCGCCCGCCCCGGCGCTCGCTACAGTGAGCACGTGCGATTGATGGTGGAGTTCACGACAGAACCGTTCGAACTGGACACGTTCCCCGAGCACGCCGCGGCGGCCCGCCAGGTCGTCGACGAGGCCGGCCTGGCCGTCTCGGTCGGCCCCTTCGGGACCGGCGCCGAGGGCGAGGCCGACCAGGTGCTCGCCGCGGTGACCAAGCTGCTCCGGGAAACCCTGACCGCGGGTGCGACCCGGATCTCGGTCCAGGTCAGCGTGCTCGGCGAGGAGGGCGGCACGCCGTGACCGAGCACGTGGAACACCCGCTCGCCCTGGCGATCAAGCCGCTGCTGGACGCCGTCGGCGCGACGCCCGTCCGACTGGACGAGGCGAAGTCCGAGGACGTCGTCCTGGAGTGGGAGGGCACCCCGGCGCTCGCCGTCCGGCTGCCGCACCTGAGCAGCGCCCTGGACCGCCTGCTGGCCGAGATGGCCCGCCAGTTCGACGGCCGCCCGCTGGCCGAGCTGGACCGCGGGGAGAAGCAACGGGTCGTCGCCCTCCTGGAGGAGCGCGGCGCCTTCACCGTCCGCCACGGGGTCGAGACGGTCGCCTCGGCGCTCGGCGTCAGCCGGTTCACGGTGTACAACTACCTCAACCGCCAGGACGGCTCGAAGCCCTCCTGACCCCGGTCGATCCCCCGGTCGACTCCTCCAGGACCTCCTCCCTGCGAAAACCTTCCGGACGGGCGGACCCCGCCGGCGCGGCCAGTCCGAACCAGCCCCCGGCGGGGCGCACTTGGCGAATCGCACACGAATCGCGCCGGCAACGGCGGCCGGTTCAAAACGTAACCACCAACCGTTCAACAAAGTGTTGACGGCCGGGTGGGGCGGATCTAGCTTGTGCGGGTGGCACCACTCTTCAGGAGGTCCACCCGTGACCAACCACCCCCACACCCTTGACGCCCTGGCCGCGGCCGACACCGCGGACCTGGAAGCCGTTCTGCTGGAGGTCTGCTCCAGCCCCCACTGGGCCGCCGACGTCGCGCGGGCCAGGCCCTGGCCCGACCGGGAGTCCCTGCTCACCGCCAACGCGGCGGCCGTGGCCGGGCTGACGGTCGCCGACCTGCACGACGCGATGGCCGGCCACGCCCGGATCGGCAAGCCCAGGACCGGCGACACCACCTCGCAGCGGGAGCAGGCCGGCATCCGGGGCGTGGACCAAGCCCTCCTCGACGAACTGCACGAGGCCAACGCCGCCTACGAGGCCAAGTTCGGCCACGTGTTCCTGATCTGCGCGACCGGCCGCACCGCGGCCACCATGCTCGCCGCCCTGCGCGAGCGCCACCCCAACGACGCCGCCACCGAGGCGGAGATCGTCCGGGGCGAACTGCGCAAGATCAACGACATTCGGCTCAATCGTCTGCTCGACGCGTCCTGACAGGCCCTGGCGGGTCCTGGCGGGCCCCGACGGGCAGATCCTGACGGATCGTTAGCATATGTTGACGAATGATCACTTCTGCCATCAGTAAGGTCACTTCACCCATGACTGGCATCTCCACCCACGTGCTCGACACCAGCCTCGGCCGCCCGGCCGAGGGCGTCCCGGTCGAGCTCGCACTGCACACCGAGGGTGGCTGGCAGGTGCTCGGCACCTCCGCCACGGACTCCGACGGCCGGGTCAAGGACCTGCCGGCCGTGGAGGCGGGCTCGGTCGTCCGGCTGCTCTTCGACACCCGCGCCTACCACGCGCTCAAGTCCGCGGAGCCGCCGTTCTTCCCCGAGGTCTCGATCGTCTTCACGGTCGCGCCCGCGCAGCACCACTACCACGTGCCGCTGCTGCTCAACCCGTTCGGATACTCGGTCTACCGCGGAAGCTAGTAGACCGACCTGGAAGCCCTAGGAGCCACGTCATGGCCCACGTGCTCGGTCAGAACCAGTACGGCAAGGCGGAGAACCGCATCGTGCGGGTCTACCGCGACTCCACCCGGCACGAGATCAAGGACCTGAACGTCTCGGTCTCCCTCCGGGGCGAGTTCGAGGACGTCCACCTCACCGGGTCGAACGCCAACTGCCTCCCCACCGACACCACCAAGAACACCGTGTACGCCTTCGCCAAGGAGCACGGGATCGAGTCGGCCGAGGCCTTCGGCATCATCCTGGCCCGCCACTTCGTCGACGACACCGAGCGCGGCGTCGTGCACAGCGCCCGGATCCGGATCGAGGAGTACGCCTGGGACCGGATCAAGACGCCGGACAACTCGGCCCGCTTCATCGGCTCGGAGGAGGTCGGCCACTCCTTCGTCCGCAACGGCCAGGAGACCCGCACCACCGAGATCGTCTACGACGGCGAGACCGTCCAGGTCATCTCCGGCCTCAAGGACCTCGTCGTCATGAACTCCACCAACTCGGAGTTCTGGGGCTACATCAAGGACAAGTACACCACCCTGCAAGAGGCGTACGACCGCATCCTCGCCACCCAGGTCACCGCCCGCTGGAAGTACGGCTACGACGGCCGGGACGGCGAGGCCCAGCCCAACTGGAACCGCTCCTACACCCACGTGCGGCGGCACCTGCTGGAGGCCTTCGCCGAGACCTACTCCTACTCGCTGCAGCAGACCCTGCACTCGATGGGCACCCGGGTCCTCAACAACCGCGCCGAGGTGGACGAAGTCCGCCTGGAGCTGCCCAACAAGCACCACTTCCTCGTCGACCTGGAGCCCTTCGGCCTCAAGAACGACAACGAGGTCTACTACGCCGCCGACCGGATGTACGGCCTCATCGAGGGCACCGTGCACCGCGAGGGCGTCGTCCCGGTCATCCCCGTCGCCTGACCGCCCCACCCCAATGGGCACCGCCCGGAGTCGCCGCACCCGCCGGCCCCCGAACGCCGGCCGCGTCCGGGCGGACAGCAGTACCCGCACCACCAGCACCACCGGTTCCACCAGTTTCTCCACCCCCACCCACCGGAGTTCGTGTCTGCCTCGCGGCGGCCGGCCCGGGGCACTGGAGAAGCGCCCCGAGGGACTCCTGCACCGCCGTCCCGCCCTCGGGGCACCTCCAGCGCCGCGGGCGCGCCGGGAGTCACGGGCACAAGAGGGGCTCGACATGGCACCCAGCGACACCAGCAGTAAAGACGGCGGTTCCACCCCGGAAAGAACCTCTGGCCCGGACGGCACGTCGGCGCACCTCCCCGGTGAGCCGTCCGGGCCCGGAACCCACCCCGTGGACGAGTTGCTGCCCCCGGTGAAGCTCTTCTCCACCGGACTCCAGCACGTCGCCGCTATGTACGCGGGAGTCGTCGCACCCCCGCTCATCGTCGGCGCCGGCGTCGGGCTCTCCCCCGCCGAACTCGCCCTGCTCATCTCGGCCAGCCTGTTCACCGCCGGACTGGCCACCCTGCTCCAGACCCTCGGCATCTGGAAGATCGGCGCGCGACTGCCGTTCGTCAACGGCGTCTCCTTCGCGGGAGTCGCGCCCATGATCGCCATAGCCAAGGAGCACGGCCCGAAGGACGCCCTCCCGGTGATCTTCGGAGCGGTGATCGTCGCGGGGATCCTGTGCTTCCTCGCGGCACCGTACTTCTGCAAGCTCATCCGGTTCTTCCCCCCGGTCGTCCAGGGCACCGTGATCACCCTCATCGGGGTGTCCCTGCTTCCGGTGGCGGTCAACTGGGCGCGCGGCGGCTCGCCGGGCGCCCCCGGATACGGCTCCATGCGGGCCGTCGGGCTCGCCGCGATCACCCTCGTCGCGGTGGTGCTCTGCAACCGGCTGCTGCGCGGCTTCTGGCAGCAGCTCTCGTTGCTCATCGGCCTGGCGCTCGGCACCCTGATCGCCTTCCCGCTGGGCCTGGCCGACTTCGGCGCGGTCAAGGACGCGAAGGTCTTCGCGCTCCCCTCCCCGTTCCACTTCGGCGCGCCCGTCTTCGACGCCGCCGCGATCGTCTCGATGTGCATCGTCATGGTGGTCGCCATGACCGAGTCCACCGCCGACATGCTCGCCCTGGGCAAGATCGTCGAGCGCGAGGCCGACGAACCCACGCTCGCCGCCGGCCTGCGGGCCGACGGACTGGCCACCGCGCTCAGCCCCGTCTTCAACGGCTTCGCCGCCAGCGCCTTCGCCCAGAACATCGGGCTGGTGGCGCTGACCAAGATCCGCAGCCGCTTCGTGGTCGCGGCCGGCGGCGGCATCCTGATCCTGCTCGGGCTCTTCCCCGTGCTCGGGTCGCTCGTCTCCCTGGTACCGCAGCCCGTCCTGGGCGGCGCCGGGATCGTGCTCTTCGGCACCGTCGCGGCGAGTGGCATCCGCACCCTCGCGGAGGCTGGGATGGAGTCCAGCTCGAACACCATCCTGGTGTCCGTGTCGCTCGGCGTCGGCATCATCCCCATCGCGGTACCGACCTTCTACGACTCCTTCCCGGAGGCCGTCCGGACCCTGATGCACTCCGGGATATCGGTCGGCTGCGTGATGGCCGTCCTGCTCAACCTGCTCTTCCACCACGCCGGAGCCGCCCGCCGGACCAGGTCCGGCAAGACCTCCGGCGCGACGGTGCCGACGGCGACACCGTCCTGACCGGCCCGGGAGGGGCACACGCCGCGCGGCGCACGCCCCTCCCGGCCCTCCCCCATAGGAGTGACACCATGGCAGTCCAGCCCCCACCCGCCGACCAGCGGATCGTCATCGAGAACGTCGCGATCGCCACCGTCGACGCCGACGACACCGAGTACGCCCGCGGCCACGTGGTCGTCCTCGGCAACACGATCGAGTCGGTCGGCGACGGACCCGCCCCGCAGTGGCTGGACAACGTGGTGCGCCGGATCAACGGCGAGGGCCACCTGATCACCCCCGGCCTGGTCAACACCCACCACCACTTCTACCAGTGGATCACCCGCGGCCTCGCCCAGAACGACATCCTGTTCGACTGGCTCGTCGCCCTCTACCCGACCTGGGCCCGGATCGACGAGAAGCTCGTCCACGCCGCCAGCCAGGGCTCCGCCGCCGCCCTCCTCAAGTCCGGCTGCACCACCGCCTCCGACCACCACTACGTCTTCCCCGAGGACGGCGGCGACGTCCTCGGCGCCTCCATCGAGGCCGTCCGGGAGCTCGGCCTGCGGTTCACGGCGCTGCGCGGCTCCATGGACCGCGGCAAGAAGGACGGCGGCCTCCCGCCGGACCACGCGGTCGAGGCGCTCGACGACATCCTCACCGCCTCCGAGGCCGCCGTGGACACCTACCACGACTCCTCCTTCGGCTCGATGCTGCACATCGCCATCGCGCCCTGCTCGCCGTTCTCGGTCTCCACCGACCTGCTCCGCCAGTCCGCCGAACTCGCCCGCCGCAAGGGCGTCCGGCTGCACACCCACGGCTCGGAGACCGCCGAGGAGGAGCAGTTCTGCAAGGAACTGTTCGGCATGGGCCCGACCGACTACTTCGAGTCCGTCGGCTGGCTCGGCGAGGACGTCTGGATGGCGCACTGCGTCCACATGAACGACTCCGACATCGCCAAGTTCGCCGAGACCGGCACCGGCGTGGCCCACTGCCCCTCCTCCAACGCCCGGCTGGCCGCCGGGATCGCCCGCGTCCCCGACATGCTCAGGGCCGGCGTCCCGGTCGGCCTCGGCGTCGACGGCACCGCCTCCAACGAGTCCGGCGAACTCGGCACCGAGCTGCGCAACGCCCTGCTGATCAACCGTCTGCACGGGTCCCCGGCCGCCCTCACCGGCCGCCAGGCGCTGCGGCTGGGCACCATGGGCGGCGCCCGGGTACTCGGCCGCCAGGACGAGATCGGCTCGATCGAGGTCGGCAAGCTCGCCGACCTCGCGCTGTGGAAGATCGACGGCGTCCTGCACTCCTCCATCGCCGACCCGGTCGCCGCCCTCACCTTCGGCGCCCTGCCGCCGCTGGCCGTGCTGTTCGTCAACGGCAACGCCGTCGTCGAGAAGGGCCAGCTGACCACCGTCGACGAGGACCGGATCGCCCGCGCCTGCGCCCGCGCCGCCAAGGAGCTCGCCGCCCGGCCGCTCTGACGCGCCGCTCCTCCTCCACCCCTGAACTCCGGGCCGCCCAGGGACGGTGCGTGACCCGGACTCCGCAACCCGGCCTTCCCGGCCGGCGCGCGGACCGCAGCCCCGGACCCACGGCGAGGGTCCGGGGCTGCGGCGTGCCCGGGGGCGGGTGACGAGTGACGGATAACAGCGAACAGATAACAGCTGACGAAAGTTGTCATCTGTTATCTGTTCGCTGAAATCTGTTCGCTGAAATCTGTTCGCCGTGATTCGCTTGCTGTGATCCGTTCGCCGTGGTGCGTCCGCCGCTACGCGCCCGGTCTCAGGCGGTGCGCCCGAGCGAGCCGAGGTAGGCGCGCCAGCCCCCGTGGTGGGTGATCTCGCGGTGCACCCCCCGCTCCACCTCGCCGCGGGCGAGCAGCATCGACAGGCAGGCGGAGCCGTCGTCGAGCTTGATGACGCCGAGCTCCAACTCCCGCGGCTCGCCGGGGAGGATGACGTCGCGCAGGTGCTCCAGGGTGATCTCGTAGAGCTCGCCCTCGATGGCGGTGTCGACCGCCGGATCGGCGAGCAGGCCCGGGCAGACGTCGTCGATCGAGAAGAAGCGGTAGCCGGGGGCCGTCCGGGCCGGGCCGACCAGCGAGTCGGCGACCTTGGCGTGGAACGGTCCGCCGACCATGGCCTGGCCGTTGAAGAAGATGCGGGGCACGGTTGAACTCCTTACCGGGTACCGGGAAAAAGCCGTTCCGCACGGCGACGGGAGGACAGGTGGAATCGTCGCCGCACGGAACGGAGCAATGGGCCGGCGGGACCGCTACAGCCTGGCAGGCGGCAGCGGCGGCGCCGGCGGATGGATTGGGGGCTCAGCCCAGCAGGGGAAGCGCGGGGAGGGTCAGGAAGTCCGCGAACTCCTCGGCCAGGGCGACCTGTTCGAAGAGCTGGGCGGCCTCGCGCCAGCGGCCGCCGGCGTACGCGTCCGCACCCAGCTCGGCCAGGAGTTCGGCCAACTCCGCGGCGACCAGGGCGCGGACGAGGTCCGCGGTGGCCTTCTCGCCGGTGTCGGACAGGACGACGCCGTTGTGGATCCACTGCCAGATCTGCGAGCGGGAGATCTCCGCGGTGGCGGCGTCCTCCATCATGTTGAAGATGCCGACCGCACCGAGGCCGCGCAGCCAGGCCTCGATGTAGCGGATGCCGACCTGGACGGCGTTGTGCAGCCCCGCGTGGGTGCAACTGCCGCCCGCGCCGGCGATGTCGAGCAACTGGGTCGCGGTGACCGGCTCGGAGGGCCCGGGGTGGTCCTTCTGGTGGGGGCGCCCGCCGAGCACCGCGTCGAAGGAGGCGCGGGCGACCGGCACCAGGTCCGGGTGGGCGACCCAGGAGCCGTCGAAGCCGTTGCCGGCCTCGCGGTCCTTGTCCGCCTTGACCTTCTCCAGGGCGGCGGCGTTGACCTCCGGGTCCCTGCGGCTGGGGATGAACGCGGCCATGCCGCCGATCGCGTGGGCGCCGCGCCTGTGGCAGGTCTGCACCAGCAGGCGGGTGTAGGCGGCCATGAACGGCGAGGCCATGGTGACGCTGTTGCGGTCCGGCAGGACGTACTGCTCGCCGGCGTCGCGGAAGTTCTTGACGATCGAGAACAGGTAGTCCCAGCGCCCGGCGTTGAGGCCGGCCGCGTGGTCGCGCAGCTCGTAGAGGATCTCGTCCATCTCGAACGCGGCGGTGATGGTCTCGATCAGCACGGTGGCGCGGACGGTGCCGTGCGGGATGCCGAGCGCGGCCTGGGCGTGGGTGAACACGTCGTTCCAGAGCCGGGCTTCGAGGTGGCTCTCGGTCTTCGGCAGGTAGAAGTACGGGCCGGAGTTGGGGTCCTCGGCGCCCTTGGCGAGCAGCCGGGCGGCGTTGTGGAAGAAGTACAGGCCGAAGTCGAGGAAGGCTCCGGCGACCGGGGTGCCGTCGACGAGCAGGTGGTTCTCGTCCAGGTGCCAGCCGCGCGGGCGGACCACGACGGTGGCGAGTTCGGCGGCGGGCTTGAGGGCGTACGCCTTTCCGGCGGAGGTGGTGAAGTCGATCCGGCCCTCGAAGGCGTCGATCAGGTTGATCTGGCCGCTGACCACGTTCTCCCAGGTCGGGGAGGTGGCGTCCTCGAAGTCGGCGAGCCAGATCCGTGCGCCGGAGTTGAGGGCGTTGATGACCATCTTGCGGTCGGTGGGGCCGGTGATCTCGACCCGGCGGTCCTGGAGCGCGCGGGGCGCCTCGGCGACCTTCCAGTCGCCGGCCCGGACGTCGGCGGTGTCGGGGAGGAAGTCCAGCGTGCCGGCTCTGGCGATCTCCGCCCGGCGGGCCTTCCGCCCGGCCAGGAGCTCCTGTCGGCGCCCTTCGAAAGCGCGATGGAGGCCGACGACGAAGGCGACCGCCTCCGGAGTGAGCACCTCCTCCGCCCGGTGAACGCGCGGACCGGCGACAGTGACGACCGGAGCAGCGGGGGAGGCGCCGACGGGTCCCTGTTCTGTAGCCATGGGCAGGACACTCCTAAGCGGTTGAGCCTGGCGAAGGGAGCTCCGGTGGGAACTTCCTTGATCGGAACCCGTCTGCCGGCGGATTCGATTCTGTAAGGTGGAGACTAGTTTCCGCGATACAGAATTTCAACGGTTTGTTGATGTGATCGCCGGGACTCTACTCCTCCCCGACAGCGAAGGGAACGCCGGTGGTTTCGACCCCCGACACAGCATCGACGACCAGCCCGGACCGCGCGACCGGCGGCGTGCAATCCGTCGAGCGCGCCTTCCAACTCCTGGAGGCGCTGGCCGACTCCGGCGGCGTGGCCACCCTCAGCGAGCTCTCCGCCAGCTCCGGCCTGCCGATGCCGACCATCCACCGCCTGGTTCGTACCCTCGTCCAGCAGGGCTATGTACGCCAGGACACCGCACGTCGCTACACCCTCGGCCCCCGGCTGATCCGCCTCGGCGAGACGGCCGGCCGGCTGCTCGGCAGCTGGGCCCGCCCCTACCTGGCCGAACTCATGGAGGCCACCGGCGAGACCGCCAACCTGGCGGTGCTGGAGGGCGGCGAGGTGGTGTACGTCGGGCAGGTGCAGTCGCGGCGCTCGATGCGGATGTTCACCGAGGTCGGCCGACGGGTGCAGCCGCACTGCACGGGCGTCGGCAAGGCGCTGCTGGCCCAGCTCCCCGAGGACGAGGCGCGCGCCGTCCTGGGCCCCAACCCGCTGCCCGCGCACACCGAGTACACCGTCACCGACCCGCAGGAACTGCTGCACCAGCTCGCCGAGGCGCGCGAGCGCGGCTACGTGGTCGACGACCAGGAGCAGGAGATCGGCGTCCGCTGCATCGCGCTCGCCGTACCGGGCGCGCCGACGCCCACCGCCCTGTCGGTGTCCGGCCCGGAGGCCCGCATCCGGGCCCTGGAGGAGCAGGCCGGCACGTCCTCGCTGGTGCCGGTGATGCACCACATCGCGACCCGGCTGGGGCAGGTCCTCGCCCCCTGACCCATCGTCACTGCCCGCTTCACGTACGGGAAGTCGACCGGATCGACTTCCCGCACGTGCGCTCCCCCGTTCGGGCGGACGCCGAGCGGGTTGTACCGGCCCCCGGCGCAGGCTCCGCCACCCTGGTGCGGACGCGGCCCGCAACGGCGCGGGCGGCCGGGGCCCCGGGACAGGGTGGACGACGATGACGTACAGGCGTTCGACAATGCGGGGCGGGTCCGGGCAGGGCAGGTCCGGGCAGGCCAGCAGGCTCTGCGGATTCCGCGCGGCCTCGCTCGTCGCCGCGATGGCGGCCGGCTGTTCGGTGGCGACGCTTACCGCCGGCCCGTCCTGGGCGCTGCGGCGGCCCGATCCCCGGCCGGCGGTGGACACGGCAGCCACCACGGCGTCCCGCTCCGATCTGGAGATGGTCCGGCTCGACCCGGACGCCGCCCCGCCCGGCGGCACCACCACCGTCCACGCCTTCATCGCCAACCGAGGCCCGGACACCACCGCCGCACCGTTCACCGTGCTGGTGACGCTGCCTCCCGGGGTCTCCCCGGAGGGCCCGTACTTCCCCGAGGACTGCGAGGTGCGGCTCAACGGCCGGCAGGTGCGCTGTGCCTTCCCGGCCGGACTGCCCCCGCTGCGCAGCGCGACCGCGCTGGTGCCGGTGCGCCTCTCCCCGGACCTGCGGATCGGCAAGCTCACCGGCGGCTCGGTCGCGGTGCGCGGCGCGGACGACCCGGACGAGGGGAACAACCGGCAGCCGTTCGACATCACGGTGGTCGAGACGGCTCCCGGTTCCTGACCCGGAAGCCCCGAAGGCCCTACCGGTACACGCGGACGTAGTCGGCGGCGAAGGTGATCGGGGCGGTGCCCTGCGGCGCCGGGTGGTACTTCCCCGCGCCGACCGACAGGTTGAGGATCAGGTACGCCGACCAGTTGGCGCCGACACCCTTGCCGTCCGAGAACACCTTGGCGCCGTTGACGTACCAGTCCACCGAGGTGGCGCCGTAATAGGTGCCGATGGTCACCCACTGGTCTTTCGCGACGGCGCCGGCGTCGGTGTAGTACTTGGGGTTGCCGGGGTTGACGTGGTTGGTCAGCTCCAGCAGGTTCGGGTTGTCGGGGTGGTACTCGAAGGAGTCGACCTCCCCGTTGCCGTTCTTCCAGGTCCAGAAGGCCGGCCAGGCGCCGGAGCCGGACGGCAGCTTGACCCGGGTCTCGGCGTAGTCGCCGGTCCTGACCTGGAAGCCCTCGCTGGAGCCCTCGGTGGTCAGGAAGCCGGTGTTCCAGGCCTGCTTGCCGTTCTCCAGCGTGGTGGTGCCGGGCGCGGCGGTGAAGGTGGCAACCCCGTTCGCGACGCTGACGTTGTTCTTGTTCAGCAGGTCGAGCTTGTTGTCGTCCGGGTTGTGGTTGCCGTACTTGTACGCGGTGCTCTTGTCGCCGACCCAGCGCGAGCCCCAGCTGATCGGGCCGTTGAACTCGTCGGACCAGGTCAGCGACTTGCCGGCGACCGGGGATGCGGGGGTGCCGGCCGACGGGCTGGCGGTGGCGCTCGGGCTCGGGATGCTCGGGCTGCTCGGGCTACTCGGGCTACTCGTCGGGGTCGGCTTCGCGGTGGGGGTCGCCGTCGCGGTGGGGGTCGGGGTCGCCGTCGGGGTCGGGGCGGGAGTCGGCTTCGTGGTGGGCGCCGGGGTCGGGGGCGGAGTCGGCGCCGGAGTGCTGGAGACCACCAGCTGCTGCGAGGCCAGGTTGTGCCAGGCCCCGCCGAGGTCCTGCCAGAAGCCGAACTGGGTGTACGTCCCGGCCGGCAGGGCGCGTGCGCCGCTGGTGAAGGACAGGCCGCTCGGGCAGATCTGCACGTTGGAGGCGTTGCCCGGGAAGTCGAGGTTCGCACCGCCCGCGTTCCGGACGCCCACGCCGACGGTCTTCGCGGTGAAGCAGGCCGAGGAGTGGAGGGTCAGCGAGGCGGTGGCGGCCTGGTTGGCGACCATGGTCGCCGGGGCGAGCCGGTCCTGGGTGACGGTCGGGGCGGTGGCGGCCTGGGCGCCGGAGACGGCCGGCAGGCCGAGCAGTCCGGCGCCGGTGACGGCGAGCGCTCCGGTGACGGCGAGGGTGGCGTTGCGGCCCCGGTGGGAGGGGCGGGCGTGGCGCGGCGCGCGGCGCCGGGCAGGCTGGTGCATGGCAGTGTCCTCTGCGACGCCTGCGAGGTGAGCTGTCGGATTCGGGCTGAGGCAGCCCGGCCGCCGGTGGAAGCGGCTTCACCCCTAGCCACGGCCCGCACGCGGGAGCGTACGGGCCGGGCGCTGACCTTGGTTCCCCCGCTCCCGTCCGCTGTGGTGCTCGGTTGCCGGCCGGCGGGTGGACAGGACTCGGCGTCCCGGCGGCGGGGGTCCGCGAGGGCGGACGACGGTTGCAGGCTAGGCGGGCCGTCCGTGAACGGACAACCTGCCCGGGCCGGTTGTCGCACAGGTCACAGTGGTGTCGATCAACGACGCTGCGTGGTGGATCAGTTGGGACGGATCAGCGGAGCCGTCGAGCTGCCGAACGACGGATCGGCGAATCGACGGGTCACGGGTCCACGGGTCACGGGTCCACGGGTCCACGGGTCCACGGGTCAAGCGAGCCAGTTGTCGACCTGGCTCTCGGCCTCCGGCGCCCAGGCGAGTTCCAGGTGGTTGAGGCCGGTGAGCAGCCGGGTGCCGCCGATCGTCGCGATGCCGGTGGTGTCCAGGGCGCTCGCGGTGAACACGATGCCGTCGCTGGGCCCCCGGTTCTCGTTGAGCACGCCCGGGATGTCGGCGGACCCGCCCGCGAGCAGATAGGTGCGCACCGACGCGGGGACGCCCGCCTGTTGCAGCGGCGCGATCAGCGAACCGGCGTCGATCGCCGCCTGGATGCCCTGGCCGGAGGTGTAGAAGCCCTGGCCGCCGTAGTAGGTGGTCCACCAGTCCTGGGCGGTGCCGTCCACCCCGTACCGGCCGTCCCAGCGGGCGAGCAGCTGGCGCTGGCCCGGGTAGCAGTCGTAACCGCCGGTGGGCAGCACGCCGAGGCAGGGCTGCGCCGTGTAGGTGCCGTAGCAGGTCATGTAGAGGTGCGGGGACGGCGCGTTGGCGGTGCCGCCGCAGGCCGGCCAGCTCGCGAGGTCGAACGACCAGCCGTGCGCGTACACGTAGTCGAGCCCGCCGTTCGGGCCCCCGAGGGTGATCAGGCGGCGCACGTCGCCCGCGTAGGCCCGCCCCCAGGACGGGCGCACCGAGGACACGTACGCCCGGGCGGCGACCTCGCCCTTGCTCCAGGCCACCACGTCCACCTGGGGGACGCCGAGGCGGGCCCGGATCAGCGCGACGGCGTCGCCGACGGCCTGCGCCTGGAGCAGGTTGTCGCCCTGCTTGTGGGCGAAGCCGATGGCGAACACCCGGTGGCCGGTGCCGGCGAGGTACTGGGCGAGGCCGGTGGACGGGCAGGCGGAGGCACCGCAGGTGCCGCTCTCCCCCGGGTTCGCCCAGGCGCGGTCGGCGTTGTCGTTGGCGCCGTGGACCAGCAGCACGGGGGTCGGACGGCTGCCGGTGTCCCAGCCGGTCGCCGAGTACAGCAGGAAGCGGCTGGAGGAGGGCTGGCCGGTGCCGCCGAAGTACGTCCGGCGGGCGCCGTCCTGGTCGCCGCGGCCGTCGGCCGGGTACTGCTCGGTGCGGAAGCCGGGGGTGGTGTCGAGGTAGCGCTCGACCTTGGCCCAGCCGTTGCCGGGGGCGGGGAAGGCGGCTTCGAGGGCGAGCGGGGCGGTGGCCGCCTCGGCGGCGGTCTGGGCAGTGGCGGTCTGGGCGACGGTGGCCTGGGCGGGAGTGGGGGTGCCGAGGAGCAGCGCGGCGAGGGTGAGCAGGAGGGCGGACAACGCGGTGGGGGTGCGTCTGACGGCGGTGGGGGTGTGCCGCACGGGAGTGGGGGTGCGTCTCATGGGGGTGGACGGTAGGACCGGCCGCCGGCGGGCGCCCAGGTGCCCGCCGCACACCGCGCCGGCCTGCGCGGTGGCGGCCGGTGCCGTGGCGCACCGTCCACGGGTGCGCCCACCCGGCTCACCGGGTCGGATAAATTGGAGGTCCGACATCTTCCGCAGTGCACAAGACCGCCGTGCACGGCCCCACAGGAACGAGGTACCGCCCCACCATGACCGCGCCCCTGCCCGCCTTCGCCGGCCGCACCTACCTCTTCCGGGCCGACAACGGCGCGGCCTTCCGCAACACCTACTCGGCCGACGGCAGGCGGCTGCGCTGGGAGGGCCTCGGCGAGTCGGCGGGCCAGTGGGAGGACGTGCGGCTGCACGTCGCCGAGGTGGCGCCGGAGATCTACTTCATCAGCTGGACCGAGGAGAGCGGGATCACCGTCAGCCACGTGATGGACCTCGGCCGGCTGACGGTGCGCGCCTTCTGGACGTACGAGGGCGAGGGCGGCCGGGTCGGCGAGCTGCACACCGGGACGCTGGAGCGGGTGGCCTGAGCCTCACCGCTCCCGCGCCCCCTCGCTGTCCGTCGGCTTACTCAGACCGTCTGAGCAGACTGCCTGCTCAGACAGTCTGCTCGGGCGGCCTGCTCGGGCGGCCTGCTCAGGCAGCCTGGTTCGGGACCTTGAGGTGCTGGGACAGCCACTCCAGCGAGGACGGCAGCAGCGCGCTCCAGGTCTCGAAGTTGTGGCCGCCGTTCTCCAACATGCTGTAGGAGACCTTCATCGGGGACTGCACGGCGTCGACGAAGGCCTCGGTGTCGCGCCGGTAGTCGCCGTCGCCCTTCTTGGTGCCGGCCAGCAGCACGGACACCTTGGGCTGCGGCAGGTTCTTCAACCGCCACATCAGGTTGGCCTCGTCACGACGCTGCTTGCTGCCGCCGAACAGGTCGCCCGTGGTCGGGTCGTCGGCGGCGTCGTAGTAGGCGGAGAGCGCGACGGCGGTCGGAAAGACGTCCGGGTGGCGCATGGCCAGCTTGAGGGCGCAGTAGCCGCCGGTCGAGTTGCCCATGAAGGCCCAGGCCTGCGGGTCGGAGGAGACCCGGAAGCTCGCCTGGATCGCTGAGGGGACGTCCTTGGTGAAGTACGTGTCGGACTGCGCGCCGCCCGGGATGTCCTCGCACTCGGTGTCCTGCGGCAGGGCCGGCGAGGGGCGCATCAGCACCATGACGGTCGGCTGCATCTTGCCGTCCTGGAGCAACTTGAGCGCTGCGCCCGGGTAGTTGAACCGGGTGATCAGGTTCTCGGCGATCCCGGGGAAGCCGGTGCTGACGATCACCGCCGGGAACTGCCGCTGCGCGTACTCCGGTTGGAAGTACTGCGGCGGCAGGAAGACGTACCCCTCGGTGGACAGCCGGCTGGCCGCGCCGTCGATCCGCACCTTGCGGATCTCACCGGACTGGCTGGGCTCGCGGCCCATCGCGCCGCCGCCCTTGACGGAGGCGTGGCCGATCGTCTCCACGAGCAGCCGGCCGGACGCGTCCGCCTTGTTGTGGATCACCACCGGGCCGGTGTCACCGGTGCCCAGCAGGTCGTCCCAACTGCTGTAGAAGGCGAAGTAGTTGTTCGCCACCAGGCCGAGCGCGGCCAGCACCGCGAGCTGGGTGGCGAGCAGGGAGCCGATCCGGCCGAGCACCGCCTGCCAGGTCTGCTTGGCGAGTCTTGGCCACAGCCAGACCGTGCCGGCCGTCATCACGACGGCGATCAATACGGCCAGCGCCAACACCTTGTGGCTCGTCAGACCCATGTCCTACTTGCTCCCACGCCTCGAACTCCCCGCCCCCTCCGTCCAGGACATCCGAGGTGGTCACCCCGGTTCCCCCACCGGGGCGCGCGATCACCCACCCTAACGGGGCCGGGGAGGAGGAACAGGTGACAGATGACAGCCGACAGATAACAGATAACAGATAACAGATAACGAAATCTGTCAGCTGTTATCTGTTCGCGGCCGGGCGGGCTCAGCCCTCCCGCCCGTAGAGCCGCAGCCCCGCCGTGAGTTCGCGCATGCAGCGCGCACCGAGCTCCCGCGGGGAGCCCGGGCCGGTCGTGGGCGCGTCCGAGGCGGCCCATTCCTCCAGCGCGACCCGGATCGCGGCCGTCGCCGCAGCGGCGGCCAGTCGGATCTCCAGCGGGCTGGTGCCGCCCGGGCAACGCGCCGCGAGGACCGCCCGCAGCCGCTCCTCGGAGTCGGCGTGGACGCGCTGCCACGTGCCGTCGAGGCGCGGGTCGCGCAGCAGGCTTCGCGTCCACTCCATCGCCTCGACCGCCTCCTCGTCGGGCGGGGTCAGCGAGGCGACCGCCGAGCGCTCCAGCGCCTCGCGCAGCGGCAGGTCGGCCGGGGCCTCGGCGAACTGGTCGACCCAGCGACGCCCGCCGGCCGCCAGCAGCGGCGCGACGGCGTCCTCCTTGACGGAGAAGTACCGGTAGAAGGTGCGCAGCGAGATGCCGGCCGCGAGGGCGATCTCCTCGGCGGTGGTCGCCTCGGCCCCGCGCTCGGCGAAGAGTGCGGCGGCGGTACGGGCGATGTCCAGCCGGGTGGCGTCGCGGCGGCGCTGATTCAGGGTGGGGCGTCCGGTCACAGGGTCAGCGTACGCGGGCCGGTGCCAATGTGGCGTGTTGCGCCGAAGTGACACACAGAGGACTTATTGGCACGTTATGCCATGAGGGCGTACCGTGCCTCTTGAGGTCGAGAGGCCACGCACGAACGAACGGAGTACCACCATGGAGCGCTTCAGCGGACGGAACGTCCTGATCACCGGCGGCGGCTCTGGCATCGGCCAGGCCACCGTGCACCGGATCCTCGCCGAGGGAGGGAAGGTCGTCGCCGTCGACGTCGACGAGGACGGCCTGAAGACGACCCTGGACCGCGCGACCGCCGACGGCACCGCGGACCGCCTGGCCATCCAGGTCCTGGACATCTCGGACGAGGCGGCCGTCGTCACCGGCGTCGCGGCGGCGATCACGGACCTCGGCGGGCTGGACGCCCTGGTCAACGCGGCCGGCATCCTCCGCTCCTCGCACACCCACGAGACCAGCCTGGAGTTCTGGAACAAGCTCCTCGCGGTCAACCTGACCGGCACCTTCCTGATGACCCGCGAGGCGCTCCCCGCGCTGCTCGCGGGCGGCAGGGGCGTGGTGGTCAACTTCAGCTCCACCTCGGCGAGCTTCGCCCACCCCTACATGGCCGCGTACGCCGCGACCAAGGGCGGCATCCAGTCCTTCACCCACGCCATCGCCTCCGAGTACGCGAAGCAGGGCCTGCGTGCGGTCTGCGTCGCGCCGGGCAGCATCGACAGCGGCATGACCCACAACCCCGGGCTGCCCGCCGACGCCGACTTCAGCCTGCTCGCCAAGCTCGCCCCGGCCCTCGGCCAGGGCTTCGCGGGTCCGGAGACGGTGGCCGGGGTGATCGCGATGCTGGCCTCCGACGACGGCGCGTTCGTCACCGGCACCGAGCTCCGCATCGACGGCGGCACTCACATGTGAGCCGCCGGACGGCCGTACGACGGCGGGGCCCCGGTCACTCCCCCCCCCGGTGACACGGGCCTCGCCGTCGCGTCGCGGACGGCGGGGCCGGGCTCGTGGCGGCGGGCCGGGCTCACGAAGGGCCGCCCGGGTCAGCCGAGGCCGCCGTTGCGGGCCGCGGCGAGAACGGCGGCGGCCCGGTCGGCGGTGTCGCCGTCCACCCGCTCGGCCGTGATCAGGACCCGGAAGTACAGCGGCGCGGCGAGGTTCTTGATGACCTCGGCCGGGTCGGTGCCGGGTGGCAGCTGCTCGCCTTCGGCGCGTTCGCGGCCGTCGAGCGGGTGGCGGGGTGGATCGGCGGGTGACCGGTCCGTCCGGCCGTCAGCTGCAACCGTCAGCGCAGCGGCTTCGCCATCACGAGCTCCCGGGAGACCCCGCCGGCGAGCGGCCCGCCGGGCCCGCCGGGCTCGGTGAGCGCGGTGAAGCCGTGCCGGCGGTAGAGCGTGATCGCGGGTTCGTTGCCTGGGAGCACCGCGAGGCGCAGCGTGCTGCCGCCGGATGCGCGGGCCCAGCGCTCGACCTCCTCCAGCAGGCGGTCGGCGACGCCCCTGCCGCGTGCCTTCGGTCCGACCCACACCGAGCGCAACTCCCGTACGCCGCCGGCTCCGGGGAGACCGTCAGCGAGGCCGACGGGGCGTGGCGTCCGGACCGTCCGGACCGTCCAGCAGCGCCGCGACGTGGTGGGCGCCCGGAAGGTGCAACCGGGCGCGCCACCGTTCCTCGCCGCCGTGGTGCCAGTCCGCCAGGCGGGCCTTGAAGGCGTGCGGCGCGTCGGAGAGGGCGGCG
The DNA here is from genome assembly GCF_040684355.1 of Kitasatospora sp. NPDC091276. Lineage (NCBI taxonomy): Bacteria > Bacillati > Actinomycetota > Actinomycetes > Kitasatosporales > Streptomycetaceae > Kitasatospora > Kitasatospora sp. NPDC091276. The sequence goes on along the minus strand of NZ_JBFBFU010000001.1, from coordinate 259,152 downwards.
AGGCGCAGGTCGCGCCAGAGCGGCCAGTCGTCGGTCGTGAGGATGCGCAGGGTCACCATGGCCGTCACGGTAGGGCGTGGGCGGCGGGCCTTCACCGAGGACCCGGGTTCGGCCTGCGGCCGGTCGAGACCGGGGCGGGCCGAGCGGGGACGGCTCAGGGCGTGCGCCACTCGGTGGCGAAGGCGGCGGCCGGGTTGGCGGTGAGGAGGAGGCCGGGCAGTTCGGGGCCGAAGGTGCGGGCGAGCCGTGGGGCGAGGTCGTTGAGCAGTGCGGTCGGGCCGTCGGCCCGACGGGCGGTGCGGGTGGTGGTGTCGGCGCCGAGGAGGAGTCGGGAGGCGTGGCCGGCCTCGACGAGGTCGGCGATGACGTCGAAGGCCTGGTGGTCGGCCGGGTGGCCGGCCCGGGAGGGGCTGTCCAGCGCGAAGTAGACGCCTTCCGCAGCGAGTTCGCGGTGCACCCGCACATCCGGCAGCCGGGTGAGGTGACCGAGGATGATCCGGTGGGGCGGGACGCCGTGTCGAACGTGCAGCCGGTTCAGGACGAGGTGCGGGTCGGCTCGGGGTTCGAGGTGGACGGCGATCGGGGCACCGGTGGCGTGGTGCGCGTCGGCGGCCGCGGCCATCACCCGGCGGGTGTGCGCCGTGGTGGCCCCGGGGTCGCAGGCGATCTTGATCAGGCCCGCCCGGACGGCCTCGGGCGACGCGGGTGCTTCGGGGGCCTCGGCGGCTACGGGCGGTCCAGGCAGCTCGGTGGCCGGTTCGGCCGTCAGCCCGGTGGTGAGTTCGGCGGTGAAGCGCTCGGCCAGCCCGTCGTACACGGCAGGGAGGGTGTCCGGGTCGTAGTGGGCCGCCTGGTGCAGGCCGGTGGCGGCGACGACGTGGACTCCGGTCGCACGGGAGAGCTTCGCGAGGGAGTCCGCTCCGCGACCCATGCCGTACGGGGTCCACTGGACGAACGACCGTCCGCCGGCCGCCGCGAAGGCGCGCAGGACACCCTCGGCGGCGGCCGGGTCGTCCAGTTCCTCGCCGGGGAGCAGGGGGCTACGGATGAAGAGGTGGTCGTGGGAGTCGGTGGCACCGAGTTCCGCGGGGTCGAGGTCACCGAGGACGGTACGGATCGCGGGGGTCATGCCCGGTCCGCCTCGGTCGGGGATGCGGGGGTCGGGGTCGCGGGGGTCGGGGACGTCTCGGTCGGGGATACCTCGGTCGGGGATACCTCGGCGAAGGTGGCGGTGGCGACCCGCAGACCGGCCAAAGCCTTGGGGACGCCGACGTAGGGGGCGAGGTGGACGATGACCTCGGTGATCTCCTCCCTGGTCAGGCCAATCCGCAGACTGTTGCGGACGTGGTCGGCGAGCTGCGGCTCCACGCCGCCGAGGGCGGTGAGCGCGGCCAGGTTGGCCACCTGCCGGTCGCGCAGGGCGAGACCGGGGCGCTGGTAGGTGCCGCCGAAGAGACTGGTGACGATCCAGTCGGGGAAACCGGGTGCGAGCCCGTCCAGGCCGCCGAGGGTCGCGGCGGCGACCGGGCCGGCGAGGTCGGCGAGCAGGGCGTAGCCGGCTTCGCGGTCGAGCGGCGCGGGGGTCAGGTCGGCCGGTGTCATCGGGGCGGGGGCCGGGACGGCGGGGGCGGTCGCGGGGGTGACGGGGGCGGTCGCGGAGGCGGGCGTGGGGCTGGTCATGGGAGTGGCGAAACCTTTCACCAGTGCCGGCCGCCAGGCAGCCGGTCGAGTTCGGGACGGGACAGGTGCAGCACCTGGTAGCGGCTGCCCGGCACGTCGTCCGGGGCCGGGCCGTGCCAGAGGGCGAAGCGGACCAGCTCCCAGCGGCTCGGGTCCACCGCGACGGCGGCGGTGTGCAGAGCGGGGTGCGCGGGGAACTCGGCGAGGGCCCGTTCGACCGCCTCGGCGGGATCGTCGGACTCGGGGAGCCTGACGGTGTGGCGGGTAGCCGTGGTCGTGGTCGTGGTCGTGGTCGTGGTCGTGGTCACGATCGAGGTCGAAGTCGAAGTCGAAGTCGAAGTCGCCGGAGCGTCCGGCACGGCGCCGTGGGCCAGACCGGCGCCGAGCCAGTGACGGACGACCGGGCGGCCGAAGTCGGCGCTCAGGCCGCGGAAGCCCGGTCCCCAGAGGAAGCTGTTCATGCCCTCGACGGTGCGCCAGAGGTAGAACGGCGCGTACTGGTTGACGGGCGACCCGTCGCGGCCCCGCTCACGGACCAGGTACGCCTTGAGCCCGAGGCCCGGGTGTGCATCGAGCAGATGGCCCTTGTCGGCGACGCGCTTGCGGATGATCCCCAGGTCGTAGTCGGCGGGGAGGGTGATCTCGTACTGCATGGCGTGCACGGCGGGTCTCCTCGGTCGGATCGTCGAGCGGGCGTCGCTCGGCCACGCGGTCACGCGCTCGGTCACGCGGTCACACGGTCACTCGGTCAGTCGGTCACGCGGCCGCTCAGCCGTGCGCGGCGCGGGTCAGGCGGCGCGTTGGGCGGCGAGCAGGCCGAGGGCGCCGCGTACGGCCTGATCAAAGGGCTCGGCCCGGCCGGCCGCGCGGGCCAGAACGTAGCCGCCCTGGACGACGGCGACCACGGCAGCGGCGGTGTCGGCCGGGTCGACACCGGGGGCGAGCTCGCCCGCCGCCTGGCCCTCGGCCACCAACTCGGCGATCCGGGCGCGCAGCCAGTCGAAGGTCTCCTCGACGGGGGCGCGCAGTTCGGGGTCGGCGATGACGTCCGGGTCCTGGGCCATCCGGCCGATCCGGCAGCCGCGCAGCACGTCGCGGTCGCGGCGCAGGTAGGCGGCGATGCGGTCGTACGCGCTGCCGGGGGCGGACAGGTCGGCGGCGGCGACTCCCCGCAGCTGCTCGGCACTGCGGCGGAGTGCGGCGGCGGCGAGGTCGGGCTTGCCGGCGAAGTGGTGGTACATGCTGCCCTGGCCGACTCCGGCGTGCTGCTGGATGGCCTTGGGGCTGGTGCCGACGTAGCCGCGCTCCCAGAGGAGTGCCTGGGTGCTCTCGATGAGGCGGTCCTGGGTGGTCATGCGAACCACTGTACATACCAGTAGGTACAGAAGCCAGGGATTGCCCGGCCCGACGCGGACGCGAGACGGACCGACGCGGTCCGCGCCGGGGACGAGGCGGGCGGACGGGTCCGCGCCGGGGACGACTGAGGGCCGTGCGCCGCCCCCCGGCGGCCACGGCCCCTCGCCCGCTCGTCTCCCCCTCCCCGACCGGCGGCACTCCACCGCGGCCGGTGGCGCGCGTCACGTCGGGCGGGCGCTCACGGAAGCTCGCGCCTGACCACCGGGGCTACCTCCGCCGCGAACAGCTCCAACTGCTCCCGCTGCGCCCCTTCCGTCAGAGCGTCGACTCCGATCCCGACCACCTCGTTGCCGAAGGCCTCGTGATAGCGGTGGATCTTCTCGATCACCTGCTGCGGGCTTCCGACCAGGGCCGAACCGTGCTCCAGCGCGTCCTCCAGCGAGGTGAACGGCGACTTGTTGTGCCGGCCGGCCGCCGAACCGAACATCGCGTCCCAGTACGGACGGAAACCCTCTACCGCGTCCTGCGAGCGCTTGGCGACGTACAGCCCGCCGAAGCTCGCGCCCACCCTGGCCTCCCTCGGGTCGCGCCCGTAGTGCGCCCAGCGCTCGCGGTAGTGCTCCACCAGGGAGCGGTACTTGGCCAGCGGGTGGAAGGAGTTGGCGGAGAAGAGCGGATCACCGTAGCGGGCGGCCAGGTCGGTGGACTGGGTGCTGGTCGCGCTGCCGTGCCACACCGGGATCGGGTCCTGCAACGGGCGCGGCGCGACGGCCGCGTCCTTGAGCGGCGGGCGGGTCGAGCCCTCCCAGGTCACCGTCTCCTCGCGCCAGAGCCGGCGCAACAGGTCGTAGTTCTCGGCGAGCGCGTCCCACTGGCGCTCCTCGGGCAGGCCGAACAGGTCGAAGTGCCGCGGGTCGTTGCCCTTGCCGATGATCAACTCGACCCTGCCTCCGGAGAGCTGGTCGAGCAGGGCGTAGTCCTCGGCGACCCGGACCGGATCCAGGATGCTCAGCACCGTCACCGTGGTGAACAGCCGGATGGTGGAGGTGCGGGCCGCTATCGCGCTGAGCAACACCGGCGGCGCCGGGGAGAGGAACGGTTCACCGTGCCGCTCCCCCACGCCGTAGCCGTCGTAACCGAGTTGCTCGGCCACGACCGCCTGGTCGATGACGTTCCACAGCTTCTCCTGCGGGGTGCGCTGGACGCCGGTCACGGGATCGGGTCCGTTGGCGACGAGGGACGAGACGGTGAACCGCACGGCGGTCTCCTTGGGGGCGCTCGATGGGGCCTCGGCGCGACGCCCTGACCCGAGGCGCGGGCAGGGCTGCCGAGGAGGGGTGGCGGCGGCCCGCGCGGAACGCCCCGGTACGGGCTGCGCTCACGCGGGCGGCACCGGGAGGGGATCGCGGCGGAGCGGCTCTGGGGCGGCGTCAGCGCGAGGTGCGGCGGCGGCGACGACAACAGCGGGGCGCGGCGGTCACGGGTGCGGTCGCGGTTGGGGTCGCGGGTGCGGTCACAGCCTGGACGGTCATCGCGACTCCCCCTTCGCCTCGCACGCGTACGATCCTCCGCGAGCATAAGCACCGGTCAGAAACGGGGCAAGGGCTTGATCCGCCCGCGGCGACTGGCAAGATGTCCGGCATGAGCTACCTCGCCGCGGATGACCGCTATGCCTCGATGACCTACCGCAAGGCCGGACGCAGCGGCGTTCAGCTGCCGGCCGTCTCCCTCGGCCTCTGGCACAACTTCGGTGACGCCCAGCCGCTGGAGGTCCAGCGGGCGGTACTGCGCCGCGCCTTCGACCGGGGGATCACCCACTTCGACCTCGCGAACAACTACGGTCCGCCGTACGGCAGCGCCGAGCGCAACTTCGGCTACCTGTTCGCCCAGGACTTCCGCCCGTACCGCGACGAGCTGTTCATCGCCAGCAAGGCCGGCTGGGACATGTGGCCCGGCCCGTACGGCAACGGCGGCAGCCGCAAGTACCTGCTGGCCAGCCTGGACCAGTCGCTGGGCCGGATGGGGCTGGACTACGTCGACGTCTTCTACTCCCACCGCTACGACCCGGACACCCCGCTCGAGGAGACGATGGGCGCGCTGGACAGCGCGGTGCGCTCGGGCAAGGCTCTGTACGCGTCGATCTCCAACTACCCGGCGGAGCAGCACCGGGAGGCGGTGGCGATCCTGCGCGAGCTGGGCACGCCGGTGCTGCTGAACCAGTCGGCGTACTCGATCCTCAACCGGTACGTGGAGGAGGGCGTGCTGGACGCGGTGGGCGAGACCCGGACCAGCCTCATCGCCTACTCGCCGCTCGCCCAGGGCCTGCTGACGGATCGCTACCTGTCGGGTGAGGTGCCGGCCGGTTCGCGGATGTCGGTCGGGCGGTTCCTGACCGAGGAGGCGCTCAGCGGGCCGAAGCTGGAGCAGCTGCGGGCACTCAACAAGGTCGCCGAGCGGCGCGGGCAGACGCTGGCGCAGCTCGCGCTGTGCTGGGTCCTGCGGGACCCGCGGGTGGTCTCGGTGATCATCGGGGCGAGCAGCGTCGCCCAGCTGGACCAGAACATCGACGCGCTCGCGGGCGGTCCGCTGACCGCGGAGGAGCTGGCGGAGATCGACCGACTCAGCCTCTGAGCGGGGAGGGGGCGGGCGGGGCTTGCCGGCGGAACGGGCGAACAACTGACAGCTGACAGATTTCATCATCTGTCAGCTGTCAGTTGTCGACTGTCAGCTGTCAGCTGTCAGCTGTCAGCGGCGGATGCCCAAGGCGGGCAGTACCGTTTCTGCAACCCGGTGGGCCTCCTCCAGCAGGGGGTTGCCGGAGAGGATGAAGGTGTCGACGCCCAACGACTCGAACTCCTGCAACCGCTCGACCACCTGAGCAGTCGAGCCGACCACCGCCGTACCGGGGCCGGGGCGGAACAGGCTCATTCCCGGCCAGAGGTTCGGGTAGGCCTCCAACTCCCGGGCCCGTGCGGGCACCTTGCCGCCGTGCTGGCGGAACTGCCGCTGCCAGCCGACCCCGTCCTCCCCCTTGGCGCCGCCCAGTTGACGGGCGTACGTGGCCTCGCTGGTGACGTCGAGCAGGCGGTCGGCGGCCGCCCAGGCCTCATCCTCGGTGTCGCGGACGATCAGGTGCAGCCGCAGCCCGATCCGCAGGGTCCGGCCGTGGGCGGCGGCCCGCGCCCGGACCAGGTCCAGCTTCTCCTTGAGCAGGTGCGGCGGCTCGCCCCAGGTCAGGTAGACGTCCACGTGCTCGGCCGCCATCTCGATGCCGGCCGCCGAACTGCCGCCGAACCAGAGCGGGATGCCGCCGGGCTGGACCGGCGCCAGCTCCCTCAGGCTCGCGCCCGCGTTCTTCAGATCGTAGAACTCGCCCTTGTGGTCGAAGACTTCGCCGGCCGTCAGGCGCTTGACGATCGACCAGTACTCGGCGCTGAGCCGGTAGCGGTCGTCGTGCTCGACGTCCAGTCCGTACTCGCGCAGTTGCGCGGTCGAGCCGTTGACCACGTTGAACCGCAGTCGGCCGCCGTGCATCCGGTCGAAGCTGAGCGCCATCTTGGCCAGCAGGGTGGGCGAGACCAGCCCCGGGTGGACGGCCAGCAGCGGCTTGAACGCCGGGGTGGTGGCGGCCGCGAGCGCGCTGCCGAGCGTCCACACGTCGTAGAGGTCGGTCGCGAGCAGGGCGCCGGTGTAGCCCAACCGCTCGACGCTTCCCGCCAGTTGCTGCAGGTAGCGGAGATCCACCGGGCGGCGTCCGGCCGGCTCCCACGGGTAGTGGCCCTCGCGCGGGATGATGTACCAGAGGACTTCGGAGGCCATGGTTCAGGCCGCCTTGGCGAGCGCGGCGGCCACCGGGGCCTCCAGCTCGGGCAGATGGGCGTCGGAGACGGTCAGTGCCCGGTCGATGAACCCGACCCCGTGGAAGATGTCCGCGGCCTCCTGCTGCTCGGCGATGAACCCGGCGGTGGCGGGCTCCAGTTGCCACGGCAGTGCGGCCAGCGCCGCCTGCCAGTCGACGGCCGAGCCGCCCAGTTGCTCCGCCGCGATCGCAGCCGCCTCGGCCGGGTGGGCGGCCACCCAGGCGTCGGCCCGGCGCAGCGCGGCGGCGATCGCGGCGACCACCTCGGGGCGCTCGGCCGCGAAGTCCCGGCGGGTGAAGAACACCGAGCGGTCGGTGATGACGTCGCCGGTGCGGACCAGCTCCCGGAAGCCCCCGCTCCGGCGGGCGGCGGCCAGTTCGGCGCCCTGGGCGATCCACCCCGCGATCTCGCCGTCGCGCAGCCGCTGGGCCTGGTCCTCGCCGGCCGCCGGGCGCACCGGGGTGACGTCCTCGGCATACGAAAGTCCCTGCGCGTGCAGGGCCTTGGCGAGCAGATGGGTCTGCCAGGATCCGATGCCCAGCACGACGGTGCCGCCCTTGAGGTCCGCCACCGCCTGGACCGGGCCGCCGTCCAGCACCAGCAGAGCGCCGTGGTCGGGCCGGGGTGCGGAGACCGCCGCGTACACCAGGTCGTGGCCGGCCGCCTGGGCGGTGACCGGCGGGGTCGAGCCCGTCCCGCCGAAGTCGATGGTGCCGTCGGCGAGCAGCGCACCGGTGCGGGTGCCGTCGGCGTAGTGGTGGAAGGCGCCGGTCTCGCCGAGCGGGGCCAGTTCCTCGTCCAGGTAGGGCAGTCGGGCGAGGTAGTAGAGCGAGGGGTTGCTGGCGTGGACGCCGAGGGTCACGGTCATCTGTTCAACTCCGGTGGTGCGGGCTGGCGTTATCGAGGACGGTTCGGTGGGGCCGATTACGGGTCAGTGGACGCCGAGGTCGGCCAGCAGTCGGCGGCGCAGGTCGGCGAAGGCCGGGTCTGCGGGGTCGCGGGGGTGGTCGACGGCGACCGGCTCGTCGCGCACGAGCAGGCCGTCGCGCAGGACGGCGACGCGGTCGGCGAGCCGGACGGCCTCCTCCACGTCGTGGGTGACCAGCAGCACGGCGGGGCGGTGGCGGCGGACGAGGTCACCGACCAGGTCCTGCATGCGCAGTCGGGTGAGCGCGTCCAGTGCGGCGAACGGCTCGTCGAGCAGCAGCAGTTGGGGTTCACGGACGAGGGCCCTGGCGAGGGCGACGCGCTGCGCCTCGCCGCCCGAGAGGGTGGCCGGCCAGGCGTCGGCGTGCTTGTCCAGGCCGACCTCGGCGAGCGCCTTGAGTCCGGTCTCCCGCGTGGCGGCGCCGCGTGGCAGGCCGACCGTGACGTTGGCCAACACCCGCTTGGACGGCACGAGTCGGGGCTCCTGGAAGACCACCGTACGCACCGGCGGGACGAGTACGGTGCCCTCGTCGGCCCGGTCGAGCGCGCCGAGGATGCGCAGCAGGGTGGTCTTGCCGGTGCCGCTGGCGCCCAGCAGCGCGACGAACTCGCCCCGGGCGATGGAGAGGTCGACGCCGTCGAGGACGGCCCGGGTGCCGAACACCCGCCGCAGGCCCCGCAGGTGGACGGCCGGAGCGGCGGTCGCGGGCGCGGCAGTCGCAGGCGCGGAGGTCTCGGAGGTAGCGGAGGTAGCGGTGCTCATCGGGCTGCCCCCTGGACGGCCTGGCGCCACGGCATCAGGAGGCGTTCCAGGACCCGGACGACCGCGTCGGCGGTGAGGCCGAGCAACCCGTAGATCAGGATGCAGACGGCGAGGATGTCGGTGCGCGAGTAGTTCTGTGCCTGGGCCATCAAGTATCCGATCCCCTCGGTGGAGTTGATCTCCTCGGCGGCGATCAGGGCGATCACGCTGAGCGTCATCGACAGCCGCAGGCCGGACAGCAGGGCGGGCAGCGCGCCGGGCAGGACGACGGTGCGCACGATGGCCCAGCGGCCGAGCCCGAAGCTTCGCATCGCCTCGACCAGCTTGCGGTCGGTGTTGCGGACGCCGCCGGAGGCGGACACGTACATCGGGAAGCTGGTGGCGACGCCGATCAGGGCGACCTTCGCGGTCTCGGTGATGCCGAACCACACCATGAACAGCGGGACCAGCGCCAGGAACGGGACGGTGCGCAGCACCTGGATCGCGGAGTCGAGCAGTTCCTCGCCGAGCCGGGTGAAGCCGGTGACCACGCCGAGCACCAGACCGGTGGTCGCGCCGAAGAACAGGCCGAGGCCGGCCCGGGTGAGGGAGACCCCGAGGGCATCGGCGAGCTGGCCGTTGCCCCACAACTCGCCGACGGCTTCGGCGACCTGGGCGGGTGAGGCGAGGACGTCCTGGGTGAGGGCGCCGGTGGCGGAGGCGAGCGCCCAGCCGCCGAGCAGGGCGAGCGGGCCCAGGGTGCGCAGGATCACGGCCAGGGCGCGCGGGCGGGGTCGCTGCCGCCTGGTGTGCGGGGTGACGAGTCCGGAGTCGAGGGCGGTTCGGGTCTCGTCGGTGGCGCGTTCGGGGGCGGCGGTGGTCACTTGGCACCGTCCCCGAGCTTGTTGATGTCGATCAGGTACGGCTTGACGTCCACGAGTTGCTTGGTGACCTTCTGGTCGGCGAAGAACCGGGCGACGGTGCCGAAGCGGGCGGTGTCGGCGTCGGAGATGGCCTCCGCGGCGGCGCCCTGCCCGCTGACGTTCACCGCGATGTCCTTCTCGGCGGGGGTGACAGCGGTCGGGCCGGAGTCGGTGAAGACGTTGAGGTAGGCGGCCGGGTCCGCCTTCTCCTTGAGGCCGTTCTCGCGCAGGTAGGTGTAGAAGGTCTTGACCACCTCGGGGTGCTTGTCGGCGAAGCCGTTGCGGACGGCCCAGACGGCGTAGTTGTCGGAGCCGACCTCCTTGCCGTTGGCCAGGAAGTGCGCCCCGGCGTTGGCGATGGTGGGCGTGGAGAAGGTGTTCCAGGTCGCCCAGGCGTCCACCTGGCCGGAGTTGAAGACACCTGCCGTCTGGTCGGCGCGCAGGTAGACCCGTTCGACCTTGTCGGCCGGGACGCCGTTCTTCTCCAGCGCCTTGAGCAGCAGGTACTCACTGGTGCCGCCCTGGGAGACGGCGACCTTGCGGCCGACCAGGTCCTGGACGGACTTGATGGGCGAGTCGTTCTTCACCAGGATCCCTTCGCCGACGCCGTCGGGCGCGGTCTGGGCGAACAGCTTGAAGCCTGGCTTCTGGGCGAGCGCGGCGACGGCCGAGGTGATCGAGCCCTGGGCGACGTCCAGTTGGTCGGCGGACAGGGCCTGTGCGGCCGGGGCGAACGGGCCCGCGCTGCCGGTCCAGGCGACCTTGGCGTGGACGGCGGCCAGAGCCTTGTCCAGCGAGCCGTCCTTCTTGCCGCGGGCGAGGAACCCGTTGTTTCCGGGGTCGGGCAGGCGGAGCACCACGTCGGCCTTTCCACCGGCCCCGCCGTCGGCGGAGGCCTTGGCCCCGTCGGCGGACGAGCCGCAGGCGGCCAGTGCGGTGGAGGCGAGCAGCGCGGTGGCGGCGAGGGCGAGGCGGGGGGTCTTCACGGGGTCTCCAAGCGAAGGACAGCTGACAAGTGACAACTTTCGAAATCTGTTATCTGAAATCTGTCTGCTGAAATCTGTTAGTTGTGATCTGTCAGCCGGCGGCCGACGGCGCTCAGCCGCCCACCGCGGCGCGGCGGCGTTCGCGCAGCAGCTCGTGGGCGGCGCGCAGTGGTTCCGGGTCGGCCCAGCCGGGGATGTCGACCGGGGAGGCGAGGAATCCCCGTTCCCCGAGGAAACGTTCCTGCTGCGCCAGCAGCTCCAGGCGCTCCGCCGAGAGGTCCAGGTGCAGGGTGCGGTGGCTGCCCGGCGCGTACGCCCCGGCCACGCCCTCGGCGCCCGCGCCGGTCTCGGCCCGCAGGATCCGCACCACCTCCGCCGGGTGCTCGGCCGCCCAGTCGGCGGCCTCCAGCAGAACGGCGAGGAAGCGGGCGACCAGCTCCGGCTGCTCGTCCAGCAGTTGCTGGTGGACGGTGACCGGCCGGGGCGTCCCGTTGTTGACCCGGGCCCGGCGGTCCGGCACCGCGTCCAGCTCCACGGCCACCTCCGCCCCGACCCGGCGGGCCGCCTCGACGGCGAGCGCCCCCTTCACGTACACGGCGTCCACCACCCCGTCCCGCAGCGCGGCCAGCTCGCCGGCCCACTGCCCGCCGGCGGGCAGGCCCGGGACGTCGACCAGCTCGGCGTCGTCCAGCGTGAGCCCGGCGAGGCCGAGGGCGCCACGGAAGCCGGCCAGGGCCATCGCCCGCCAGAAGTCGATGCCGATGTCATGATGTGGGACCGCCAGCCGCAACCCGCGCAGGTCGCCGGGGCCGGTGATGCCGCTGCCGGCCCGGACCAGGACCACCTGGCGCTCCTCGATCCAGGTGAGGCCGACCAGCCGGGTCCGCTCGCCGCGCGAACGGGCCCACAGCGCCGGGACGTTGCCGCCCTCGCGGAACAGTCCGGTGAGCGCGTGGGTGTAGTGGTGGTCCGCGGCCACCTCCGGCGGGGCGTCCTGGAGCGAGCGGACGGCGATCCCGTCGGCTGCGAACTCGCGGGCGAGCCAACCCTGGTCGGCGGCGATCCCGGTGGCGGTGGGCACCGGACAGCGGGTGAACCAGAGGGTGTCGGGGGCACTGGGGGAAAGGCTGGGGGAAAGGCTGGGCACGGGGTGTGGTCCTCTGCGGAGGGGCGGGTTCGGCGGGCGCCGGAAGGCTACGGGTCTGGGCACGCCGCGAGGGTCACGGAGCCCACGACGTCGGGGAGTTGCGCGAGATGGCGAGTCGGGCGAGGCGGGCGGGTCGGGCGAGGCCGTGAGTCGCGCGAGGCGGGGAACGCCGGACGGTGCGGCGCGAGGGAAGCGTCAGCGACAACACGCGCAGGAGGCGGGGCACCGGTGGATCGTCACGGCGTCGCTCCTTCCTGCGGGTCGGGGTTGCGGGTGGTGCGCCGGGCGGCGGGCGTCCGGCGCGATGTGAGGAGCGTTCCACGACGATCGAGCCGGAGGCAAGGTTTTGCCACATGGTGGGATCACTTGTTCATCAACGCCATTCCATTGCAACGTCGTCGACACAATCCCGCAGCACTCGCTGCCCTACGCTGAGACTCCTCCCGGCGATCCAGCCGGATTCCCGAACCGAAACGCGAGGTGCCATGGCCGAGGCCGCCACCGCCGTCCAGGGCCCGCCGGCCGGTGCGCAGGCCGTCCAGCGTGCGCTGGGGCTGCTGCACTGCTTCCACGACAACGGCCCCGACCTGAGCGCCTCCGACCTGGCCCGCCGGATGGACCTCTCGGTCTCCACCGCGCACCGGCTGGCCCGGACGCTGGTCAGCGCCGGCTTCCTGGAGCAGGACGAGCAGACCGCGCGCTACCGGCTCGGCCCGGCGGTCGCCGAACTCGGCCAGCTCACCTTCCACCAGCGCGGACTGCACCTGGCCGCACCCGAGTTGGACAGGCTGTCCCGACGCACCGGTGCGACCGCGGACCTCGCGATCCGCAGCGGTCCGCACGCGGTCATCCTGGTGGGGGCCTCCGTCCGCCCGGACACCGGCCTCGGGCTGCGCCGGCCGCTGCACTCCACGGCGCTCGGCAAGGTGCTGCTGGCCTGGCCGCGCCCGGGCGAGCCGGCGGTGTCGGCGCTCGGCCCGCTGCCGTCGTTCACCGACCGGACGATCACCGAACCGGCGCTGCTCGACGAGGAGTTGGCGAAGGTCCGGAGCTCCGGGTACGCGCTCAACGACGGCGAGTCGGCCGCCGGGGTGCGGACGGTGGCCGCGCCCGTCCTGGACGGCACCGGGCAGGCCCGGTTCGCGCTGGCCGTCCGCTCGACCCCGGCGCACCTGACCGACGACCGCCTGGACTGGTTCCTGGGCCACGCCCGCACCTGCGCCGACGCGCTCGCCGTCCTGCTGCTGCCGCCCGACCAGCGTGCCTGACGTCACGTCACAATGCCTCAGCGGGCTGCCCGTTCCACGAGGTCACGGGCAACCCGCCGCGGCAGGAGGTTCAGTGGCCGATCAGCCGGCCGGGGTGTACTTGTAGCCGACCCGACGGACCGTCACGATCGTGTCGCGGTAGCCCGGTCCGAGCTTGCGGCGCAGCCGGGCGACGTGCACGTCGACCGTGCGGCCGTCGCCGACGTGGCCGTAACCCCAGACCGCCGAGACCAGGTGGTCCCGGGTGTGCACCCGCTGCGGGTGCTCGGTGAGGTGGGCGAGCAGCTCGAACTCCAGGTAGGTGAGGTCGAGCAGCCGCCCGTCGACGTAGGCGTTGCGCCGCTCGGCGTCGACGGCGATGCCGCGCCCGGCCGGACGGACCGGACGGACACCGGCCTGTGCGGGCACACTGACGGGCGCACCGACGTGCTGCGCAGCCGAGGGCCCGCCGAGGGACGCGCCGGGCACCGCCGCCACCGGACTGTCAGCCGGCACGAGCACCAGGTACCCGACCATCGGGTTCCCGGTACCGGCGCCGAACTGCGTGCCGTACTGGGCGAGCAGACCCTGCGGCAGCGCGCCCTGCGGCAGGGCCGCGACGACGGTCGCGCCCTCGGGCAGCGCGGCGAGCAGGGCAGCCGGCGCGGCCGGGAGGACCGCGCCCGGCTGGGGTGCGGCGCCCGCGCCCGCCGGACGGGACGGGGCCACGTGGGAGGACCGGACCGCTCCCCCGGGCCATCGCTCGGCGGCCGGCGAGCCGTGCGACAGCGGGGAGGCGGAGGAACCCGGCGCGCCGGAGAGGCCGGACCCGGCCGGGACGACGCCGGGGACGGAGCGGACCGCGCGCAGGTGCGGGGTCGCGGAAGGCAGGGGCAGGGTGGCCGTGGATGAAGAAGACATGGTGTGCCGCTCATTTCGCGCGTGACGGACGGGGTGGAGTCGTCTGCGCGTCGACCGGGCGTACTGCCGGGCTGATCCGGAATCAGCCTGCGGAGGGCCGGGACGCGCTGGGCGAGCCCGGACACGTCTGATCGAACAGGTGCGGCTGCCGGGACGGCCAGAACGGCTCAAGGTCGAGGCGACCCTGGTGGCTGTCCCCGGCGCGGTTCGCACGCCCGTTCCACCGCCTGGCCGGTCCACCGTCGCACAGCGCGGAGGCCGCCCCGGTCGAACGGGGACGGCCGGCGATGCCGGGGGCTGGGCTGGTGCAGGCGATGTTCACTGGTGGTCTCTCCGCGAGGCGGGTCCGGATCGGCGGTCGCGGGCACACCGGATGGGGCGGGTCCGCTACGGCCTGGTCGACGGGATTGGCGGTGCGTCAGACGGCGGCCGGGTGGGCCGGGATCGTCGGGGACGTACCGGGAAGGGGCCGGCCGGTCACCGACAACAGGCGCTGCAGATCAGCGCCTGGTCGATGTAGCGGCGGACGGTGAGCACCGGCGTGACGGGGGCGGGATCGGTCGTGGCGCGTCGCTGGCCGACGGTCATCCTGCTGCCCTCCCCCTTGCTCTGCACAATGGCGCGTCGTCGTCGATGCGCGCCTTCGTGAACGGAACGTTTCCGGCCCTCCCGACGGCATGGCCGGGCGGCTTTCGTGCCCAGAGCCTTCCACGCCGGGCCGGTCTAGGCAACCTTCGGCACACCGAACGTCCGGGATGCGGACAACCGAATGAGACGTCGGGTGGCTCGGAGGCTCTGTGAAGCCTCTGTGCGGGTGCAGTGCCGAACCGGGGGCACGGTGTCGTCAGACCGGGTCGCGGCGGCGCCGGGCCCGGGGTACGGCGGCGTCAGGTCCGGGCCGGGGCGCGGTGGCGACGGGCGGCGGCGTGCTCGACGAGCGCGACCAGGAGTTCCTTCCCGTCCTCCCGCAGGCGTGCGTCACACAGCAGCACGGGAATGTCCGGGTCGAGGTCGAGCGCGTCGCGGACCTCGTCCGGGGAGAACCGCTCGGTGCCGTCGAAGCAGTTCACCGCGACCACGAACGGGATGCCGCGCTGCTCGAAGAAGTCGACCGAGGGGAAGCAGTCGGCCAGCCGCCGGGTGTCCGCGAGCACCAGTGCGCCGAGCGCGCCGCGGGCCAACTCGTCCCAGACGAACCAGAACCGGTCCTGCCCGGGCGTGCCGAACAGGTACAGCGCGAGTCCGGGCCGCAGGTCGATCCGGCCGAAGTCCATCGCCACGGTGGTGGTGCGTTTCGCCTCCACGCCCGAGGTGTCGTCCACCGGGCGGCCCAGCTCGCTGAGCTCCTCCTCGGTGCGCAGCGGCCGGATCTCGCTCACCGAGCCGACCAGCGTGGTCTTGCCCGCGCCGAAGCCGCCCGCGACGAGGATCTTCACCGCGACGGCCGGGCCGCCGCGCCAGCGCGGGTCGTTGGCGCGACCGCCGGAGCCGTGGCCGACGGGGGTGCCGGGAGTGCCGGGAGTGCCGGGAGTGCCGGGAGTGCCGGGAGTGCCGGGAGTGCCGGGAGTGCCGGGAGTGCCGGGAGTGCCGCCACCAGAGGTACCGCCGGCGGCGGCGCGGCCGTCGTGGTCAGAGCGCACGGAGTCCATTGATCACGTCTCGCAGCAGGCGCTCGTCCGGCAGCTCGGCGAGCGGAACGGGTCGGGTGACGCTGATCAGCTCGGCGTCGTAGAGGTCGCCGAGCAGCACCCGGACGACGCTGACCGGCAGGTCGGTGTAGGAGCCGAGTTCGGCGACGGACAGCGGCTCGCGGCGGCACCAGGCCAGGAGGGTCTGGTGCTCCGGGTCGAGGACGTGCGCCGGCACGGCCCCCGCGTTCGGCCCGGGCTCGGCGGCGGTGATCAGCGAGATCAGGTCGAACAGGCCGTCCTCGACCGGCCGGGTGCGGCCGCGGGTCATCGAGTAGAGCCGCACGACCGGGCCGGCCTCGTCGTCGAACCAGCGGTCGTCGGCAGGGGCACGCGGGTGGAGCAGGTCGGACTCGGCCCCGTCCTGGCCCATCTGCTCCGCCACCTCCCCTCCCGTCCCGGCCGTCCCGGCCGAGCCGCCCGGCCCGGGCCGCCCCGCCGCCTCAGCCTTCGGATCCGCCATCGGACCGCTCATCTCCCCGGCGGCGCGGCTTCGGTGCGCGGCTCGGCGGCCAGGTGCTCGCCGACCCGCTTGACCAGCAGCGCCATCTCGTAGGCGATCTGGCCGATGTCGGCCTCGGCCTCGCTCAGCACGGCCAGGCAGCTGCCGTCACCGGCCGCCGTGATGAACAGGAACGCCTCGTCCAGTTCCACCATCGTCTGGCGGACCCCGCCGACCTTGAAGTGCCCGCCGGCGCCCTTGGCCAGGCTGTGGAATCCGGCCGCGACGGCCGCCAGGTGCTCGGCGTCCTCGCGGTCGAGGTCGCGGGAGGCGCCGGTGGCCAGGCCGTCGCTGGAGAGGATCACGGCGTGCCGCAGGGCCGCGACGCGCCCCACCAGGTCGTCCAGGAGCCAGTTGAGGTCCCCGGACGGCTGCGTCGAAGTGGTCATGAATCAGTTCCTTCCGATGGAGCGGGTGGTGCAGGTGGTGCAGGTGGTGCTGTTGGTACAGGTGCTGCCGATGGTGCAGGTATTGCCCATGGTTCAGGTGTTGCCCATGGTTCAGGTGTTGCCCTTGATGCAGGTGGCACGGGTCGTGCCGTGGGTGCGGGCGCCGGGTTCCGCCGGACGGGCGGGCCGGACGGCACCCGACGGGCGAGCGGCGCCCGGGCACCGTCCGACGGCGCGGACAGCGCCGCCGGGGCGGGTGCCGGACTGATCGCCCGCCGGGTGGAGTCCGGCGGCTGCCAGACGGGTACGGCGGCGGGTCGGGCATTCGCCGGGGCCGACCCGGACGTGGCGGCGCCGCGCCCCCGGGTGAAGCCGCGCTGGAACGAGGCGAAGGTGGCCCGCGCCTCCTCGGGCGAGCGCTCACGCGCCCGCTCGGCCTCCTGGGCCTCCCGGGCCCGGCGGGCGGCGATCGCGGGCTCGTCCTCGGGCCCGTGGTCGGTCCGGTCCCGGAGGCGCTCCTTCAGCTGTTCCTTGAGCTGCGGCGCGAGGTTCGCCTGCCGGACCCGCCGGGGCAGCCCGCCCTCGGTCCGCGGGCCTGCGACCAACGGCGGGTCCGCGGGCGCGTCGAGGACGGGAGCGGCCGTGGTCGGCTCGTCCCGACGGTGGCGCCCCGTCCCCGCACCGTCCTCGGTGTCCCTGGGCGGCGCGGGCACCAGCACCGGCCCGCCCTTGGCCCGCGAGGCCCGTCGCGGCAGCCCGCCCGGCGTCCGGGCCGGCTCGGACGTGGACGGCCGGGGACCGCCGCTGCCCCGGTGTCGCTCGTCCTCCCCCGCAACGGAACCGGCCCCGGCCCCGGCAGCGGCAGCGGCCCGAGCCGAGCCCTCCGCCGTACCGCCACCGCCACCGCCACCGCCACCGCCACCGAGCGCGGGCACGGCGACCAGGTCGCGCTGTCCGCGCCGGACCGGGGCGGAGCGCCGACCGGTGGGCGGCGGCTCGGGCAGGCCGTCCGGCGCCTCGGCGAGCAGTTCGCGCGGGATCAGCACGACCGCCGTCGTCCCGCCGTACGGGGACGGGCGCAGGTGGACCCGGATGCCGTGCCGCCGGGCCAGCCGGCTGACCACGAACAGGCCCAGCCGGTCGGTGTCGGCGAGGTCGAACTCCTGCTCCACGGCTAGGCGTTCGTTGATGTCGGCGAGGAGTTGATCGCTCAGCCCGAGCCCGCGGTCGTCGATCTCCAGCGCGAATCCGTGTGCCACCACCTCACCCTGGACGGTGACTTGGGTGGTCGGCGGGGAGAAAACCGCGGCGTTCTCGACGAGTTCGGCGATCAGGTGGGTGACGTCCGCGACGGCGCTGCCGAGCAGGCCGGTGCCGGGGAACGGCCGGACGATCACCCGGGCGTAGTCCTCGACCTCGCCGACCGCCGCACGGACCACGTCCACCATCCGGACCGGCTTGCGCCAGGCGCGCCCGGGCGAGCCGCCGGCGAGGATGATCAGGCCCTCGGCGTGCCGCCGCATGCGCGTGGTGAGGTGGTCGACCTTGAAGAGGTCGGCCAACTCGGTCGGGTTCTCGGTGCGGCGCTCCATGGTGTCGAGCAGGGTGAGCTGGCGGTGCAGCAGCACCTGACTGCGCCGGGCCAGGTTGACGAACACCGCCGAGACGCCGCGCCGCAGTTCGGCCTGTTCGACGGCCGCCTCGACGGCGGCCCGCTGGACGGCGTTGAAGGCCTGGCCGACCTGGCCTATCTCGGCTGCCCCGAAGCTTAGTTCGGGCGCCTCGGCCGCGACGTCCACCGCCTCGCCCCGGCGCAGCCGCAGCATGACGGAGGGCAGCCGGGCGCCGGCCAGTTCGTTGGCCGCGTTGCGCAGCCCGATCAGTTCGCGGGCGAGGCCTCGCCCGATCCGGAAGGAGATCAGCACCGACAGGACGACCGCGACCAGGCCGATCGCGCCGGCGATGCCGCCCCGCCAGAGCATCCCGATCGCGGCGGACCGTTCGCGCTCGCCGATCCCGTTGGCGATCCGGGTGTTGATCGAGGTGAGGTCGCCGAGCGCCCGGTCGGCGGTCTCCCGCCAGGAGTCGCCGTTGATCGCCTGGGCGACCCGCTCGGGGCCGCCGGCGCCGACGAAGTCCGCTTCGGCGCGGGCCAGCGCGGCCCAGGCCTCGCCACCGCGCAGGGCGATGTAGTCGGACTGGTCGGCGGGTTCGAGTTCGGCGATGTAGACGGTGAACAGGGCCTGCTGGTTGTGCAGGGCGTCCAGGGCGATCTGGTACTGCTCGGCGGTGGGCTTGGCGGCGCCGCCGCGCAGGCCCTCCATCGCCGCGTCCTCCTGCGCCAGGTACTCGCGGGCGCGCACCAGCTCGATCAGGATGGTTCCCTGGCGCGGGAGTTGGCCGGTCTGCCGGGCGACGTAGGCGGACCGGAAGCCGAACACCGGCTTGACCAGGTCGCTGTACTGCCCCAGCGCGAACTCCCAGTTGAGCGCGGAGCGGCCGACCTGCGCGCGCAGCGGTCCGATCTGGTCGGCGGCGGCGATGATCTGCAGGAAGCGGCCGCGCTGGGAGCTGGAGAGCTTGCCGCCCGCGTGGTCCTTCTTCTGCCGCAGGACGTCGAGGCTGCGATCGGTGGCGGCCTTGGCGTGTTCGTAGGCGTCCGTGGCGACCTGCGAGTTCGGGACGGCCAGTCGCTGGACGGCCGCGCGGCGCTCGTTCTGCAGATCGTCGGCGTACTGGTCGACCGGGGTCCCGAACTCCTTGTACGTACGGCTGATCTCCAGCTGGCCCCAGACGTCTCCGGTGGTGGCGAAGGTCGCGTACACCCACAGCGCGGTGAGCGCGACGATGGGCACCAGGAGCAGCGCGATGATCTTCGCGCGGATCGAGCTGCTGCGCAGACGCATGGAGTCCTCGGTCGGGAAGTGCCAGGCGCGGACGGGGAGCGGTTCGGAGGAGCCGCGGGGCTCGGCCGGAAAAGGCTTGGGTAAGGGCTTCGGAAAGGGCTTCGGGTGCGGGCTTCGGAGATCGGCTTCGGGGCTGGTCGGCGTGGATGGTGCGTCGTCGGATCGGGCCTGGCCGGGAGGCCCCCGGTCGCAGGTCTGCGAGAGCCTACTACGCCCTGACCACTCGTTCGAGGGTCGAACCAGTCCACTTCCCCGGCTTGCCCCGCACACGTCAGGATCGGGCCCCGGTCACTGCGGGCTCGCGTCCGGATCATCCGCCGCCGCCCGGTTTGCCCGATCACCGAACGCACGCGGTTCCTCCCCGGCGGCGACACCTTCCGCAGGGACCGGTGCCGATCTCGTCGCGTCACGGTCACAACCCTGGGCAGTGACAGGCCGATCCGATAGTTTCGCTCCACCTGCGCGGCCCGGCACCGCCGCCACGGCCTCCGGCGCCGACACCGGTTCCGGCGCGGGCAGTGCCGCCGCGAGACGCCAACGGGGGGAATGTGCGCGAGTTCACCACCCCCGCCGTGGCCGGGCCCGAGGCCACCGGAGGACTCGCCGACTCGCTGTACGACACCGCCGAACGCACACCGGACCTGGTGCAGCTGGCCCGCCGCGTCGGCCCGCCGGGCCCCGCTGACTCCGCCGGCCCCGCTGGACCCGCCGAGCACCGGGACGGGCACCGGGACGAGTGGCGGGGCGTCACCGCACGGGAGTTCCGCGACGAGGTGCTCGCCCTCGCCAAGGGCCTGCTCACCCGGGGCGTGCGCTACGGCGACCGGGTCGCCCTGATGTCCCGCACCCGCTACGAGTGGACGCTGTTCGACTACGCGCTCTGGTCGATCGGCGCGATCACCGTCCCGGTCTACCCCACCGCGGCGGCCGAGCAGGTGCGCTGGATCCTCGCCGAGACCCAGGCGGTGGCCTGCCTGGTCGAGGACGAGGACGCCGCGATGACGGTCGGCGCGGTCTGCGACGCGCTGCCCGACCTCACCGGCATCTGGCAGCTGGACCGCGACTGCGTCGCCGCGATCACCGAGGACGGCCGTGACGTGCCCGACTCGCTCGTCCACCGCCAGCGGCTCGGCGTCACGGCCGGGAACGTCGCCACCGTCGTCTACACCTCGGGCACCACCGGCCGCCCCAAGGGCTGCCTGATCACCCACGCCAACCTGGCCGCCGAGGCCGACGCACTGCTCGGCGGCTGGCGGGAGGCCTTCCACGACACCGGCGGCGGACAGCCGTCCACCCTGCTGTTCCTGCCGCTGGCACACGTCTACGGGCGGGCCGTGCAGGTCGCGGCGTTCCGCGGCGGCTTCCGGATCGGACACGTCCCCGAGGTCTCCACCGACGCCCTGCTGCCCGCGATGGAGTCCTTCCGGCCGACCTTCCTGCACGTCGTCCCGTACGTCTTCGAGAAGGTCTTCCAGCAGGCCCGGCGGGCCGCCGAGGACGCCGGGCGCGGCGAACTCTTCGAACAGGCCCGGCAGGTGGCCGTCGACTGGGCCGCCGCCCGGGAGCAGAAGGCGTTCGGGCGCGGACCCGGGCCCAGCCCCAAGCTGCGGCTGCGGCACCTCGCCTACGAGCGGACCGTCTACCAGCGGCTGCGGGCCGTACTCGGCGGCCGGGTGCGCAGCGTGATGTGCGGCGGCTCCGCGCTGCGCCGCGAACTCGGCCTCTTCTTCACCGGCGCCGGCCTGCACCTGTACGAGGGCTACGGGCTGACCGAGACGTCCGCCGCGATCACCGCCAACCCGATCGGGCGGCAGAAGCTGGGCACGGTCGGGCACCCGCTGCCGGGCTCGTCGGTGGCCCTCGCCGACGACGGCGAGGTCTGGGTGCGCGGCGGCTCGGTCTTCGGCGGCTACCTCAACCACCCGCAGTGCACGGCGGAGTCCCTGATCGACGGCTGGTTCGGGACGGGCGACCTGGGCCGGCTGGACGAGGACGGCTACCTGACCATCACCGGCCGCAAGAAGGACCTGATCGTCACCAGCAGCGGCAAGAACCTGGCCCCGTCGGCGCTGGAGGAGCGGGTGGCCGCGCATCCGCTGGTATCCCAGTGCCTGGTGGTGGGCGACGACCGCCCGTACGTGGCCGCGCTGATCACGCTCGACCCGGCGGCGCTGGCGCACTGGTTGAAGACGCACGGGCTGGAGCAGCTGGACCCGTGGGCGGTGCTCGCGGACGAGCAGCTGCACACCGAGGTCCAGCGCGCGGTGGCGGCGGCGAACACGGCGGTGTCGCGGGCCGAGTCGATCCGCGCGTTCCGGCTGCTGCCCCGCGAGTTCAGCCAGGACCAGGGGCTGCTGACACCCTCCCTGAAGCTTCGCCGGGCGGCGATCGTCGAGTACTACGCCGATGACATCGCGGAGTTGTACGTCCCCTGACGGGTCGTCTTGTCCCTTTTGTGGCAGGTACGGTGGGCTTCGGTTCACCGGCCGTTCCCTTGACGGGCCGATTGGTCCAGTCCATTGTTTCTCCTCGGTCCGAGTGCGGCGCACCATCCGCTCCCGCCCCTCCGGGAGCACCCAGGTCCCGCGAGCCCGGTTCCAGGGGCCCGACCCAAGGCCCCGGTTCCAGGGTTCCGATTCCGCCACGCCCTCCCCACGGGCGTGTCCCCCACCTGCAGGAGTCCTCTCGTGTCGATGTCCACGCGCCTGTCCGCGCGCCAGTTCACGCGCCCGTCCACGCGCCTGTCCGCGCTGGCCGCCTCCGTCGCGCTGCTCGCCGCCTTCGCCGCCCCGGCGGCCTCCGCCACCCCCGGGCCCGCCCCGGCCGGCGCCCCGAGCGGTCCGAGCACCCCGAGCGGCCCGACCGTCAACCTGGCCACCAACCCCGGCTTCGAACTGCCCGCCCCCGACCTCTCCGACTGGGGCGCCGTCCCCGGCTGGAAGTGCACCGGCGGCCCGGCCGAGGCCGCCGTCACCGCCACCGCCGCGCACTCCGGCGCCTCCGCGCTCACCGTCACGCCGGCCACCGCCGACTCCACCGGCGAGTGCGCGCAGACCGTGGCCGTCCAGCCCAACACCACCTACACCGCCTCGGCCTGGGTCCGCGGCGCCTTCGTCTACCTGGGCGCCACCGGCACCGGCCGGGACGTCGCCCCGGCCTGGACCGAGACCACCGGCGGCGGCTGGCAGCAGCTCACCACCCGGTTCACCACCGGCCCGAACGCGCACAGCGTCCGGCTCTACGTCCACGGCTGGTACCAGCAGGGCCCGTTCTCGGTCGACGACGTCCGGGTGGACGGCCCCGCGCCCGCCCCGGCCGTGGCCGCCGGATCCGTGCCCACCAGCGACAAGGTCGTCTTCTTCACTGTCGACGACGGCTGGCAGCGCACCCCCGAGGCGGAGAAGTTCATCGCCGACCACCGGCTGCCGATCACCGCCTTCCCGCTGCCGATGCCGGCCGGCACCGACCCCGACTTCTTCCGGCGCGTCACGGCCGTGCCCGGCTCCTCCCTCCAGGACCACAGCGTCTCCCACTCCGACCTCAGCAAACTGCCACTGGAGCAGCAGCAGATCGAGATCTGCGACGCCCGCGACGCCATGACCCGCCAGTTCGGCACCACGCCGGTGGCCTTCCGCCCGCCGTACTTCGCCTGGAACGCCGACACCCTCCAGGCCGCCGCCAACTGCGGCATCCGCACCGTGCTCACCGCCGACGCGGACTTCAGCTGGGGCGCGTCCAACATCTGGCACCCGGGCCTGTTGCAGCCGGGCGACGTCGTCCTGATGCACTGGACCGACACCCTCGCCGCCGACCTCCAGCGAGCCCTCGCCGCCGCTGACGCGGCCGGGCTCAAGCCGGCCGGCCTGGTCGACTACCTGCGCTGACGCGTCGCCGTCGGCGGGCTCCCCAGGGCGCCCGCCGACGGGGGCAGCCACTCACCGGGCTCCCGTCCACCGGCGGCCGGGATCAGCCGAAGACGTGCGCCATCCAGCCGCGCAGGCGCTCGTCGAAGTCGGCGGCGCCGGTGAAGTCGTTAGCCGGGATCACTCCGCCCTCGGCGTCTTCCTGCTCCTCCCAGCCAGCGGCGAGGTACTCGACGTCGGCCCAGCCGCCCCGGAACAGCACCACGTGCAGCTCGCCGCCGGACAGCGGGTCCACGACCTGGACGCCGACGGAGTCCGGGTCCGTGACGCGGGCGCGGTCCGTCTCCAGCGGCTGCGGCCACGGGGCCAGGGCGTCGCGCCAGGTGAGCGCGCCGACCGTCAGGCCGGCGGCCCGCCAGCGTACGGCCCGGGCGGCGATCCGCTCGGCGGCGTGGTCGAGGTCGACGATGCGCTCCACGACGGCGTTCACTCCCCTTTCGTCGACGATCCCGGTCAGGGAACTTTCGTCGGCGATCTTGCTCGTTGACAGGGCGTCCGCGGCGTGGCCCTAATGGGGGCGTGCAGCGTGGCGCCGGCCACAGAGTAGTGGGCCGGCCGGCCGCCGGGCGAGCACCTTTTATCCGAGGGACGATGCGCGATGAGTACTTTCTCCGCTGCCCTGATCTGACGTAGGCGGTCACCGCGGTGTCCGCGTGCGCGCCCATGCACCGCGTGTGGCCGTGACTCCCAATCCCTGCAGGAGACTTCACCCACACCCATGTCCACGAACCATGTCAACCAGTTCAACCAGAGCGTCATCGAGGAGTTCCGCGCCAACGGCGGGCGGGTGGGCGGCCCGTTCGAGGGCGGCGACCTGCTGCTGCTCACCACGGCCGGGGCCGGCTCGGGCAAGCCGCACACCGTGCCGCTCGGGTACGTCCGGGCCGAGGGGCTGCTCCTGGTCGTCGCCTCCGCCGCCGGGGCGCCGGACCACCCGCAGTGGTACCGCAACCTACTCGCCCGACCGGTGGTCCGGGTAGAACTCGGCTCCGAGGCGTTCGACGTGATCGCCGTACCCGCCGAAGGCGCCCGACGGGAGCGGCTGTTCGCAGCCGTCGTCCGGCAGGCGCCCGGGTACGGCGACTACCAGGCGAACACCGACCGGGAACTACCGGTGGTCGTCCTGGAGCGGCCCGAGACACCCGCGCGCGAGGTGCGCAGCCTCGCCGACAAGCTGTTGGAGGCGCACACCTGGCTGCGTGCGCAGCTGCGCCACGTCCGGGAGGAGGCACACTCGCACGTCGCGGGCCGACCGGCCGGCCTCGGGCTCCAACTGCGCCAGCACTGCCTCGCCTTCTGCGAGGGGCTGACGCACCACCACACCGGCGAGGGCGCCGCGATCTTCCCCGCGCTCGCGCGCAACCACCCGGAACTGGCCGGGGTGCTGGAACAGCTGGGCGAACAGCACCTGGTGATCGGGCGGATCAGGGAGGAGCTAGTGGCGCTGCTGGCCGGGATCGAGGTCACCGAACCGGACCGGCTCCGGGCCGAGTTGGACCGGCTGTCGGCCGAGCTGGAGGCGCACCTCGACTACGAGGAAGCGGAACTGCTGCCGACGCTCGCCGGGATCCCGTTCCCGCCGCTGCGGCCCGGTCCGGCCCGGGACTGAGACGCACGAATGCCGTCGGCCCCTCTCCCCGCGCTCGGGGAGAGGGGCCGACGGCCCGTGTGCCGGTTCGGCGGCGCCCTGAAGCGACGGCCTACCGGCGCGAAGCCGTTACGACTGGGTGAAGACCGGGAGGTAGCCACCGGACTGGCCGGCGGCCTTCGGGTGGTAGCTCTCGTCGACCGGCAGGGTGGCGCTGTTCAGCCAGGTGGTCTGCGAGCCGCAGATCTCGTGCTCGGTGAAGATGCTGCGCACGTCGCCGAAGCTGAAGCCGGCGTTGGCGACCCGCTTGGCGATGACCTCGTCCAGCGTGTCGGCGGCGCCGTTGATCGCGGCGCGCTTGGTGTCACTGATGCCGAGGATGCAGCTGCCGCCGATCTTGTAGAGGTGCGGGTAACCCAGCACCACCACGTGGGCGTTCGGCGCCTTGGCGTGGATCGTCGAGTACACCTTGTCCAGCTGGGCGGGCAGGGTGTTGCGGGCGTAGTTCTGGGCCGTGCTGACGGCGCTGAGGCAGGTGCTGTCCGACTCCAGCACGCAGGTCTTCATGGTGTCGGCGAAGCCGGCGTCGTTGCCGCCGACCGACAGGCTGACCAGCGTGGTGCTGGAGCTCAGCGCGGAGATCTGGTTGCTGAGGACGTCTCCGGTTCTGGCGCCGGAACACGCGACGAACGAGAAGGACGACGGCGAGTGCGCGTTCTTCCACAGGTACGGGTAGGCGTTGGTGCTTCGCTTGCAGTTGCCGCTGTCGCTCAGGTAGCTGCCGGCACCGACACCGGCGGAGTAGGAGTCCCCGAGAGCGACGTAGTTGACGCTCGCCGCGTTCGCGGATGACGCGGTGAACAACGTGGTCAGAGTGAGCAGAGCCGCTATCGCGGCAACGGACATGGCGCGAGCTGGACGGAGCATGGCACCTCCTGGTGTGGTATGGGTCACAGAAGTGATACCAGGCAGTAGGTGAACCGGGAAGCGGTCATGCCAAGGACATTGACGGGCTGTCCGACAACGCAGAAGTGAACCACCGGCCACAGGGCGTGAGTTGGCGCTGGTCAGCGCCGGTGTACGCCGACCGGCGTCGGTCATCGCGCGTAGACAGTGGTCGGTGAAAAAGTCAGCGAGTGGTCAGTTGGTAGTCAGGGCACGGCCAGGACACCGTTACGACCCGGCCACCGACGGGCCACCTCGCCGTACGACGCGTCGCGGGGTGCCGGGGCTCGCCACAGCACAGCGTGCCGAGAACCGGCGCGAACCGGCGCGACACGACCCGACCCCGCACGAACCGACCCCGGGCGAACCGACCCCGGGCGCAAGGGCGTCAGCGCACGCGGACTCCGACGCACGCGACTCCGGCTCGAAACCCTGACCACGGATCAGACGGACGGCGCCGGCACCCGGCAGCCCCTCCTCGGACTACGCGAGGCCCGGGTGAGGCTCGCTCGGGCACACCGCATCCGGGTGGACGGCATCCGAGTAACCGGCGTCCGAACACACCGCATCCGGATAGACGGCGCCGGGGAAGACCACGCAGCCCTCCACCGGCAGCTCCTCGATCGCCTCGTTCGCGGCGACCGGCACGCCGAGCCGGCGGGCAGCGGTGGCGACCGCCACCCGGGCCTGGCGCAGCCCGGGCGCGCCCCAGCCGAGCAGTTCGACGGCGAGTCCGGGCGCGACCAGCAGCCGCCGGTAGTGCCGGCCGGAGGCCGGGTCGGCCGCGCTCGGACCGACCGCGCGCAGCGCCGCCGCCATCCGGACCCGCGCGCACTCGTGCCCGCCGTTGGCCGAGCCGACCCGGTCGTAGAGGTAACCGAGGTAGTACGGTCGGCCGATCACGGCCTGGGCCTCCTCGGCCGCCTCCCGGGCCAGCGCGGAGGCCGGATCCCCGACGTCCTCCGGCTCCAGCGATCCGCCGGGGAGCGAGCAGATCCCGTCCCTGGGGTTGACCAGGGTCAGCACCCGCCCGTCCGGAGCGAACAGCCACCCCCAGGACTGCTTCACCGGCAGCCCCTCGGGCACCTGCTCGCCCGGCCGCCACGGCCACCCCGCCGTGGGACGCCGGCGCACCCTGCCGAGCAGCTCGGCGATCTCCGCGCTGTACTCGATCCGGCTCATGCGTCCCCCTCTCGCTGTCGGGCTCGCCGGACCGGCAGTGCGCGGGACGGACCTGCGGAGCACGGTACGGAGCGGAGCGGCCGGAGCGGCGGCGTGGGGCACCGCGCGCTCCTGCTGTTGATCTTCTCCGAATCTTCCCCGAACAGGCGGTCGATGAACAGTCCCCAGCGCCGCATGGTGGATGGCAGGGGTGGAAACCCCCTGATCACCCCAGCGGCCCACCCCCCTCCCCCGGCCCAGCCGAGCCGGGCTCCGGGAAGCCCGGCAGCGGGAAGCCCGGTCGCGGGACCACCCCGGGCGGGAACGGCAGCCCGCGCGCCGCGTCGTCGGCCAGCTCGTCGAACACCTCGTGCACCGTCATCGGCCGCAACCGCCCGCCGGCCAGCGCCCAACCGCGCACCCACGGCCCGTCCGAGGCCGGGGCCCCGGGCGCCGGGACGCCCGGATCGCCGTGCAGCAGCAACGCCCCCGCCCCACCACCGGCGACCCCCGCCGCCAGCGTGACGCAGAACGCCTCGGTGTCCCGCCCGGCGGGGTGGAGGCCGCCCGCCTCCACACAGACCTCCACCGCCGAGCTGAGCTGCTCGCCGTCCTCCGGGCCGTGGCAGCGCAGCGTCAGCAGGTGGCAGCCCTCCCCCGCGCCCTCGGCCAGCGCGAGGTAGGCCGACGTCACGTACCCCATCACCGCCGCCAGCCGCCGCTGCCCGTCCCGGTCGTCGCCGACCGCCTCCAGCAGGGCCACGCCCGCGACGGACATCCGCACCCGCGCCCGGTGGTCGTCCAGCAGGACCGGGAGCAGTTCGGCCAGCCGCTCCCCCGCGTAGACGAAGGGCTCCCCGGCCAGCTCCGGATCGCCCGCGTACGCGACCCGGGCGGCGGGCGTCCGGGGGTCGAGGCCGAGCGCCGTGCAGTAGTCCTCGTAGTCACCCGCCTCCAGGACCCGCAAGTGCACCTCCAGGCCCTGCGCGTGCAGGGCCCTCAGCTGCTCCTCCGAGCGCCGCAGGTACTCCTGGTGGGCGAGCCGGCCGAACAACCCGTACCGCGCGAGGCCGGCGAAGTCGGCCGCAGCCGCCGCCAGCGCGACCGCCACCGGCTGCGGCGGCGGAGCACCCCGGGCCCGCCCGCCCCGGCGCCCCCGCACACCTGCCCCGCCCGCACGCCCTCCCGGCGGGCGGTCACCACCGGACGGCCGGGCCCCACCGGGAGCACCCGGACCACCGTCCGCCCCGGCCCGCCGCCCGGCGCGCAGCAGCACCCGCCGGCGGACCCGCGACCGCCCGAAGACATCCACGGCCCCGGAACACCCGGAACACTCGGAACCCCTGGGGCCACCACAACGCCCCGCACAACGCTCCGCAACCCCGGAGCCCTCACGACCCGACGACCACACCCGCATGGTTCCTCCCACCGACTAGCCCAGCACCGGACACCGCCGACGGCCCCGACCCCGGAACCGCCGACGTCGAGGAACATACACAGAGCCACTGACAATCCACCCCGAGTAATCGAACGCGCATGTCCCGAGACCCTCGGGTCTCCTGATCCGGACGGGACTGTCAGTACCGGACGTTAAGGTCGGGAACCATGCGACTGCTGCATACCTCCGACTGGCATCTGGGCCGCTCCTTCCACCGGGAGAGCCTGCACGACGCCCAGCGCGCGTTCCTGGACCACCTGGTGGACGTGGTCCGGGCCGAGCGCGTGGACGCCGTGCTCGTCGCCGGGGACGTGTACGACCGGGCGCTGCCGGGCCTGGACGCGGTCGCCCTGTTCGACGACGTGCTGCACCGGCTGGCCGGGCTGGGCGTGCCGACGGTGTTCATCAGCGGCAACCACGACTCGGCCCGCCGCCTCGGCGTCGGCGCCGGGCTGATCGGCCGGGCGGGCATCCACCTGCGCACCGACCCGGGCGAGTGCGCCGCCCCGGTGCTGCTGGCGGACGAGCACGGGCCGGTGGCGGTCTACGGGCTGCCGTACCTGGAGCCGACGCTGGTGCGCGAGCGGTTCGGGCTGGAGCGCGGCGGGCACGCGGCGGTGCTCGGCGCGGCGATGGACCAGGTCCGGGCCGATCTCGCGGCCCGTCCGGCCGGCACCCGCGCGGTGGTGCTGGCGCACGCCTTCGTCACCGGCGGCACGGCGAGCGACAGCGAGCGGGACATCGCGGTCGGCGGCGTCGCCTCGGTGCCCGCCTCCGTCTTCGACGGCGTGCACTACGCCGCGCTCGGCCACCTGCACGGCTGCCAGACCCTGGCCCCGCACCTGCGCTACAGCGGCTCGCCGCTCGCCTACTCCTTCTCCGAGGTGGACCAGCGCAAGACCATGTGGCTGGTCGACCTCGCGGCCGACGGCTCGGTCGCCGCCGAGCGCGTCGACTGCCCGCGCCCGCGCCCGCTCGCCACCCTGCGCGACAGCCTCGACGCGCTGCTCACCAAGGACGAGTACGCGCCGTACGAGCAGGCCTGGGTGCAGGCGACGCTCACCGACGCGGCCCGCCCGAGCGAGCCGATGGAGAAGCTGCGCCGCCGCTTCCCGCACACCCTCCAGCTGCTCTTCGACCCCGAGGAGAGCGAGGCCGAGCCCTCCCGGTCGTACGCGGCCCGGGTCAGCGGCCGGGCCGACCTGGAGATCGCGGAGGGCTTCCTGCGGCACGTGCGCCCGGGTGCCGAGCCGGAACCGGACGAGCTGGGCTGGCTGCGCGCCGGGTTCGAGAGCGTCCGGGAGACCACCGACCGGAAGGCGGACCTGCCCCGATGAGGCTGCACCGGCTCACCGTCAGCGCGTTCGGCCCGTTCGCGGGCAGCGAGAGCGTCGACTTCGACGCGCTCGCCGCCGGCGGCCTGTTCCTGCTGCGCGGCGCCACGGGCGCGGGCAAGAGCAGCGTGCTGGACGCGGTCTGCTTCGCCCTCTACGGCGACGTCCCCGGCACCCGGCGGGCCAACCGGCTGCGCAGCGACCACGCCGAGGCGCGCAGGCTGACCGAGGTCCGGCTGGAGCTGACGCTCGGCGGGCGGCGGCTGCAGATCACCCGGCTGCCGGAGCAGCGGCGGCCGAAGAAGGTCGGCACCGGCACCACCGTCGAGCGGCCGCAGACCCTGCTGCGCGAGTGGGCCGCCGACGCGGGGGACGGCACGCCCGGCTGGCGGGCGGTGAGCAAGTCGCACCAGGAGGCCGGGGAGGAGATCCACCGGCTGATCGGCATGAACCGGGAGCAGTTCTGCCAGGTGGTGCTGCTGCCGCAGGGCGACTTCGCCCGCTTCCTCAAGGGCGACTCGGAGGAGCGCGGCAAGCTGCTGCGGCGCCTGTTCGACACCGAGCGGTTCCAGCACGTCGAGGGGTGGCTCGCGGAGCAGCGGCGCGTCCAGGAGGCCGCCGTCCAGGCCGGCCGGCGCCGCCTGCGGGATCTCGCCAGCAAGGCCGAGCAGGCGGCCGGCCCCGGCGCCGAGCCCGCCGAGGGCTGGGTGCCGGCCGAGGAGGACGCCGCCGACCTGACCGCCGGGGTGCTCGGCT
The DNA here is from genome assembly GCF_040684355.1 of Kitasatospora sp. NPDC091276. NCBI lineage: Bacteria > Bacillati > Actinomycetota > Actinomycetes > Kitasatosporales > Streptomycetaceae > Kitasatospora > Kitasatospora sp. NPDC091276. Next base: position 228,733 of record NZ_JBFBFU010000001.1, on the reverse strand, counting down.
GGGCGGCGATCCTGCGCAGCGGCGCAGCCGAACAGTTCACCGTCGCCGGGGAGGCGCTGGCGGGCGCCGAGGAGGCGCAACGCGCCGCCCAGGGCGAGCGCGCGGCCGCCGAGGAGCTGGCCGGGCGGCAGCACCGCCACCGGCAGGCGCTGCTCCAGGCCGACCGGCTGGCCGCGTTCGAGCCCGAGGCGGCCCGGGACGGCCGGCGGCTGGCGGCGGCGCAGGCGGCCGTCGGGGTGGAGTCCGCGCTGCGGCTGCACGAGGGCGCGGCCGAGGCGCACCGGCGGGCCCGGGAGGCCGAGCGCCGGCACCGCGAGGTGCTGGCCGGCGACGGCGGCGCGGGCAGCGCGGCCGCCGGGGGCCCGGCGTTGGCCGAAGCGGGGGCCGCCGAGCTGGCCGAGGCCGAACGGGGCCTGCGGGCCGGGCTGGTCCGGCTGGAGGCCGCCGGGGCGGAGGAGCGGCGCTGCGCCGAACTCGCCCGCGAGCAGCGGAGCCTGGACGAGGAGCGCCGGCGGGCCGACGAGCTCGCCGAGGAGGCCGAGGACTGGCTGGCCGAGTATGACGAGCGGCTCGGCGGCCTCCAGGAGGAGCAGAACCGGGCCCGGTCTGCGGGCGCGCTGGTCGAGCAACTCGACGGACGACGGGTCGAGTTGAGCACCCGCCTGGACGCCGCCCGGGAGCGCGACGGCCTGCGGGCCGAGATCGCCGCCGCCGAGCCGCGCGCTGCCGCCCTGCGCACCGCCGCGCTGGACGCCCGCGAGTACGGCCTCGGCCTGCGCGAGCGGCGGCTGGCGGGCATGGCCGCCGAGCTGGCCGAGCAACTGCGCGCGGGCGAGGCGTGCCGGGTCTGCGGCTCGCCCGAACACCCGGCACCCGCCGAGACCGCCGACGGCCGAGTCGGCGCCGACGACGAGGAGCGTGCCCGCCGGGCCCAGGCCGTCGCCGAACAGGCCTGGACGGCAGCGGACCAGGCCCTCACCGCGCTGCGGGTCCGCGAGGCGACCGCCACCGGCGCGGCCGGGCCGGAGGGTGCCGACGCGCTCGCGCAGGCCCTCGCCGAGCTGGACCGCGAGCACCGCGAGGCGCTGCACTCGGCGGAGGCGCTCGGCCGGGTCGAGCAGGAGATCGCCCGCTTGTCGGCCGACCAGGACCGCCGGCTCGCCGAGCTGCGCGAGGCCCGGGAGCGCGCCGCCGTCCGTACCGACCGGCTCCAGGCGCTCCAGCACGAGCAGCACGAACTCGCCGCGCGGGTGGCCGCGGCCCGGGGCGAGGCGGCCTCCGTCGCCGCGCGGGCGGCCGCGCTGGAGCGGCTGGTCGAGCGGGTCGCCGCCGTGGCCGAGGCCTCGCGGGCCTGCGCGCAGACGCTGGCCCGGCTCTTGGACGCCGAGGGCGAGCTCGCCGAGGCCGCCGCCGCAGCGGGCTTCCCGAGCCCCGAGGAGGCCTTGGCCGTACTGCTCCCCCGCGCGGAGCGCGAGCGGCTGGCGGCCCGGCTGGAGCGGCACCGAACGGAGTCCGCCGCCGTCCGGCACGAACTCGCGCTTCCCGATCTGGCCGAGGCCGCGGCCCGTCCGCCGGTCGACCTGTCCGCCGCCGCGGCCGCGCTCGACGCCGCCACCGACCGGCTGGGCCGGGCCCACGCCGCCCGTTCGGCGGCCGCCGAACGGTGCGCGGCACTGGCCTCGATCGGTCGGCAACTGGCGGACCTCGCAGCCGAGCTGGCCCCGGCGCTGGCCCGGTACGGGCGGATCAACCGGCTCGCGGCGCTGGCCGCCGGCACCTCCACCGAGAACCGGCTCCGGATGCGCCTGGAGTCCTACGTCCTGGCGGCCCGCCTGGAGCAGGTCGCGGCGGCGGCCAGCGACCGGCTGGTCCGGATGTCCGGCGGTCGCTACACCCTGGTGCACAGCGACGACCGGGGCACCGGCAACAAGCGCTCGGGCCTGGCCCTGCGGGTGGTCGACGCCTGGACGGGCACCGAGCGGGACACCGCGACGCTCTCCGGGGGCGAGAGCTTCTTCGCCTCCCTCGCCCTGGCCCTGGGCCTGGCCGACGTGGTCACCGACGAGGCCGGCGGCATGCCGCTGGACACCCTGTTCATCGACGAGGGCTTCGGCACGCTCGACGAGCAGTCCCTGGAGGAGGTGATGGACGTCCTCGACGGCCTGCGCGAACGCGACCGGGCGGTCGGCATCGTCAGCCACGTCGCCGACCTGCGCACCCGCATCCCCGCCCAGCTCCTGGTCCGCAAGGGGCGACGCGGCTCGACCCTGGCCCTGGCCGGGCGGGAGGACGCCTAGGGACCGCTCAGGGGCACTGCCAGCGGTCCTGAGGCGGCCTTCCGGTACCTTCTGGGCCCAGCATCGCCGCAGGTCAACGGCTTGCGGGCACTGTCAAGCCGGTGGCATCACGGCTAGGGCACGATGCGTCGCATCAGCCCGAACAGGCCACCCGCTGGGCCTGCTGCCAGGTGCAGACCGGGCAGAGCGTGCTGCCCGGGTGGTCGGCGGGCAGTTCGGTCGGCTCCCCGCACAGGACGCAGTCGGCCCGTGGCCCGGTCGACGCCGGATCGCGCACCAGCGCCGCCTGCACCCCGCCGTCGGGGGCGAACTCGCAGACCGCCGTGTCCTCGCTCCTCGCGCTGTCGCTCATGCCGCCTTCCTACTCCGCCCCCGGCCCCCGCCGCAAGGCGCCGCCGGCCCGAGCCCGACCCGAGCGCCAGGCCGCCCCGCCCCCGCCCCCGGGCGACCCGCCGGCGGCGGGCCCGCGACGCCCGGCTACGGTGACCGCATGGCCACCGACCTCCAGCGGCGCCTGCTCGCCGCCCGCGCCACCGCGCCCTCCTACCCCGAGGTCGGCGCCACCCGCGGCGGCCCGCTGCCGGACGGCTACGCGCACCTGCGGCGGCGGGTGCACCTGGGCCGCGGGCCGCAGGTGCTGGCCCGGGCCGGGCGGTACGTGCTCGGCTGGGGAAGCCAGCTGGGCACCGGCTTCGCCGTGTACCCGCACGCGCCGGCCGAGCCGGGATCGACGGTGCTGCTGCGGCTGAGCCTGCCGGGCGGCCGGTGGCCCCGGCTGGTGATCCCGTGCCGGGTGGTGTGGACGGTCGAGGAGCCGGACCGGATCGGCTTCGCGTACGGCACGCTCCCCGGGCACCCGGAGTGCGGCGAAGAGGCGTTCCTGGTGTCCATGGACGCCGCCGGCGAGGTGTGGTTCGAGGTGTCGGCGTTCTCCCGGCTGACCGCCTGGTACGCGCGGCTGGGCCGGCCGGTCGCGCTGCTCTGCCAGCACCTGGCGATCGAGCGCTACCTGGCCGCGGTGGCCGCCGCCGTGGCCGAGCCGGCCGGGCCCGCGGGCCCGGCCGGTCCCGCCGTCGAGTAGGGCGTCGAGTCAGCCGAAGAAGTCCTGGCCGAAGGAGTGTCGGCCGAGGGAGCCGGATCAGCCGAAGAAGGAGAGCCGCACGGTCCGGCGTGGATTGTCACCGTTGGTGTCGATCAGCACCACGGACTGCCAGATGCCGAGCGCCAGCTGGCCGCCGATCACCGGCAGGGTGGCGTGCGGGGCGACCAGGCCGGGTACCACGTGGTCCCGGCCGTGGCCGGGGCTGCCGTGCCGGTGGCGCCAGCGGTCGTCGGCGGGGAGCAGTTCGCGCAGGGTGGCGAGGAAGTCGTCGTCGCTGCCGGATCCGGTCTCCAGGACGGCGATTCCGGCGGTGGCGTGCGGGACGAAGACGTTGAGCAGGCCGTCGCGGCCGGCGGCCCGTTCGGTGAGGAACGCGGCACAGCGGTCGGTGATGTCGAGCGCGACCTCTCGGCTGCCGGTGGTGATCTCGAAGGTGGTGGTCTGGAAGAGGCCCTGGTGGGTGGAGTGGATGTTGTCCGCCATGGCGCCATCCTGACCCACCTCGGCGGGCCTCGCGCAGCACCTCGCCGACTCCGCCTGTGGGGGCGGCGAGGTGCACTAGGGTGAAAGGTTTAGACCACACCGGCCCAGCCGAGGCGGTCCCGGAGCCGGGTACGCCGAAGACCCGACGGTCCGTGTGGTCCGCCGGGTCGGGGTCCCGATCCGCATCGGGTGGCCCGGGAGGCCCCGGGCCGCGGAGCCGTGGGCCCCGAGCCGACGGGTGCTAGCCGCGCCCGCCGAAGAGGCTTCGCCGCAGCCGGCGCAGTGGCGTCAGCAGCGAGATCCGCGCGTGACGACGCTTGGCCGTCGGGGCGTCCGCGCCGCGCGGCGTCAGCTCCCTTATCAACCCGAGCGCCTCGGCGGTGTCCACCGCCGGGAGCGCGGGCGCGCCGAGCACGGCCAGGTGTCGGTCGATCCGACGGCCGGTCGTGCCGACACCGCACTGGATCGCCGGCACGCGGGGCCGAGTCCGCACTTGCATGTGTTCCATCAGTTTTCCCACCCCTACGAGGCGCCAGGGCCGTGAGGCGAAGACTATCCGCGATGGACGGCCTTCGCGCAACCGTCCTTGGTGTTGTGCCACCGTATCGTGCGGCGTCAACTGACGATGCACCAGGGGCCACCAGGCCGATCACGACTAGGCATCAATGATGGTGCACGACCGGCCATCTGTCAGCAGTACCCGGGGCATGGGCCCGGCGCCCGGCCCCGCGGCGCACGCCGGGCGCACGCGACCCCGCACGCGTCCGTGCGGACGGTCCTGCCGGCGGTCCCGCGGGCGGCCCGCCGGACCGCCCGAGAGCCATGAGGGATGCGGCGGTGGACACGACGCGGATGCTGCGGTGGATATAGGGGACAGCCGGGGCCGTCGACAAAGCGACCGGTCGACACCTCCAGGCTTCATGAAGTGAACACATTCGAGGGATTGACTCCCGGCAATCCTCCAAGCAATATCTGTGAGAACACGTGCGCGCCCGCATCGCACCCGGGTGCGTGTTCGAGTGATGAAGAACTCCGGCTCCCGCGAGCCACTGCCCGGCCGCCTCGACGCTGCGGTGGCCAGGCTCGCGAGGTGCCCGGAAAGGCGGCCGGCCGTAGAGGGTCGGCCGGGTCGCCGCCAGGCTGCCGGTGCCGCCCCGTTCAGGGCCCGGCACCGGCGGTTCCGGGCCCAGGGCCGACCGTGGCCACGGCTCCACGGCACCGGTCAGCCCGGCCGGTCACCTCGGCCGATCACTCCGGCCGGACGTCCCCGCAGGTCGCACCCGGTGGATCGGTAGACTCGGCCAGCGTGCCCCTCCTCCTCAGCATCGTGCTCCCGGTCCACGGCGTGGAGCGGTTCCTGCCGCGCTGCCTCGACTCGATCCTCGGCGACACCCCCGCCACGGAGTCCCGTTTCGAGGTGATCGCGGTCGACGACCTCTCCCCCGACGGCTCCGGCGCGATCCTGGACGCCTACGCGGCCCGCGACCCCCGACTTCGGGTCCTGCACCTCACCGAGAACCAGGGCCTCGGCGGCGCCCGCACCGCCGCCTTGGCGCAGGTGCGCGGCGAGTACGTCTGGTTCGTGGACAGCGACGACTGGCTGCCCGAGCGGACGGTGGGCGCGATCCTGGACGAACTGGAGCGGGAGCAGGAGCGGCAGCGCGGGACCGGGGCGCCCGCCGACGTCCTGCTCACCGGCTTCACCCACGTCTACCCGGACGGCGGGACCGAGCCGAACCCCTGGCGCCACGTGCTGGCCGACTCCCCGCTGGTCGAGGGGTGCACGCTGGCCGAGCACCCGGCGCTGTTCCAGACCGTGATGTCGGTCTGGAACAAGGTGTTCCGCCGCGCCTTCCTGGAGGGCCTCGGCGTCTCCTTCGGCCGCGGCTACTACGAGGACATCTCGGTCACCTACCCCGCGCTACTGGCCGCCGAGCGGCTGCGCTACCTCGACCGCCCCTGCTACTTCTACCGGCGCGGCCGGGACGGCGCGATCACCGCCACCGCCTCCCCCAAGCACGCCGACGTGTTCGCCCAGTACGACGCGATCTTCGCCTTCCTGGACCGCCCGGACCGCCCCGGCCGGCCCGTCCCCGACGCGCTGCGCACCCTGGTCTTCGACCGGACCGTCCGGCAGGCGCTGAACGTCTACGACACCCCCGGACTGGTCCCCGCCGACCGGCACAAGGACTTCTTCCGCCAGATCGCCCGGCACTTCGCCCGGCACCGCCCGACCGGCTACCGTTACCCCGGCGGCGTGCGCGGCGTGCAGTACCGGCTGGCCGCGCGCGGCGCCCGGATCGCGTACGCGGAGCTGCGCCGCACCGGGCAGCTGCCGCGCGAACTCAAGCGCGGGGCACGGGCGGTGGCCCCGGCCGTGAAGAAGGGCGTGCGCAGCGGCGCCCGGTTCACCGCGTACAACGCCTTCCGCCGACTGCCGCTGGACGAGCACCTGGCGGTCTACGCGGCGTACTGGCACCGGGGTTACGCGTGCAGCCCGGCGGCGATCTACGAGAAGGCCAGGGAGCTGGCGCCGCAGATCCGGGGCGTGTGGGTGGTGGAGAACCGCAAGCAGGCCGCGGCCATGCCGCCCGGCGTGCCGTACGTGATCGTCAACACCCCGGCCTACCTCAAGGCGATGGCGACCGCCAAGTACTTCGTCAACAACGTCAACTTCCCGCGCACGATGGCGAAGCGGGCGGGCACCGTGCACGTGCAGACCCAACACGGCACCCCGCTCAAGGCGATGGGCATGGACCTGCGCGAACGCCCCGAAGCCGCCGAGGGGATGGACTTCGACCGGCTCCAGGAGGCCGTCGACCGCTGGGACTTCCTGGTGTCCTCCAACCCGCACACCAGCGAGCACTTCACCCGCGCCTTCCCCGGCCGGTACGAGATGCTGGACACCGGCTACCCGCGCAACGACCGGCTGGCCAACACCACACCGGACGAAGTGCGGGCCGTGCGCGAGCGGTTCGGGCTGCGGCCGGACACCACGGCCGTGCTGTACGCCCCGACCCACCGCGGCGACCAGGGCGGCTACGTGCCGCTGCTGGACGTCCGGGAGCTGGCCCGGCGGCTGGGCCCGGACTTCACCCTGCTGGTGCGCACGCACTACTTCCACACCGGCGGCCCGGGCGACCTGGCGGCGGGCGAGGGTTCGGCCGCGATCGTCGACGTCTCGGCCCACCCGACCGTGGAGGACCTCTACCTCGCGGCGGACGCGCTGGTGACGGACTACTCCTCGATGATGTTCGACTACGCGGTGCTGGACCGGCCGGTCGTGATCTTCGCGCCGGACTGGGAGGAGTACCAGCGGGTGCGCGGCGTCTACTTCGACCTGTTCGAGCAGCCGCCGGGGGCCGTCACGGTGGACCCGGACGGGCTGGCGAAGGCGCTGCTGGCGGGCGATCCGGAGCCGGCCGCGCGGGCGCGCTTCCGGGCGCGGTTCTGCCCGTGGGACGACGGCGGGGCGGCGGAGCGGGTGGTGCGCCGGGTGTTCCCGGTGGAGTCCTGAGGCGTTCCGCGGCGCTCCCGTAGCCCTGAGGAGCCGTGTCGCACCGGGCCCGGCGCCGCCGGTACGGCGACCGGACCCGTCGGCACGCTCAGCGCTGGCGGGCGGCCAGGAACTCGTCGAAGGTCAGGAAGCCCTGGTGGTGGGTGTCCATGGCGTGGATCAGGGCCTCGGCCATCGACAGCGTCACGTCGTGGTCGCCCATCTCGTTCGCGACCAGCGCGTATTCGGCCGGAGTGATCTTGCCGTCGCCGTTCTTGTCGAAACGGTCGAACATGGCCTTGATCGCCTCGGTGGTCTCCATCGTGCCCTCCTGGTACTGCGGGGTCGTGCTCTGTTCGGACGGGCGTACCCTACCCGGCCGTGGTGCGCGCCACGGTCGCCGGGAGTGGACGGCCGCGGGGGTGGTTGTCGTAGTCTGCGGATCTGATTGCAGGCCCGGGCTCCTCCCGGGCGATCGTTCGTCCAGGGAGGGACCATGCTCGATCTCGCCACCAGGCTGGTGCTGAAACCCGTCTCACGCGGCATCTGGCGGCCGACCATCGAGGGCATCGAGAACGTGCCGCGCAAGGGCGGGGTCATCCTGGCCAGCAACCACCTGTCCTTCATCGACAGCGTGGTGATCCCGCTCACCGCCCCGCGCCGGGTCCACTTCCTCGCCAAGGCCGAGTACTTCACCGGAACGGGGCTCAAGGGCCGGCTCTCCAAGGACTTCTTCGAGGCGATCGGCGCGGTGCCGGTCGAGCGCGGCACCTACCGTTCCGCTCAGGCCTCGCTGGAGTCGGCGCTGGAGATCCTGGAGGACGGCAAGGCCTTCGGCATCTACCCCGAGGGCACCCGGTCGCTGGACGGCCGGCTCTACCGGGGCAAGACGGGCGTCGCCTGGCTGGCGCTGACCGCGGGCGTACCGGTGGTGCCGGTGGCGCTGGAGGGGCCGGAGCAGATCCTGCCGGTCGGCAAGCGGGTGCCGCGGATCAAGAAGGTGACCGTCCGGTTCGGCGAGCCGCTGCACTTCGACGAGCTGCACGGGCAGGCCCGCTCGCTGAAGGCCCGTCGGCAGGTGACCGACGAGGTGATGGCGGCGATCCAGCGGCTCTCCGGCCAGGAGGTCGCGGAGAGCTACAACGAGGCGCCGAAGGCCGCGTAGGCCCCGGCCGCGCGCCGCGCCGCATCACACCCCGCCACACCTCGCTACGTCACACCCCGCCACATCACGTCGCGCCGCACCCGCTCGGGCGCTCACACGTGTCCGAGCGCGGCCGGCCCCGGTACGACGGCGGCCGGCTCCGGCGCCTCCCGGCGCAGCAGTGCCGCGTAGCGGCCGTCCAGCTCCACCAGTTCGTCATGGGTGCCGAGTTCGACCACCTCACCGTGGTCGAGGACGGCGATCTGGTCGGCGCCCCGGACGGTGGAGAGCCGGTGCGCGATGGTGATGGTGGTGCGGCCGGCGGCCAGGGTGTCCACGGCCTGCTGGACGGCCTGTTCGGTGCGGTTGTCGAGCGCGCTGGTGGCCTCGTCGAGGATCAGCACCGGCGGGTTGCGCAGGATCGTCCGGGCGAGCGCGAGGCGCTGCTTCTCGCCGCCGGAGAAGCGGTAGCCGCGCTCGCCGACCAGGGTGTCGTAGCCGTCCGGCAGGGCGGCGATGGTCTCGTGGACCTGCGCGGCCCGGGCGGCTTCGACCAGTTCGGCGTCGGTGGCCTCCGGCTTGGCGAAGCGCAGGTTCTCGGCGACCGAGGCGTGGAAGAGGTAGGTCTCCTGGGAGACCACGCCGACCGCGCGGGCCAGCGTGTCGAAGGACAGTTCGCGCACGTCCACGCCGTCGATGGTGACCCGGCCGCCGGTGACGTCGTACAGACGCGGGACGAGGTAGCTGAGCGTGGTCTTGCCGGAGCCCGTCTCACCGACCACGGCCAGCGAGCTCCCGGCCGGGACCTTGAGTTCGACCCCGGAGAGCGTCGGCCGCTCCTGCGCGGGGTCGTAGCGGAAGTCGACGTCCTCGAAGCGGACCTCGCCGCAGATGTCGGTCAGGCTCCGCGGCTTCGGCGGCTCGGCGATCTCCACCGGCAGGTCGAGGTACTCGAAGATGCGCTGGAAGAGCGCGAGCGAGGTCTGCACGTCCACGCCGGTGGAGAGCAGGCTGACGGTCGGGCGGAACAGGCCCTGCTGGAGGGTGACGAAGGCGACCAGGGTGCCGACCGAGACGATCGGCGCGCCGCCCGCCGCGGACAGCCCCGCCGCCCAGTAGATGACCGCGGGCATCGCGGCCATGACGATCTGGATGGTGTTCATCCGCCAGCGCCCGGCCATGCTGGCCCGCACTTCGAGGTCGGCCAACTGGTCGGACTGCCCGGTGAACTCACGGGCGAGCGAGTCGGAACGGCCCATCGTGCGGCCGAGCAGGATGCCGCTGACCGACAGCGACTCCTGGACCGCCGAACTCATCGCGGCCAGCTGCTTCTGCCGCTCGGTGGTGATCTTCTTGCGCTCGTTGCCGACCCGCCGGCTGATCCAGACGAACAGCGGGAGCAGCAGCAGCGAGACGACGGTGAGCCGCCAGTCGAGCGCGACCATGGCGACCACGGAGGCGATCACCGCGGTGAAGTTGGAGACCAGGCTGGTCGCGGTGGACGTCACGGTGGACTGCATGCCGCCGATGTCGTTGGCGATCCGGGACTGCACCTCGCCGGTGCGGGTGCGGGTGAAGAACGCCAGCGACTGCCGTTGCAGGTGGCTGTAGACGGCGGTGCGCAGGTCGTGCATGACGCGCTGGCCGACGGTGGTGGAGATCAGCGTCTGGAGGACGTTGAAGATGCTGTTCACCACGGCCGCGAGAACCATGCCGAGCGCGAGCAGGCTGAGCAGCCCGGTGCGGCCCTGCGGGATCGCGGTGTCCAGGACCGCCTTGAGCAGGAACGGCGAGACCACCGACACCACGGCGGAGGCGGCCACCAGCAGCCCGACGACGGTGAGGCGGCCCGTGTACGGGCGGAAGAGGCCGAGGATGCGCCGCCACTGGGCCGGCGGGCGGGGCTCGCCCTGGGCGCGTTCGGGCGGGGTCCAGTTGATGGTGGTGGGTCTCAAGGGCAAACCTCCGTGGGTGGGGCGGTCGGACGGCCGCCAGCATAGAGAGAATAGCTCATAGTTAGACTAGCTAATAGTGAGGCTGGATCTATTCCCACGGCGCCGCGACCGCCCGGCCTACCGTCCGACCGCTCCGAATGCTCCGGCCGCCCCGACCGCGTCAGTTCGTCCGGTAGCTGCGCGCCGCCTTCGAGGACAGGCCGCCCAACCGACCGGAGGGCAACAGGCGGGCGAGGGCCACCACCGCCTTGTAGCGCTTGCCCGGCACGGACAACGAGCGGCCCCGGGCCAGGTCGCGCATCGCCTCCGCCACCACCCGCTCGGCCGAGAGCCAGGACCAGGCCGGGATGTTGCCGGTGCCCATGCCGGCCCGCTGGTGGAACTCGGTGCGGGTGAAGCCCGGGCAGAGCGCCATCATCCGCACCCCGGTGCCACCGAGGTCGCGCAGCACGCCCTGGGTGAAACTCACCACCCACGCCTTGCTCGCCCCGTACGTGCCGCGCGGCAGGAACGCCGCCACCGAGGCGACGTTCACGACCGCGCCGCGACCGCGCTCGCGCATCCCCGGCAGGGCCGCCGTGGTCAGCCGCAGGATCGCCTCGATGTGCACCTTCAGCATGTCCAGCTCGTCCTGGAGCGGGACGGTCCCGAACGCGCCCTTGTTGCCGAAACCGGCGTTGTTGACGAGCAGGTCCACCGGGCGGGCGGAGTCGGCGAGCCGGGCCTCGACGGCCGCGATGCCCTCGTCGGTGGCGAGGTCGGCGGTCAGCACCTCCACCTCGATTCCGTGCTCGGCGTGCAGGTCGGCGCTCGCACGCTCCAGGCGCCCGGTGTCCCGGGCCACCAGGACGAGCTGGTAGCCGCTGCGGGCGAGCCGGCGGGCGAACGCGGCTCCGATGCCGGCGGTCGCGCCGGTGATCAAGGCTGTGGTCATGCCCCCGACGGTACCGACTCACCGCGGCCGCGCCCACTCCGAACGGACTATCCCTGCCGGCCATCTGCGGATGCAGGTACCGGGCCGCGCCCGTACCGTTCGGACGGGGGCATCGCCCGAACGGGCGGTGACGCTCAACTGAGGAGGCACTTCTGATGCTTACTCACTGCCGGACCCACAAGGCCACGACCACGCCGACCGCCACGACCACGCCGACCGCGACGACCGCGACGCGCGCCGAGACGGACACACTCGCGAGCCTGATGGTGGAGGACGAGGCCGTCGTGTCCGACGCGCCCACGTACTCGCCCGAAGCCCTCGGACTTCTGCTGCTGGCGCTGTTGCTGTCGCCGAAGCCGCCGAAGGAGAAGTCGACCCGCTAGCAGCCGGGCGACCCGATCACCGACCCGGTAGCCGGGCGGCCCGATCGCGGGGCCGGTCCACCGACGTGGACCGGCCCACCCCTTCCCCGGCTCCTCGGCGGGCCTGACGAGGGCTCGTGAGCCCGAGTTCGTGAACCGTCCGCGCGAACCCGCGCTCGTGAGCCCACGCTCGTGAGCCCACGCTCGTGAGTCCGTCCGCGTGAACTCGCGCCCGTGAGCCCTTCCGCGCGAACCCACGCCCGCGAGGCCGCCCGCCGGGGGCTCCCCGACCAGGAGGAACACCACCGATGCCCTTCGCCGAGACGCCACTGCGCGACGAGTACGCCGCAGCCGTCGAACGGGTGGCGCGCCGGACCCTCGACGCCCTCCGGGGCGACGGAGGCACAGCCGCGCTCGCGGACCCGGACGGCGCCGTACCGCGCCCGACCCTGGCCGCGCTGCGGGTGCTCGGCGCGGACCTCTTCGCCCCGCAACTACTCGCCGGGGCCGCGCCCGACGGGCCCACCTCCGTACTGCTGGCCGAGGCGCGGCAGGCCTTTCCGGCACCGGACTCGGCAGCGGCCTCGGCCGACGCCGCGCTGGTGATCGCATGGCAGGACTGGGCGGCCGGGCAGGTGCTCGCCCGCACGCCGTACGGAACCGGTGCCCCGCCGCCCGTGCCGCCTCCGGGCCCGGAGGCCGTCGGCTGGCAGACCTGGTCGGTACGGATGGCCCAGCTGTCCGTCCTGGCACTGCCCGGGCTCGACGGCCCGGTGCACGACACCGCCCGCGCGCACACCCTGGCCCTTGCCCGCGGCACCGTCCGCTCCATGCTGCGCCGCGACCTCCCCACCGCCGCCCGGCTCACCCGCTGGCTCGCCTGGGCCGGTGCCGAGGGCCGGCCGCTGCGGCTGGAGGTCGAACCCGTCCTGGAACGCATCCGGCTGGCCGGCAACGGCAGCGCCCGCACCGGACTCGAGCTGGCCGTCGCCCGTCGACTGCTCGACCGCTCCTCCCGTCCGCCGACCGACCGACGGAGCCGGGTCCGATGACCGACACCCACGTCCTCGCCACCGCGCAGCGGCTCGCCTCCCGCGCGCTGGCCTGGCTGCACGCCTCCCACGCCGACGGCCTCGGCCGGATCCCGGACAACACCGTGGTCGACCTCTCCGACCCCGACGACGCCTACAAGCCGCTCGGCGAGATCGCGCTGGCCGCTTCGCTGATCCTGCGCGACGGCGTCACCGGGCCCACCGAGGCCCGCACCGCACGCGAGCTGCTCGACCACGCCTGGGCGCAACTGCGCGAGGGCGACCTGCTGTACGAGCGGCAGCTGCGCCACTTCACCATGACCGACCCGCTGGAGACCTACGCCCACTTCGCCCGGGCCGGCTACCGCCACCCGGCGCTGGAGGAACTGCTCGATTCGCTCAGCCGGTTGCGGGCCGCGCACGCCGAGGAGATCCACCCCAACCGGCGCCTGGGGGTCGCCAACGCCCGACGGGTCATCGGGCTCGCCCACCAGCCGGACTGGGCCGCACTCGCCGCCGGCACCTGGCTGGGCGCCACGCCCGAGCCGTGGGCCGTCAACTGGACGACCGGCTACGACATCACCCACACCGTCTTCCACCTCACGGACTGGGGCGCCCGCCCGGACGGCCTGCCGGAGCCGATGCGCGACCACGTGCGCGACTGGCTGCCGGCCTGGCTCGACATCTGGCTGGAGATCGGCCAGTGGGACCTCGCCGCCGAACTCCTCGCGGTCGACGCGTGCATCGGTGAGCCGGCCACCGGGCGGCAGGGCTGGGACGCGCTGGCCGCCGTCCAGCACGAGGACGGCCTGCTGCCGCGCGACGCCGACCCGGTCTGCGAGGACCGCGAGCAGGCGTTCCAGGACCACCAGCACACCGCCGTCGTCGCGGTGGTGGCCGGTGGCATCACGCTCGCCCGGGCGCTCGGGGCCACCACGGCGGTCGCGTGAACGGGCTTGGCCCGGCGGTCGCGGAGGTGGTGCGCGCGGCCGGGCCGTACGCCAGCGCCGTCACGGTCGCCGTCGCGCGCGGGGACGCGGAGGAGGTGCGCTGCCACGGGCGGCTCGGGCACGGGCGGACGGCCGCGTGCTCGCCGGACACCGTCTTCGAACTCGGTTCGGTCAGCAAGACCTTCACCGCGCTGCTGCTGGCACAGATGGCCGCGCGCGGAGACGTCTCCCTGGACGACACGGTGGAACGCCGTCTGCCGGACTGCTGGCGCCCGGTGACCGTCCGCTCCCCCGAGCCGATCCGGCTGCTGCACCTGGCCACCCACACCTCGGGCCTGCCCCGGCTGCCGCCCGGACTGGCCGCGCGCGCCGTGCCGACCTGGTTCACCAATCCGTACGTCGCGTTCGGGGACGAGCAGTTGAGGGCCGGGGTGGCCCGAACCACCGTACGGTGCAGGCCCGGCAGCCGGTACCGGTACTCCAACTACGGCGTCGCGCTGCTCGGTCGGGTGCTCGCCGAGACGGGCGGCTCGCCCTATGGGGAACTGCTCGCCGAACGGGTCCTCCGACCGCTGGGCCTCGGTGCCACCACCTGTACGGCGGACCCGCCGGGGCGGGCGGTCGGGTACCGGCGCGGGCAGGAACTGCCGCCGTGGCACATCCCCGGACTGCCGGGGGCCGGCGCGCTCCGGGCGAGCGGGGCCGACCTGTTGCGCTACCTGAGGGCGCATCTCGGCGGTGGCCACGGCGAGCTGGCGGCCGCGCTGCGCGAGGTCCAGCGGCCGCGGCTGCGGCTGCCGCGCTCGACGGACGAGCTGTGCCTGGTGTGGAACCACCGCCGCCCGGGCGGGCGCGACCTGTACTTCCACGCCGGGGCGACCCGGGGGTTCACCGCCTTCGTCGGGTTCTCGCCCCAGGCGTCGGCCGCGGTGGCGGCCCTGGCCAACACCGGGCCGGCGCTGGACGGGCGTTTCCTACAGGCGGCGTACGAGGTGCTGCGGGCGGCTTAGGACCCGATCTGGGGAGTGCGGCGCTGCGGCATTGCGGCGCTGCGGCATCGCGGCACTGCGGCATCGCGGCACTGCGGCATCGCGGCATCGCGGCACTGCGGGCCGAGGCGACGGGCCTAGGCTGCCACGGCTTTGGCGCGGTCGGCGGCGATGTGGACGGCGAGGCCGCCGAGGACCGTCCCCATCGCGTAGCGCTGGATCCGCAGCCAGGCGGGACGGCGGTTGAGGAAGGACGCGATGCCTCCCGCGCTCACCGCGATCAGCCCGTTGACGGTGACCGCCACCACGATCTGGGTCAGCCCCAGCACCAGGCTCTGCGCCGCGACGTGACCGCGCTCGGGCGCCACGAACTGGGGCAGCAGCGAGATGTACATGATGGCGATCTTGGGGTTGAGCAGGCAGGTCAGAAAGCCCATCGCGAACAGCCGGCGCGGCGGATCCGGCGGCAGCTGCTGCGGGGCGAACACCGCCGTACCGCCCGGACGGACGGCCTTCCAGGCCAGCCACAGCAGGTAGCCGGCGCCGGCCAGCTTGATCGCGGTGTAGAGAGCGGGCACCACCGAGAACACGGCGGCCACGCCCGCCGTCACCGCGGCCAGGTAGACCAGGAAGCCGGCCGCCACCCCGATCAGCGACAGCAGCCCGGCGCGGCGGCCCTGGGCGATCGACCGGGAGACCAGGTAGATCATGTTGGGCCCCGGTGTCAGCACCATCCCGAGCGCCACGGCGGCGATCCCGAGTACGGCGTGCCCGCCCACAGCGGACAGGGCGGATGCGGCGGGAGCGGTGGAGGTCAGTGCTTCCATGCGAGGAGGCTAGGCCCGGCGTCGATCTCAATGCAATGATGACTTTGCACTCGGTGCAATACCGGTGCAATACCGGTGCGATGCCATGCAATGCCGTCAACTCGTGTGGAGGGGTCCCCCGATGGACGACTACCGCCGGATCGCCGACGAGATCGCCGGCGCCATCACCGACGGGCGGCTGCGACCGGGCCGGCAACTGCCCACCCAGCGTGCCTTCGCCCGCAGCCGGGGCATCGCCAACTCCACGGCCGGGCGCGTCTACCGGGAACTGACCCGGCGCGGACTGACCACCGGGGAGGTCGGGCGCGGCACCTTCGTCCGGGCCGGGCAGGGGGCCGGCGGCGGGGCAACCGGCGGGCAGGTGGCACTCGCCGAACCGGCCGGCGCACCGGTGGACCTGGAACTCAACTACCCCGCCGCCCCCGAGCAGGCCGGACTGCTGGCCACCGGACTGGCGCCGCTGCTCCGGGCCGACGCGCTGGGTGCCGCGCTCGCACCGGTGGGCGCGGCCGGGACGGGCGCGGCCCGGCAGGCGTTCGCGGCACTACTGTCGGACGAACGCCGGACGGGTGGGGATCGGATGGACGGTGTCCGGTCGGGCGGTGTCCGGTCGGGTGGTGTCCGGTCGGGCGGGGACCCTTCGGGCGGGGATCAGGAGGTCAATCCGGAGATCGCCGGGGAGGAGTTGCTGTTCGCGGGCAACGGCCGGCAGGCCATCGCCGCGACGCTGTCCGCGCTGGTGCCGCCCGGCTACCGGCTGGGGGTGGAGGCGCTGACCTACCCGGTGGTCAAGGCCGTCGCCCAGCGGCTGGGCATCACACTCGTGCCACTGGCCGTCGACGAGCACGGGCTGCTGCCCGACGCCGTGGCCACCGCCCACCGGGCCGCGCCGCTGCGCGCCGTCTACGTCCAGCCGAGGCTGCAGAACCCGCTCGGCGGGAGCCTGCCGTACGAGCGGACGGCCGCCCTCGCCGAGGAGCTGCGCCGCCTCGACCTGCCGGTCGTCGAGGACGCGATCTGGTCCTTCCTCCGCCCGGAGCTGACCGCCCTCGCCAGCCTCGCACCGGAACGCACCGTCCTCGTCGACAGCCTCTCCAAGCGGCTCGCGCCCGGGCTGACCACCGGGTTCGCGGTCGTCCCCGCCGCGCTGCGCGAGCGGATCGCGGGCGCACTGCGCTCGGGTGGCTGGACGCCCAGCGGGTTCGCCCTGGAGGCGGCCGTGCGCTGGATCGGGGACGGCACCGTGGCCGAGGTCGCGGCAGCCAAGCGCGCCGACGCCGTCGCGCGTCAGCTGCTGGCGCGCGAGGTGCTGGCGGGGCAGGACATCCGGGCCGACCCCTGCTCGTACTACCTGTGGTGGGAACTGCCGGCGGCCTGGCGGGCGGAGACGTTCGTCGCGGCGGCGGCGCGGGCGGGCATCGCCGTCACACCCGCGGCGGCGTTCGCCGCCGACCCCCGGCGTTCCCCGTCCGCCGTCCGGGTCGCCCTGGCCTCGCCGCCGCTGCCCGTGCTGACGCGAGCGCTGGAGACGCTGGCGCGGATCGCGCGGGGGACGGCGGAGGAGTGGATGGAGTGACGGGCGGCCGGGCGGCCGGGCGGCCAGGCGGCCAGGCGGCCAGGCGGCCAGGCGGCCAGGCGGCCAGGCGGCCAGGCGGACCGACGGACAACTGACGGATAACAGATAACAGCTGTTGAAATCTGTTATCTGTTATCCGTCAGTTGAAATCTGTCAGTTGTCAGTTGTCAGTTGTCAGTCGACGGCGCCGCTCCGGCCGCCCCGCACCGCCGTGTCCGCAGCTCCGCCGGCGCCGACGGCACGCAACCGGGAGGCAGCGGTGGCGGCGAGCTGGGGCGCGATCCGGGCGACGTCGCGGGAGCCGACCGCCGCGATCAGGCTCGGCAGCAGCCAGCGGACCGGCTGCATGCCGCGCAGCCAGGCCTGCGCGTAGACGTGGGCGGACCTCCGGGCGATGCCGGCGACGATCCGCTCCACTGCGGGCTCCAGCGGGTAGGTCTTGTTGGCCGGCCACGGCAGCCTGGTGCGCATCTGCTTGAGCACGGCGTCCTCGTCGGCGCCGCGCACCATGTCGGTGTCGGTCCAACTCAGGTATCCCACGCCGACCTTGACCCCCTGGTAGGCGACCTCGGCGCGGAGCGAGTGGGCGAAGGCCTCCACCCCGGACTTGCTGGCGCAGTACGCGCTCATCAGCGGCGCGGGAGTGAGCGCGGCGAGCGAGGCGATCTGCAGCAGGTAGCCCCGGCTCTCGGCGAGGGCGGGCAGGAAGGCCCTGGCCGTGGCGACGCTGCCGAGCAGGTTGACCTCGATCACCCGGCTGAACGCCCGGTGATCGCTGTCCACCACCGGCCCGCCGATGGCGATGCCGGCGTTGGCGACCACGGTGTCGATCCGGCCGTAGTGCTCCTTGATCCGACGGGCGGCGTCGCCGAGCGCGTCGAGGTCGGTGACGTCCACCTCCCAACTGGTCGCGGCCGCGCCGCACTGCGCCGCGACGGCCTTGAGCTCGTCCGGCTCCAGCCCCAGGAGGGCGACCTTGGCCCCGCGCCGGGCGAGCGTGCGGGCGAGCGAAGCCCCGACCCCGCGGGCGGCCCCGGTGACGACGACGACCTGCGCGGACAACGGCGGGATGGCGTTCATGCGGCGGCGGTCCTCTCGGAGACGGGCGCAGAGGCGGAGGAGGCGGAGGTGGAGGGGGAGGGGGTAGGAGCGGAGTCGGCAGGAGCGGAGACGGAAGCGGGCGCGGCGGACAGGTACGCGGCGGCCAAGCGGTGGATCTCGGCCGCGACCTCCACCGGCCGCTCCAGCGGCGCCATGTGCCCGACCCCAGGAAGCAGCAACAGCCCTTGTGGGTCTACGAGTTCGGCGACGATCCGGTGCGCGTGCACCGGTGGGGTCAACCGGTCCGCGGTGCCGACCACGACCGCGGTCGGTACGGCGAGCCGGGCGAGTCCGGCGTGGACGTCCAGGCGGTCGAGGACGCCCGCCCAGTTGGCGCGTACGGCGGTCGGGCAGGCGTGCACGATCCGGGCCGTCGCCTCCACCTGCCCGGCGGACGAACCCGGACCCATGGTCGCGTACTTGAGCGCGACACGGGTGACCGGCGAGACCGGCCCGAGCGGCAGCCGGGAGCGCAGCAGCAGGCGGTTCAGGAAGCGGCGCAGCCCCGGGGAACGCACCGCCTCGGGCAGCACGGCGAGCTCGGCCACCAGCTCCCCCGGCCCGGTGGAGACCAGGACGGCGGCGGCGGTCCGGTCGGCGATCTCGGGGCGGCCACCGGCGGCCATGATGGTCATCCCACCCATGCTGTGCCCGGCGAGCACGGCCTTCTCCCCCGCCGGGACGGTCCGGGCGAGGACGGCGGAGAGGTCCTCGGCCAGTGCCCGGGTGGAGTAGCGGACCCGGCTCGGCGGGATCTCGCTGTGCCCGTGGCCGCGCTGGTCGTAGGCCACCACTCGGTAGCGGTCGGCGAGTTGGCGAATCACCGGAGCCCAGAAGGCGGTTGAGCAGGTCCAGCCGTGGGCGAGCACGACGGTCGGCGCCCCGGGTTGGCCGTGGACCTCGACGTGCAGCCGGATCCCGTCCGCCGATCGGATGCTCAACTCCTCGACGGGAACGGGCGGGACGTACTCGGCGGGCAGCTCGGCGGCGTTCATGCGGACACCTCCTGCGCGGTACGGGCGGCGTCCTGGCCGGCGCGCATGATCAGTTCGTACTCGCCGAGGTCGACCTTGCGGGTGGCGCGGCGGAACGCGGTGGTGGAGCCGGGCCAGAGCACGGTGTTCTTGCCGTTCGGATCCAGGTACCAGCTGCGGCAGCCGCCGGTGGTCCAGACGGTGCGGTCCATCCGGTGCTGGAGTTCGAGGTTCCACTGCCGCTGGGCCCGGGCGGTGGGCTGCATCGCGGTGGCACCGATCGACTCGAGCGTGGTCAACGCGTCGATCAGGTAGTTCAGTTGGGACTCGATCATCAGGATCATCGAGCTGTTGCCGAGGCCGGTGTTGGGGCCGATCACGAAGAACAGGTTCGGGAAGCCGTGCACGGCCGAGCCGCGCAGCGCCTCCATGCCGTCCTTCCACTCCTCCGCCAGGCTGGTGCCGTTGGCGCCGAACACCCGGGCCCCGATGGGCATGTCGGTGACGTGGAAGCCGGTGCCGAAGACGATGGCGTCGACCTCGTGCTCGCTGCCGTCGGCGGCGACCAGGGTGGAGCCGCGCAGTTCGCGCAGGCCGGAGGCGACGACCTCGGTGTTGGCCGCGGCGAGCGCCGGGTAGTAGGTGTTGCTGAGCAGGATGCGCTTGCAGCCGATCCGGTAGTCCGGGGTCAGCTTGGCGCGCAGGGCCGGGTCGGGAACGCCCTGGGCGAGGTGGCGTTCGGCGAGTTGCTGGACCACGCGCAGCATGCCCGGGCGGCGCACGAAGGCGTCCACCTGGAGCTCTCGGAGGGCGAACAGGGTGCCGCGGCGGATCTTCCCGGTGACCGGCACGCGGTCGTGCAGCCACTTCTCCAGCTGGCTGATCTCGCGGTCCCGGCGCGGCAGGACCCAGGCGGGCGTGCGCTGGAAGACCGTCAACCTGCCGACCTTCGGCTGGATCGACGGGATGATCTGGGCGGCGGAGGCTCCGGTGCCGACGATCGCGACCCGCTTGCCGGTCAGGTCGTAGTCGTGGTCCCAGCGGGAGGAGTGGAACACCTTGCCGGGGAAGGCGCCGAGCCCCGGCAGGTCGGGGATCTGCGGGTCCGCCAGTGGTCCGGCGGCGGAGACCACCGCGTCCGCGGTCCACTGACCGGCCGAGGTGGTGATCCGCCAGCGGACCTGCTCGGCCTCCCAACGCGCCTCCAGCACTTCGGTGTTGAACCGAAGGTGCGGGCGGAGGCCGAAGACGGCGGCGACCTTCTCCAGGTAGGCGCGGATGTCCGGCTGGCCGGAGAAGCTGCGCGGCCACGCGGGGTTGGGCGCGAAGGAGAAGGAGTAGAGGTGCGAGGGCACGTCGCAGGCGCAGCCGGGGTAGCTGTTGTCGCGCCAGGTGCCGCCGACCGAGTCCGCGCGCTCCAGGACGACGAAGTCGGTGATCCCGGCGCGGCGCAGCCGGACCGCGGCGCCGAGACCGCCGAAGCCGGAGCCGATCACCGCCACCCGCACGTGCGGGACGGCCTCGTCCGCCGCGGGGGCACCGGACGTGCCGGAGCGGGGGCGCTTGCTGCTGGATGCCATGCGGCCTCCTCCTGAGGGTGGGGCGATGATCTTCGCGCTGCCGTACCGTGGCGCCCGCTCGTGCCGCGCCTCCTGGCGCGCCGACGACGCCGTGCTCGTGCCGTGCTCGACTGCTCTCGTACCGCCCTGGCGCTGCCCTGATGTTGCCCTGATGCGCCCGGGTGAAGCCGCGGTGTCGCTCTGGTGCTGCTCCGCATGGTGCTGTGCGCACTGCCTCGGGCTCCCCGACGACCGGCGTCGGAGCCCCGCTAATCGCGCCAGTAATTACTGGCATGATTGGCAGGGTAGCCCTTGCTGACACCGGATGGAAGAAGCGCGGCCACCCGGATTCCGGGAGCCTTCGGAGGTGACGGACCTATGCTGATCGCCGTGGACAAGGTCAGAGCTGCTGCGGGTGACGGAAAACGCGAGTACCGGGTGGAGGAACTGGCCGAGGCGGCCGGCATCACCAGCCGGACGCTGCGCTTCTACCGCGAGCGCAAACTGCTCCAGCCGCCCCGCAAGGAGGGCCGGATCGCCTGGTACGGCGAGGAGCACCTGGCCCGACTGCGGATGATCGGCGAACTGCTGGACCGCGGCCACACCCTGGGCGGCATCGCCGAACTGATCGGCGCCGGCGAGAGCGGGCGGGACGTCGCCGAGCTGATCGGGCTGGAGGCCGCGATCGTCGCCCCCTGGTCGGACGAGACCCCGGTGCGCCTGGACTGGGACGAACTCAGGACCGTCTTCAACGACCAGCTCACCGAGGAGAACACCGCCGAGTCGATCGCCCAGGGCTACATCACGATCGACGACGACGGGATCACCCACATCAGCCGCCGCCTGATGGACGCCACCACCGCACTCGTCGCCGAGGGCGTACCGCTCTCCGTGGTGCTGGACGCCAGCCGGCGCACCCAGGAGCACGTGGAAGCCATCGCCGAGATCTTCATCGACGTGGTCGGCGAGCACCTGCTCGGCGCCCTCGCCGCCGACGCCCCGCTGCCGCCCGGCGAGGCGGCCCGGCTCACCGAACGCATCCTGCGGGTGCGGCCGCTGGCCCGTACGGTCGTCGACGCGCAGTTCGCCCTCGCGATGGACCGGCGGGTGCCCGCCGAGTACGACGAACTGCTGCGCCAGCGACGGGAGAACGACACCGAGGCGTAACCCCTCCGACGGGAGGGCAGGGATTCCCGCGCCCTGCCCACCCGTTGGAGGAACCGCCGATGCCCAGACCCCTCAGTCGCCGCGCCGCGCTCGGCCTCGCCGCCGGGCTCACCCCGGGCCTCGCGCTCGCCGCCTGCGGACCGAACTCCCCGGCACCGTCCGCTGGTTCGACCGGCGCGACCGGTGAGCCCGGCGCGCCGAGCGGTTCCGGCGGGTCCAGCGGGGCCGGCCCCCGGACCGTCCGGCACGCTCGCGGCGAGAGCACCGTACCGGCCCGGGCCACCCGGGTGGTGGCGCTCGACACCGACGCGCTGGACTCGGTGGTCACCCTCGGGCTCACGCCGGTCGGCGCGACCACCGTCACCGAGGGCGCTCCCTTCCCCTCCTACCTGCCCGCCGAACGGCTGGCCACGACGAAGGCCGTCGGCGCCATCGGGCAGCCCAACCTGGAGGCGATCGCGGCGCTGCGGCCGGACCTCATCCTGAGCAACCAGGTGCGCGACGACAAGCGGTACGACGAACTGGCGAAGATCGCGCCGACCGTGCTGTCCAAGACCACCGGGCCCACCTGGAAGGAGAACGTCCGGTTGCACGCCGAGGCGACGGGCCGGCAGGCCGAAGCCAAAGCGGCCGACATGGCGTACCGGGCGAAGGCGCGGGACCTCGTCACCGCACTCGGCGGCCCGGCCAAGGCCGCCGCCACCCGGGTCGAGATGGCTCGTTTCCTCGCCGGCGCACCGACCAGGCTGTACCTCAACGACACCTTCGTCGGCTCGCTGTTCAAGGACCTCGGGCTCGGCCGGCCCGCCAACCAGGACAAGCCCGGGTTCTCGGTCGAGATCAGCCCCGAGCAGGTGGACCAGGCGGCGGCCAACGTCATCTTCTACTCGGTCTACGGGGACGCGGCCAAGTCCGACCAGGGCAGGATCACCGATGGCGCGCTGTGGAAGAGCCTGGACGCCGTCCGCACCGGCCGGGTGTTCCGGGTCGACGACAGCCTGTGGATGCTCGGGATCGGCTACACCGGAGCCGGCCTGATCCTGGACCAGATCCGGAAGGACCTCGCGCCCTGAGCGGCTGCTCACCGTGCCCTCCGTCCTGCTGCTGGCCGGGATGGCACTGCTGTTCGCCGCCTCCAGCGTCCTGCTCGTCTCCACCGGGAGCCTGTGGAGCCCGACCGTTGCCGTGGGCCTCCTCGGGGTGGCGGTCGCACCGCAGATGATCACGATGTTCGGCCCGGCCGAGCGGACGGTGCCGGCCGTCCGGCTGGGCGAGGCGATGGCGGCGCTGGTCAGCGCGCCGATCCTGGCGCAATCGGCCGGCACCTTCCTGGGCGGCTGGGCGACCACGCACTTCGCGCCCGCCGTGCCGTTCGCGATCACCGCGGCCGCGGCGGCGGCCTTGCTGCTCGCCGCGTGCACCGCGACCGAACAGCGCTACCGCCGCCGCACTCCGACAGCTCCGACCGCTCCGACCGCTCCGACCGTCGGTGGGACTGACGGTGGGACTGACGGTTCCGGCGTCCAACCCCGCATCGCTGCGCCCGCGCGCCACGCCACGCGCACATGACGGCGGGGGCGACGGTGGTCCGCACACCGTCGCCCCCGCCGTGCGGCCCCGCCCGCCGGCACCCACGGTTCGGCAGGGCCCACTCAGGCGGTCGTCAGTTGACGTTGACCGCCGTCCAGGTGGCCGCGACCGCGTTGTACTCGGCGCTGCCGTTGCCGTACAGGTCCGCCGCCGCGCTGAGGGTGCCCGCCCGGGCGCCCGCGTAGTCGGTGGTGGAGGTGAAGTAGACGGTCAGCGCGCGGTACCAGATCTGCGCGGCCTTGTCCCGGCCGATGCCCGCGAGCGAGGAGCCGTCGGCCGTCGGACTGTTGTAGTCGAACCCGTTGATGCTCTTCGCGCCGCTGCCCTCCGACAGCAGGTAGAAGAAGTGGTTGGCCACGCCCGACGAGTAGTGCACGTCGAGGTTGCCCACGCCGGCGGACCAGGAGTCGGCGGACTGGCCGTCCTTGCTGGGCTGGTCCATGTAGCGCAGCGGGGTGCCGTTGCCGTTCAGGTTGATCAGCTCGCCGATCCAGTAGTTCGGCGGGTTGGAGGGCAGGTTGGCGTACCACTCGACCATCGTGCCCATGATGTCGGAGGTGGCCTCGTTGAGGCCGCCGGACTCACCTGAGTAGTTGAGGTTCGCCGTGGCGGCGGTGACGCCGTGGCTCATCTCGTGGCCGGCCACGTCGATCTCGGTGAGCGGGGCGGCGTCGCCGTTGCCGTCGCCGTAGGACATGCAGAAGCAGCTGTCGTCCCAGAAGGCGTTGACGTAGTTGGAGCCGTAGTGGACGCGGCTCGCGGCGCCGACACCGTCGTTGCGGATGCCGTTGCGGCCGAAGGTGCTCTTGTAGAAGTCCCACGTGGTGGCCGCGCCGAACTGGGCGTCCACGGCGGCGGATTCGCGGTTGGAGGCGGTGCCGTCGCCGAAGTTGTTGGAGGTGTTGGCGAACAGCGAGCCGTTGCCGGCGGTTCCGTTGCTCATGTCGCTGGTGGACTGGCCGCCGCGGCTGTCGTCCTTCAGCGAGTAGCTGGAGCCGCTCTGCGCGGTGGTGAGCGGCACCTGGCCGACGAAGACGCCCTTGCCGGTGCCGGCGGCGGTCTGAATCTTCTCGTGGGTGGACAGCACCTTGCCGGTGGCGGCGTCGGTGACGAGCACCTGGTTGCTCGGGGTGCCGTCGGCGCGCACGCCCTCGACGGTGGTCCGGTAGGCCAGGCGCGGGTTGCCGTCGGTCGCCCAGACGACCAGCTCGGCCTTGCCGGTCTGGTGCACGTCGGCCAGCGGGGACTCGTCGGCGTCGAGGGTGACCCCGACGGTGGCCTTGACCGCACCGGTGGCCTGCGTGGCGGCCTGGTCGGCCGGGATCTGCGGGGTCAGGCTCGGCAGCGCGAGCTTGGCGGAGACCGCCTTGTCGACCGACTTGACCGAGCCGTTGGCCTTCTGGTGGACGACCAGGTCGCCGCCGAGCACCGGCAGGCCGGCGTAGGTGCGCTCGAAGCGCAGGTGCCGGGTGCCGTCCTTGTCCACCACGGCGTCCTTGGCGACGAGCCGCTCCTTCTCGCCGAGGGCGAGGGCCTTGGCGAGCGGGCCGGACTGGCCGCCGGCCAGCGCGAGCACAGCCGCGTGCTGGTGGTCGGCCTGGGCCTGGAGGCCGGCGACGGGGCTGGCCTGGGCGGCGGTGCTCACCTGGATCACACCGGTCAGCAGGGCGGTGGCCGACAGTACGGCGACAGCTGCGATCTTTCGCTTCACGTGCGAGTCCTTCCGGGAAACCGCGTGTGGACGCGGTCGCGCCGCGTTCCGGGGGCCGGGGTCGGCACCTGTGGGGCGGAAATGGGCGCTGACGTGCTGAAACCCCGGGCGGTCGAGCGGCGAGCCACCAAGGGGTGGGGGTGGGGGCTACCGCCGGGGCTGTCCAGAAGCATGACAATCCAGCAGGTGAATTGACAGGTCTACTTCAGCGATTGGCCAGGTCCCGCCAGCTCGCCAGAGCCCTCAAGTGGTGGGCAAAACAGGGCAATTCACCGCGCCTTGCAGTGGGTTCCCACCCGAACCACGCCTGACCGCCTGCACCGATGTCCGATCGACCGTCGAACGCCGATTCGGCGCGCGAAGCCGAGCGGGCCGGAATCGACTTTTACATCCCTGTAGAACTTCCAATACGGAATCTTGACATCCGCTTGGCGAGGTCCCGCCACCTGCCGCCCTTGCCCGCCGCCGGGTCATCTGCTAGCGCCACCGGACCTCGTGTTCGCCCGACTCCTCAACGCAGTCGGCGAGTTGGGCGCGACACCTGGGGGCGCACCGGAGCCGGGGAGACCCCGCGCCCCACAACGGACCCTCCTCCACCGGCATCTGTGATGACGCCCGGTTCCCGCCGCGCCCCGCTCGCCCGCCCCGACCCCCGGGCGACCTGCCCGTACGGACACCCGGGCCGGGTCGGCACTTGCGCTCAACCGCCGCCCGCGCCGGGCCCGTCCGGTCGCAGAAGCGGCAGCGACAGCGACAGCGACAGCGACAGCGACAGCGACAGCGGAAACGGAAACGGCGGGATCGGGATCTGGAGCGGGAGAGCGAAGGGGTACCACTCCTCGCCCGGACCGGTCAGCGAGGCCTCCCCGGGAGCACGTCCGGCGCGTACTCCCGCACTGCGGCGAGCAGTTGGCGGATCGACGGGTTCACCATCGGTCGCCCGGCCACCGTGACGGTCGGCACGGTCTCGTTGCCGTCCGCGACCGAGCGGACGAAGGCGGCGGCGTCCGGGTCCTTCCAGATGTTCACCATGGTGAACCGCCGGCTGTAGCGCAGGCGGGTGAAGAGCAGCGCCAGGCGCAGGTTCATGCAGAACGTGCACAGCGGCCGCCAGTAGAGGACCACACCGTCGTCGGCTCCGCCGGTCGCTGTCACTGGAACCGCCATTCCTGGGCCGTGTTGCCGGGGGTGCAGGTCACCATGGTGACCGCGTTCCCGGGGCCGTTGTCGGTCATGCAGCGCTGGTTCTGGTAGTCGGCCAGCGTGTAGGAGCCCTGGGAGGACCCGCTGCGCACCGTCCAGTTGGTCAGGAAACTCAAGCCTCCGCTCAGGGTGACCTTGCCGTCCATGGTCTGGACGAGCAGCGGCCCGCCGCTGTTGCAGGCGTTGAGACTGATCCAGGAGCCGGGGTTGGTCGCCCGCACCCAGCCGTACTGGGACGCGCCGCCGACCACGATCGGGTTGTCGCCGCTCAGTTCGTCGCGGGCCATCCCGATCGGGCGACCGTCCTTCACGTTGACGATGGTGGTCCAAGACGTGCCGCCGCACGACGGCGGCCGGGTGGGGGTCTGCGGAGCCGGCGGGTTGCCGCCGCCCGAGGGCGAACCGCCGCCGGACGGGGAGCCGCCCCCGGCGGGGGAGCCACCGGCCGCGTTCTGGGCCGGGGGCTGCGGGTTGGGATTGGGATTGGGGTTGGCGGGCTGGTTGGCGGTGCCGCCCCCGCCGCCGGACTGGTTGGACTGGCCGCCCGAAGCCCCGCCGCCGGAGCCGCCCGCGGAACCGCCCGAAGCGCCGCCGCCACCGGCCGCGTTGCCGCCCCGGCCAGCCGCGCCTCCGTTGCCGCCCGGCGCGGGGGCCGGGACGGGCGCGCCCGGCTGGTTCGGGGTGTTTGGCTGCTGGTCGGCGGCCGGGGCCGCGACCGGGGTGTCGGAGGGTGTCGGCGTGGCGGGCGGAGTCGTGGCCGGGGCCGCCGGGGTGCCCGTACCCGGGGTCACCGGGGCCGTCACGACGACGGTCGGCTGGGCGGCGGGCGGCTCGGCCGCGTCCGACCGGCCGGGGCCGCGGTCCACCAGCAGGACGGTCGCCGTGCCCATCGAGATGACCACGGGGACGATCACCGGCACCAGTAGTGCGCGCCGCGACCGGCGCTTGCCCGGCTCGGTCACCGGCTGCGGCCCCACCTTGGCGACCTCGTCCTCGTCCGGCACGGGGCCACCCGACGCCGGGCGCTCGCCCGACGCGGGCTGGTCGGCACCGTCCGCGACCGGCACCAGGGCACCGGCCTTCGCCACGCCGGCACCCCCGGCCACCCCACCCCCGGCCCCTTCACCCGCAGCCGCTCCCCCGGCCGCCGCCCTGAGGTCGACCGTCCCGGTGTCGGCCGGGGCGCCGGCCGCACCCGCCGCAGCGCCCGCGTCCTTCGCACCGATCGCCGCCCGGGCCGCGGCCGCCATCTCGGCGGCGTCGGCGAACCGGTCCTCCGGCTTCTTCTCCAGCGCCTTCGCGACCAGCTCGCGGACCGCCGCGGGGAAGGCCCCCGGCAGCTCCGGCGCCGGCTGGCGGACGTGCTTGAGCGCGACCTCCAACACGCTCTCGCCGACGAACGGCGGCTTCCCGGTGAGCAGTTCGAAGCAGACCACGCCGATCGAGTAGAGGTCGGAGGCCGGCCCGGTGCCCGTGCCCTCGGCCTGTTCGGGGGCCATGTAGAGGGCGGTGCCGACGATCGCGTGCGAGGCGGTGATCTTGGTACTGGCGATCGCCCGGGCGATGCCGAAGTCGGTGATGGTCACCCGGCCGTCCGTGCGCACCATCAGGTTGGACGGCTTGATGTCCCGGTGCACGATCTCCCGGCGGTGGGCGGCGTGCAGGCCGTCCAGCGCGGCGGCGACCAGACCGAGGGCGCGCTCGGGAGGCATCGGGCCCTCCTCTGCGAGCACCCGGTCCAACGGCCGGCCGTCGACCAGCTCCATGACGATGTAGGCGCAGCGGTCCCCGGCGTCACCGCCCTCGCCGCCCTCCCGGCCCTCGGCACCGCCGCCGCTCTCACCGTAGTCGTGGACGTCCACGACGGCCGGGTGGTCGATCGCGGCGACCAGCTGGGCCTCCCGGCGGAAGCGCTGGATGAAGGTGTCGTCCTCGAACAGCGCCGAGTGCAGGATCTTGACGGCCACCGGCCGCGCCAGCACCGTGTCGTCGGCCCGCCAGACCGTACCCATCCCCCCGCCGCCGATCCGCTCGACCAGCGTGTACCGCCCGCCGAGCACGGCGCCCGGACCCCTCATACTCCCGCCCCCATGTGTCATGACCCTCCCCAGCGGGCCGTTCGGCCCCCAGTGTGCCAGAGGGGGTCGAACGGTCAGCAGGCGCTGTCCGGCCAGGCGTTGAGGGCCGCCGCCGTCAGCTGTCCCGGCCCTGCCGGGCGTGCTCGACCACCTCCAGAACGGCGGCGGCGACGGCCTGCGGGTGGTCGGCGTGGACGTGGTGGCCGGCGCCGCGCACCACGATGTGCGACCCCTTGGCCGCGCCGGCGACGACGTGTGACTGGAGGACGGTCCAGCGGGCGCGCATCGCCCCCGGCAGGCCGTCGGTCGCGCTCAGCACCGTCACCGGCACGTCGGGCAGCCGCGCGGCCGCGCGCCGCCGCCGGATCTCGGAGACCGCGAGGACCGTCAGCCGGTTCTCGTCGAGGATGGTCCGCCGCTGGTGGCGATGCGCCTCGACGGCCGCCTCGGCCCTCGCGACGGCTCCCCCGGCACGGCGTGCGGCGGGCGTCATGGCCGCCCGGAGCAGTCCCACCCGCAACAGGACGGCCTCGGCCGCGCGGATGGCCGGTGGCTGGAACTCCTCGTGCGCCGGATCCACCAGGACCAGGCCGGCCACCAGTTCCGGGTGCCGCCAGGCGAGGAGTTGGGCCAGCTGGCCGCCCCAGCTGTGCCCGACCAGGATGGCCGGGCCGGCGCCGAGGTGCTCCACCAGGGCAGCCAGGTCCCCGGTCGGGGACTCCAGCGAAGGACCGGAGACGCGAGCGGGGTCACTGGCACCGAGCCCGGCCCGGTCGTACGCCACGACCCGGCTGTGCGCGGCCAGTTCGGACAGCACCGGCGCCCAGGTCAGCGACGAGGTGCCGCAGCCCGCGAGCAGGACCACCGGCGGGCCGCCGTGCCCCGCCTCCACCCAGCGCAATGCCCGCCCGCCACGGTCGAGTTCGCCCTGCCGGACCCCGTCGGGGACGCTCTCGGCCAGCGCCTGCGCGATGGCGTCCTGCACGTCCCGCATGGCCCGCGTGCCCCGTACTACCTGTACGCCCCCCATGCCCCGTGCGCCCTGCGTGTCCCGCGTGCCCCACGGTTCCTGCGCGTTCTGCCTGTTCTCCGTCTTCTGCACGTTCGGTTCCCCCCTGGATCCGTCCGCCCGGTCCCGGCCTGTGGTACCGGGTGACGCGGGTTCGTTGCTCACCACTGCCACGAGTCCCGGGCGCCTCCCCGACGCCCGGCGGGTCGGCCCCCGGCCGGGCCCGGACTCGCTGTCAGGCACCAGACCATGACGGCCCGGCTCCACGCAAGCCCGAACACCTCGCGTCCGTTGTGTGACCGGAGGACGAAGAGGAGGTGCTGTGGCGTGAGGCCGTCACCGGCCCGCGCCCGCACGGCCCAGGCCGGGGCGGCGTCGCTGGCCGCCCCGGCCCTCCGGCGGCTCAGGCCGACAGGGTCCGCTTGAACAGGTCGAGCAGCGCCTCCCAGTGGCGCGCGTCGGCGACGGCGTCGTAGCGGGTGGTGTCGGCCTGGGTGTAGCCGTGCGGGGCGCCCTGGTAGACCTCCTCCCGGTGGCGGACACCGGCGGCGGCGAGGGCCCCGGCGAGCCGTTCGATCTGCTCGGCGGGCATGGACGGATCCTCGTCGGCGTGGCCGAAGTACACCTCGGCGGTGATCCGGGAGGCGCCCAGGTGCGGACTGTCCGGCGCCTCGGTGGCGAGGCTGCCGCCGTGGAAACCGGCCATGGCCGCGATCCGGTCGGGGTGGCTGGCGGCCGTCCGCAGGGCGAGCACCGCGCCGCGGCAGTAGCCGGTGAGGCCGACCGGGCCGTCCTCGACGAGCGGGGACTCGGCGAGCCAGCGCAGGTAGGCGTCCGCGTCGCGGGCGGTCACCTCGGGGGTGAGGGTGGCGAGCAGCGGGCCGATCTGCTTGAAGATCGCCGGGTCCTTCTCCAGGTCGATCAGCGGCGGCAGTTCGACGACCGGCGCGCGGCCGTTCCGGTAGTAGGCGTTGGGGACCAGCACGGCGTACCCGGCCCGGGCGAGCCGGTCGGCCATGTCCTTCAGCTGGGGTCGGAGCCCGAAGGCATCCATATAGAGGATGACGCCGGGGTGGGCCCGCCCGTCGTCGGGACGGGCGAGGTAGGCATCGGCGGTGCCGTCCGCCGTCGGGATGTCCACGGTGGTTCCGCGCACGGTCATGGTGAGAAGTCTCCTTCGGTTCGCGCGGCAGGGTAGCGGGTGGACGCCGCCACCGGCGCGGCGCCCTCGGGGAACGCGGGTGCGGCCGCCCGGCGTTGGGCGTACATGGGTGTGATCGTAGACGTGGCGTGCGTGGCGGCGGCGGTGATCGGGCTGATGCTCCTGATCGCGTGGCAGATCCGGGGCGAGTCGTCGGGGCGTTGGCGGCGCGGCGGCGGGAGCACCGGGGTGGGCCTGGGCGGCGGCCTGGAGGAGTTGCAGGCGCTGTTCAGCCCGGGCAAGCGGGTACAGGTCGAACAGCGGCGGGAACAACTGACGCTGCGGGACGACGCCCAGGTCGGAGCGCCGCCGCACTTCGGCGTGGACCTGGACCGGGGCGTGGCGGTGCTGCGCGGCAGGGACGGGGCGGGCGGCGAGACCGAACGGGGTCGGACAGGCGGTCAGGCTCCCCAGCCACGGGAGCAGAGCACCAGCCGGTAGCCGTCCGGGTCGGATATCGTCACGCCGAACTCCTCCCAGTAGGGATTGTGGGCCCGGACCGGGGTGCCGCCGGCGGCCTCCAGCCGGGCGACCAGGGCGTCGTCCACCGGCGCACCGAGGTAGACGACGAACAGGTCGTCGACCGTCGGGGTGGGCTCCAGCGGGTTCTCCGGGTCGTGGGTGAGTTCGAAGTGCCAGGATCCGCCGGGCGGACCGACCATCAGCAGGTCGTGCTCGCCGGACACCCGCTCGGTGGTGCGCCACAGCACGTCGAGGCCGAGGCCGCCGACGTAGAAGCGCTCGGCCGCCGCGAGGTCGCGCGAGGGCCGGGCGATGCGAACCCGCGTCGTCGAATCGATCATGGCCGCGACCCTAGCCGATGCCACTGACAGCGAACCGTCCCCGACGGTTCACCCGCACGATTCCCGTCGACGATCCCCGACGGCGATCCGCGGACGGACCCCTCAGAACCGGCGCAGCCGTTCCTCGTCGCCGGTGCGCGGGCAGGTCAGGCAGGCGGCGGCCTCGGGCTTGACGGCGTAGTAGAGGCAGCAGCCGAGCCGGGTACGGGTGTGGTGGCCGCGCCCGTCGGGGGTGTGCAGGCGGCGGAAGTCGGCGGCGCCGGGCAGCGGGAGGGTGCCGCCGGGCAGCACCGCCCCGGCGGCGACGACCGCGGCGTCCTCCTCGCCGAGCATCCGGCCGAGGTACCAGACGGCGGAGGCGAGGTCGTCCGTCACCATGCCCCAGAGCGCGCGGTCGCGGCGCCGGCTGGGGGCGGCGAAGGCAGCGAGCACCGGCTCGACGTGGGCGACCACGGCGGCCCGCAGTTCGGCGCGGAGTTCGTCGTCGCCGGGGAGGGTGACGTGGCCGCGCGGGCGCAGCGCGAGGTCCCCGGTGGGGGCGTGCAGCCAGAGGTCGGCGGGGTCGACGAGGGGGACTTTCCGGGCGAGGTGCCAGGGGCCCGCGATGAGCAGGCACGCGGACCAGACGTAGTGGTGCAGCAGTCTGGAGGCGGTGACGTGCGGGCGGGGGGCGCGGCCGTGTTCGGCGGCGATGCGCTCCTCCTCGCCGGCCAGAACGGCGGCCAGGGCCCGTTCGTCGGCGGCGAGTTCGGCCCCCGAGTACCAGCCGTCGGCGGCACGGGGGTCGGGTTCGTCGGCGCCGAGCAGGCGCAGCTCCAGCACCGGGCAGAGCTCGCGCAGGCGCCGGTAGTCGCCGGGCAGGGTGGACGTCGGCGCGACGGGCAGGGGTGTTCCGGGGATCATCGGCGCTCCGTGGATCGACTCCGCATGATCGAATAAGGTGAGGCTCACCTTACAATGCCCCAGGGAGTGCACCACCCGGGGCCGGGCCAGGTGGCGCGACACCCGCGACACGTGGGCGGGGCGACACCCGCGACACCTGGGCGGGGTGACGTTGCGGCGAACGGTCCGACATCGGATCAGACGACCCGAGATTGACGAACTTAGGCAAACCTAACCTAAGATGTCGACTCGTGTTGAGAACCGACCCGCCGGCCACCACGGCCCCGGCGACGCCTCGATCGTCTGCGGTCCAGCGGCCCCTGCTGCTGGTCGCCGGTGTGGGCGCGCTCGTGCTGTGCGCCGCGCTGAGCCTCGCGCTCGGCTCCCGATCCATCCCGCTGTCCACCGTGGCCGACGCGCTCACCGGGGCCGCCCACGGCGGCGACGCCGATGTGGTGACGGGCCTTCGCCTGCCGCGAACGGTGATCGGACTGGCCGTCGGGGCCGCGCTCGGCGTCGCCGGGGCGGTCGCCCAGGGCGTCACCCGCAACCCGCTCGCCTCCCCGGTCACCCTCGGCGTCAACGCCGGCGCGAGTCTCGCCGTGGTCGCCGCGATCTACGCGCTGGACCTCACCCGGCCCGTCGAGTACGTCTGGTTCGCCTTCGCCGGGGCGGCCGTCGCCGCGGTCGCCGCGTACGCGATGTCCCGGCGCGGCGGCGACCTCGACCCGGTCCGGCTCGCGCTCGGCGGCACCGTGCTCACCGTGGTGCTCACCTCCTGGACCTCCGCGCTGATGCTGGCCAGTCACCGCACCCTGGACGAGGCCCGGTTCTGGTTGGCCGGCTCGATCGGCGGGCGGCAGCTGGACACCCTCACCCCCGTGCTGCCGTTCCTGGTGCTCGGCCTGCTGGGCGCGTTCGCGATCTCGCCCGCCCTCAACGCGCTGGCCCTCGGCGACGAGACCGCCCAGTCGCTCGGCGTGCCGGTGGCCCGGATCCGACTGGCCGGAGGGCTGGCCGTCGTCCTGCTCGCGGGCAGTGCGGTGGCCGTCGCCGGGCCGGTGGCGTTCATCGGACTGGCCGCGCCGCACCTGGTCCGCCCGCTGCTCGGCAACGACCACCGCTGGCTGCTGCCGGGCTGCCTGATCGCCGGTCCGCTGCTGCTGCTCGCCGCCGACGTGCTCGGACGGCTCGTGGTGCGCCCCTCCGAGATCGAGGTCGGCATCGTGACCGCCTTCCTCGGCGCGCCGCTTCTCGCCGTACTGGCCCGGAAGGTGGCCCGGTGACCGCGCTCGCCGTACCCGTCGGCACGCTCGCCCGCCGCCGGGCCCGCACCGCCGCGTGGTCGGCGCTGGCCGCCGTCGTCCTGGTGGTGCTGACCGGCGTCGCGCTCGGCACCGGACAGGTGAGCCTGTCCGGATGGGACGCGCTGCGCGCCCTGGTCGGGCAGGGCGAACCCGGAAACGTCCTGGTGGTGCAGCAGTTCCGGGCGCCCAGGGTGGTGTCGGCGCTGATCGCCGGGGCCGGGCTGGCGATGGCCGGCTCGATGCTCCAGCGGCTCTTCCGCAACCCGCTGGCCTCCCCCGACACCATCGGTGTCACCGGCGGCGCGTCCTTCGGCGCGGTGCTGATGCTCGCCACCGGCGCCTCCCAGCAACTGATCCCGCTGGCCGCGCTCGGCGGCGGACTGCTGGCGGCGCTGCTGCTCGGCGGCCTCGCCTGGCGGTCGAAGATGGCCGTCACCCGGCTGGTGCTGGTCGGCCTGGCGGTGCAGCAGGGCCTCGCCGCCGCCGTGAACCTGATGATCGTACGGTTCCCGGCCGAGCTGGCCTCCTCCGCGATGCAGTGGACCACCGGCTCGCTCTACGGCCGCAACTGGACCGAGGTGTGGATCGGCGGCACCGCCATCACGCTGACCGCCCTGGCCGTACTGCTCTGCCAGCGGCGGATCGCGGTCCTCGACCTCGGCGACGACTCGGCCGGCGGCCTCGGCCTCAACCCCGGCCGGGACCGGCTCTGGCTGCTGCTGCTCGGCATCACCCTCGCCTCGCTGGCCGCCGCCCTCACCGGCCCGGTCGCGTTCGTCGCGCTCGCCGTACCGCACCTGGTCCGGCTGCTCGCCGGGCCGCCCACCCTCGGCACGCTCGGACTCACCGCGCTCACCGGCGCCGTCCTGCTGCTGTCCGCCGACCTCCTCGTGCTCCACGTGATCCCCGTCCACGGCCTGCCGGTCGGTGCCGTCACCGCCACGCTCGGCGCGCCCTGGCTCCTGGCGCTGATGATCCGCCAGGGCCGGCCTCCCCAGAGGAGCAACTGATGACGCCCACGACGACCGTCGAGTCCGTCACCACCACCGCCAACCGGCTCGCCGCGCACGGCCTCGACCTGCGCTACGGCGACCGCACGATCGTCGACGGGCTCGACCTCGAACTGCCCGGCGGCGCCGTCACCGCCATCGTCGGACCCAACGCCTGCGGCAAGTCGACCCTGCTGCGCGGACTGGTCCGGCTGCTCGACCCCGCCGCCGGCACCGTCACCCTGGACGGCTCCGACATCCACCGGATGTCCGCCCGGGCCCTCGCCAAGCGGATGGGCCTGCTGCCGCAGCAGCCGGTCACCCCCGAGGCGATCACCGTCGAGGCGCTGGTACGGCTCGGCCGGTACCCGCACCAGCGGATGCTCAGCCCGTGGTCCAAGACCGACCAGGCCGCCGTCGAGGACGCCCTCGCCCGGACCGGCACCGCCGAACTGCGCGAGCAGCAGGTCGACCGGCTCTCCGGCGGGCAGCGCCAACGCGCCTGGATCGCACTCGCACTCGCCCAGGACACCGAACTGCTGCTGCTCGACGAGCCGACCACCTTCCTCGACCTGCGCCACCAGCTCGACGTCCTCGACCTGGTCGCCGACCTGCACGCCGAGGCCGGACGCACCGTCGTCATGGTGCTGCACGACCTCGGGCAGGCCGCCCGGTACGCCGACCACCTGGTGGTGCTCAAGGACGGGCGGCTCGCCGCCGCCGGACCGCCCGCCGAGGTCCTCACCGCCGACCTGGTCGAGGCCGTGTTCCAGGTGCCGTGCCGGGTGGTGCCCGACCCGGAGACCGGCACGCCGCTGGTCGTCCCCCGGGCGCGGACCCGGCCGCGCGCCGCCGACCGCTGACCACTGCCCCCGTTCGTCACTCCCGACGCTCCTCACCCTCGACGCTCCGCAACCCGACGCCCGCTCGACCCGATCCAAGGACCCCCATGAACCGCCGCCTCCCCGTCGCCGTCCTCGCCGTCGCCCTGTCCACCACGCTGCTCGCCGCCTGCGGCAGCGACGGCGGGACCAAGCAGAGCGGGGACGCCTCCTCCGCGAGCGCCGGCGCGTCCGCCGGCTTCCCGCGCACCGTCACCCACGCCGCCGGAACCGCCCAGATCAAGGCCCAGCCCAAGCGCGTCGTGGTGCTGGACAGCGGCGAGCTGGACGACGTCACGCTGCTCGGCATCACGCCGGTCGGCGCGGTGTCGCCGCACATGAAGACCGAGGGCGGGTTCCCGAACTACCTCAAGGACAAGATCAAGGACACCAAGGACGTCGGCCCGATGAACGAGCCGAACCTGGAACTGATCGCCTCCCTGAAGCCCGACCTGATCCTCTCCTCCAAGGTCCGCCACGCCAAGGTCTACGACCAGCTGAACGCGATCGCGCCGACCGTGCTCGCCGAGACCACCGGGTTCCCGTGGAAGGAGAACCTCGCCCTCTACGCGCAGGCGCTCGGCAAGGAGGACGAGGCCAAGAAGGCGCTCGCCGACTACGAGGCGCGGGCCACCAAGCTCGGTGAGGCGATCAAGGCGAAGAACGGCGGCACCATGCCGACCGCCTCGGTGGTCCGCTTCGTGGCCGGACCGACCCGCCTCTACGCCAAGGCCTCCTACAGCGGCGTGGTGCTCAAGGACGTCGGCCTGGCCCGCCCGGCCGCCCAGGACGTCGACAAGAACATCGTCGAGGTGAGCGCCGAGCAGATCAACCAGGCCGACGCCGACCTGGTGTTCGTCACCACCGCCGACGACCCGTCCAAGACCAAGGAGAGCGAGGTCCAGCAGACCCCGGTCTGGCAGGGCCTGAACGCCGTCAAGAACAGCAAGGTCTTCAACGTCCCGGACGAGACCTGGATGTCCGGCATCGGCGTCCAGGCCGCCGACGCCATGCTCGGCG
The DNA here is from genome assembly GCF_040684355.1 of Kitasatospora sp. NPDC091276. Classification (NCBI taxonomy): domain Bacteria; kingdom Bacillati; phylum Actinomycetota; class Actinomycetes; order Kitasatosporales; family Streptomycetaceae; genus Kitasatospora; species Kitasatospora sp. NPDC091276. The sequence continues at coordinate 192,112 of NZ_JBFBFU010000001.1, read as the reverse complement.
ACATCGCCAAGGCCGCGGGCGTGGACGCGCCCAAGTAACCGCCGACGGACGACGGCGGGCGGAGGCGGCTGCCGCTGTGGCCGCCACCGCCACCGCCCGCCGTCACTCCCGTCCGCCACCACCCTCAAGGACCACCACCCCATGCGGCTCTACCTGCTCGCCCTCAACCCCACCGACTCGGTCACCGCCGGCTTCCTGCCCGCCGCCGCCCGGCTCGGGCTCGACGTCACCGTCCTGACCGACCACGCCGAACCCCACCAGAAGGCCTACGCCGACCTCCCGTTCACCGCACCCGCGGTGCTGGAGTGCGACGTCCGGGACTTCCGCGCCGTGATCAGCCTGGTCTCCCGCCACCACGCGCCCGACGCGGTGTTCAGCAACAGCGACCACCTGCAGACCCAGACCGCCCTGGCCGCCGAGTACTTCGGCCTCCCCGCCAAGGACTGGAAGGCCGCACTGCGGGCCAAGGACAAGGGCCAGCTGCGCCGCCACCTCGCCCTGACCGGCCAGGACGCCGTCTGGTCCGCCGAGTTGGCCCCCGGGCAGGACCCGGCCGAGCTGGAGCCGCCGTTCCCGTGCGTGGTCAAACCTCGTGAGGGAGTGGCCAGCGAGGACGTCACACTGGTCGCCGACGCCGCCGAACTCGCCCTCCGTTGCCGGGAGATCCAGCACCGCCGGGCCGGCGCGACGCTGGTCGTCGAGGAGTTCCTGGACGGCCGGCTGTGCACCCTGGAGACGCTCGGCGACGACCGCCGCCGGCACGTCCTCGGCGGCTTCCGCACGCAGCTCTCCCCGCCGCCGGACTTCATCGAGGAGGTGCTGGAGTTCGTCCCCGCGCACCCCGGCGAGGTGGTCGCGCAGGTGCTCGCCCAACTCGACGCGCTCGGGATCGGACTCGGCGCCTGCCACACCGAGTTCGTCGTGCAGCCCGACGGCCGCGCCCGGATCATCGAGGTCAACTACCGCGCCATCGGCGACCAGTGCGACCTGATGCTCGCCGAGGTCCTCGGCATCCCGCTCTTCGAGCACATCCTCGCCGCCCACCTCGGCCGGGAACTCCCCGCGGACCTCGGCGCGCAGTGCGCCGCGACCCCGCGCCGGGCCCGCAACGAGGTGGTCTGCGCCGACCGCGCCGGCCTCCTCACCGCCGCCCCCGGGCCGTACGACGAGGAGCGCGACGGCGTCCGGCTCGCCTACCGCCCGCTGCGCCCGCTCGGCGAGCGGCACGAGCACTACCGCACCAACCGCGACTACCTGGGCGTGATGTGGGCCATCGGCGCCGACCAGGAAGCCGTGGACGCCGCCGTCGCCCGGTTCCGCGCCGCCAACCGCTGGGAGATCACCCCGTGACCGCCGACGAGCAGCTCACCCTGCGGGTGCTTTCCGCCCTGCTGCGCGAGGACGTCCTCGGCCTGCGCACCCGCGGCGCCGTGGAGGACCGCGCGGACGGCGCCTGGTTCACCGTCGCGGACGCCGAACTCGCCCTGCCCGTCGCCGTCGAGGGCTTCCAGTGCGAGTACGCCGCCCGGCTGCCCCTACTGGAGCTGGCCGGGCGCCGGCTCACCGGCCTGGACGTCATCGTGGCAGCCCTGGCCGGCCTGGCCGAGGCCGAGGACCGGCCCGGCTGGGACGCTTTCGCCGAGGAGTGCCGCCAGACCCTCGCCACCATGGAACTGCACGAGCGCGCGCGGCCCGAGGTGCACGCCCGGCTCACCGACCTGTACGGCGAGGACCCGGCCGACTGGACCGGTCTGGCCGCCGCCCTCGGCCACGACACCCTGGCCGCCTACCTCGACCACCCCGTCTACCCGACCGCGCGCGGCCGGTCCGGCCTCACCGAACACCAGCTGAACTCCTACGCACCGGAGTTCCACCCCGCGTTCGAGCTGCGCTGGCTGGCCGTCCCGACCGACGCCCTCACCACACACGGCCGGCGCCCGCTCCCGAGCTGGTGGCCCACTCCGGCCTGGCTGGGCCTTGCGGACGCCTGCCCCGGCGACGGCTGGACCACCCTGCCGGTCCACCCCCTCACCGTCGGCGCCCCGCTGGACGAGGCACTGGAGGCGGCCGGCCTGGCCGACCGCGCGGTGCTGGCCGAACGGCCCTACCTGACCGTCGTGCCGACGCTCTCCATGCGCACCGTCGCCGTCGCCGACGACCCCGCCTGCCACCTCAAACTCCCGCTCGCCACCGCCACGCTGGGCCGGCTCAACCGCCGCACCATCAAGCCCGGCACGCTGCTCGACGGCGCCGCCGGCCAGCGCCTGATCGAGGCCGTGCTGGCCCGCGAGCCGCGCTTCGCCGGCCGCGTCCTGCACGCCGACGAGCAGACCTGGGCGCACGCCGGTCACGAACTGCTGGCCGTCCTGCTGCGCCGCTACCCCGCCGGGCTGGAGCGGGCCGTCACCGTCCCGCTGGCCGCCCTGCTGGCCCCCGCGCCCGGCGGCCGCCTGGTGCTCGACCACCTCGCCGACCGATTCCACGACGGCGACCAACTCGCCTTCTACGACGCCCTGCTGGAACTGCTGCTGGACTGGCAGACCACGCTGTTCGACTACGGCATAGCACTGGAGTCGCACCAGCAGAACACCTCCCTGGTGCTCGACGGCGACGGACTGCGCCTGCTCTACAAGGACGACGACGGCCCGCGCGTGCACACCGCCCGGATGACCGCCCGCCTCGGCGAACTCGCCCCCACCCGGGCCGACTTCGACGACGACCGGATCTTCGGCGACGACGACCGGGCGCTCACCGACCTGTTCACCACCATCACCGGCCACCTGTGCACCGGCGCGCTCGCGTTCGGCCTCGCCGAGCACCGTCGCGCCGAACTCACCGACGTGCTCGCACTGTTGCGAAAGCGCCTGGCCGAGGCGGTGGACCGGATCGGACCGGCCGGTGAGCCGCTGCGGACGGACCTGCTGGAGGCCGAACGCCTGCCGGTCAAGGCCATGGTCAGCGCCGGGACCCTGCTCAGCAAGCAGCGCTCGGGCGCCGCCGACATCAACAAGCACTACACCAGCGGCCCCAACTACCTGCTGGCGAACGGGATCACCCGGTGAGTGTGGAGACCGTTTCGCAGCGGTCCGGCCACGGGACCGACCACTCCGGCGGACTCGGCCGCCGCCAGGTGCACGCCGTCGCCGCCTGCTACTTCGTCGCCTCCTTCGCCGCGCTGGGCCTGCCGCCGTACCTGACCGCGATCCTGCCCACGCTCGGCGATCCGCAGGCCCGGTGGGCCGGCGTGCTCTACATCGTCCCGACGGTCTTCAGCGCGCTCGGCGCACCGCTGTGGGGCCGGCTCGCCGACCGCTTCGGCCGCAAGCGGCTGCTGCTGCGCGCCCAACTCGGGCTCACCGTCTCCTTCCTGCTGGCCGGGGCCGCCGGCAGCCTGCCCGCGTTCACCCTCGCGCTGGTCCTTCAGGGCTTCCTCGGCGGCACCTTCGCCGCCACCAACGGCTACCTCGCCGCCGCCCTCGACGGACCGCGACTGTCCCGCGCACTCACCCTGATGCAGGGCAGCGCCCGGGCGGCCCTGGTGGCCGCCCCGATCCTGGTCGGCGCGCTGTCCCCGTGGATCGACCCGCACCGCCAGTACCTGGTGATGGCCGTCCTCCCGCTCGCCGCCGCGCTGCTGCTGTCCCTGCTGCCCGAGCCGGACCGTCCGGCGGCCGCCCCCGCGTCGGAGGGCCGCGCCGAGCGGGCACCCGCCTCCCCGCTCCTCCCGCTCTACGTCTTCGAGTTCGTCTTCGTCTTCGCCACCGTCATCTCCTTCCCCTATCTCATCTCGCTCGCCGAGCAGCGGCTTCCCGGCGTCTCCGGCACCACCACCGGCGTGCTGTTCGCCCTGCCACACCTGTGCTACCTGGTGTTCGCCGCACGCGTCCACACGCTGTTCCAAGCCCGCCCGCACACCGGCATCGCACTCGGCTTCGGCCTCGTCGCGCTCGGCCTGGCCGGGCACGCCGTCGCGTACTCGCTCCCGGTCTTCGTCGCCGTCCGGCTGCTGCTCGGCGCCGGGCTCACGCTCGGCCTGGTCTGCCTCGCCGTGCTCGCCGCCGGAGCGGCCCAAGGGCGCGCGCCCGGGCGGATGTTCGGCACGCTCGAACTCGTCTCCAAGGGCGGCGCCGTCGCCGCCGGAGCCGTCGCAGCGCTGGCCAACGGGCAGTTCGGCGCCGCCGCGCCCGTGGTGGCCGGCACCGCCGCCGCCCTGCTGGCCGCCGTCGCGGCCACCGCATTCTCCCTCCCGTCCCTCCGCCAGCGCTGGAGTCGCCGATGACCCCCGAGCCGATCGCCCCCAAGTCGATCACCCACGAGCCGATCAGCCACGAACTGCCCACCGCCGACGACGCGGTGGCCCACACCCTGCTGAACTGCCTGCTGCGCGAGGTCTCCGCCCCCGAGCACCAGACCGCCGTGGCCGACGGCCGCCTGCTGCTGCGCCTGCCCCGGCGCGGTGCCCTGCTGCGGATCGCCCTGCGCCGCACCTCGCTGCTCGGCGCGCACCGCTTCACCGGCCCGGTCGAGATCGAACGAGGCGGCATCTGGGCGGAGTTGGACTGGCGAGAGCTGGCGGAACACGTGCAGGACGAACTGGAGCTGCGCACCGGCACGGTGAACGAGGAGTTCCTCGGCCAGGTCACCTCCAGCCACGACGGCCTCCGGCAGAGCCTGGCCGACCGCCCGGTCTCCGGACCGGATCGCTACCTGGAGTCCGAGCAGGCCCTGCTGTTCGGCCACCGCTTCCACCCGGCGCCCAAGTCCCGCTCCGCCGCTCGGGGGGACTGGCGCGGGTACGCCCCGGAGTCCCGTGCGGCGTTCCCGCTGCGCCACCTCGCCGTCCGCACCGAACTGCTCACCGAGCAGTCCCTGGACGACAGCGCGAGCGCCCTGCTGGACGGCCTCGGCGACGTCCCGGACGGATACCGCCTGCTGCCCGCCCACCCCTGGCAGTACCAACTCATCGGCGATCACCCGCTGTTGCGCGACGCCCTGGACCGCGGGGACGTCCTCGACCTCGGGCCGCGCGGCGAGGAGTTCGCCGCCACCGCCTCGGTGCGCACCCTCCACGGCGCGGACGCCTTCCTCAAGTTCAGCCTCAACGTGCGCATCACCAACTGCCTGCGCAAGAACGCCGCTTACGAGCTCACCGGCGCCGTCGAACTCACCCGGCTGCTCGCCCCCGCCCTCGCCGACCTCGCCCGGCGCTTCCCCGACGCGGCGATGCTGCGCGAGCCCGCGTTCCGCACCCTCGCCCTGCCCGGCGCCGACGGCCGACCCGACCAGGCACTGTACGAGGGCTTCGGCCTGATCGTCCGCGAGGGCTTCGGCGGCGTGCTGCGGCCCGGCGTCACCCCGCTGCTGGCCGCCGCCGTCGCCGACGAGCACCCGACCAGCTCCGCCCACATCTCCCGTCTACTGGAGGGGAGTTCGGACGCCTCCCGGGCCCTGGACTGGTGGCGGGCCTATCTGGGGCTGCTCATCCCGCCCGTGCTCGCCGCCTACTTCGACCACGGCGTGGTGCTGGAGCCGCACCTGCAGAACGTGCTCATCGGCGTCGACGCCACCGGGCGCCCCACCCAGGTGCTCTTCCGCGACCTGGAGGGCACCAAGCTCGTCCCCGAGCACAACGCCGACATCCTGGCCGCCCTCCCGCCCGAAGTCGCCGGGCCGATGACGTACGACGCCGAACGCGGCTGGGACCGGGTGGTCTACTGCCTGCTGGTCAACCACGTCGCCGAACTGCTGGCCGCCCTCGCCGACCGCCACCCCGAGCTGGAGGGCGCCCTGTGGCAGGCGGTCCGGGACACCCTGGAGCAGTACGCGGCAGGCCACGGCCGCCCGCCCCGGCTGCGGGCGCTGCTCGCGGGCGTGCCGCTGCCGGCCAAGGCCAACCTGCTCACCCGCTGGGAGCGCAAGGCCGACCGACAGGCCGGCTACGTCCGCCTGCCCTCGCCGCTCGCCGGATCCGTCCTCGCCCAGGCCGCCCGCACCGCTACCCCCCTCTCCCTCGGGAGCGCCGCCCGATGACCGAGATCGTCCGCCGGCACGTCGCCGCCCTCGCGTCCGACGCCCTGCCCGCCTACGTCTACGACCTGGCGGCGCTGCGCGCGCACGCCGCCGCCGTCCGGGCCGCGCTGCCCGCGCGGGTCGAGCTGTACTACGCCGCCAAGGCCAATCCGGAGGCACCGCTGCTGGCCGCGCTGCGCGACGCGGTCGACGGCTACGAGGTCTCCAGCGGAGGTGAGTTGGCGCACGTGCGGGCGGCCGTTCCGGACGCGCCGCTGGCCTTCGGCGGCCCTGGCAAGACGCCCGCCGAGATCGCCGCCGCCGTGGACGCCGGGGTGCACCGCTGGCACATCGAGAGCGAGCAGGAACTGCACCGGCTCGACGCCGTCCTCGCGGACCGGCCGGGCACGGTGGTCGACGTGCTGCTACGGGTCAACCTGCCGGTCGCCACCGGTGCGCTCGACGCGGTGGCACTCGCGATGGGTGGGCGACCGACGCCCTTCGGGCTCGACCCGGACCGCGCCGAGGAGTGCGTGCGCCAGCTCACCGGCGACGGCACCGGCAACGGCACCGGCCCGCTCGGACGGCGGCTGCGTCTGCGCGGCGTGCACGCCCATCTGGCCAGCGGGCTCGCGGCGGCGGAACAACTGGCCGTCGCCGAGCAGATCGTGGCCTGGTCGGCCGCGCTGGCCGAGCGGCACGGCTTCCCCCTGACGGAGGTCAACGTCGGCGGCGGAATGGCCGTGGACTACGACGACCCGGCGAACCACTTCGACTGGACGGCCTTCGGCGAAGGGCTGGCCAAGCTGCTGGACGCCCACCCCGGCCTGACCCTGCGGATCGAACCCGGCCGGGCCCTGACCGCCCACTGCGGCTGGTACGCGACCGAGGTGCTGGACGTGAAGCAGAGCCACGGCGAGGACTTCGCGGTGGTCCGTGGCGGCACCCACCACCTGCGCACCCCCGCCACCCGGGGGCACTCCCAGCCCTTCGAGGTGCTCCCGGTCGACGCCTGGCCGCACCCGTGGCCGCGCCCCGCCGTCGCCACCGGCCGCGCCACCCTGGCCGGCCAGCTCTGCACCCCGAAGGACGTCCTCGCCCGGGCCGCCGCCGACGCCGACGGCCTGCGGGCAGCCGACCGGGTGCTGTTCGCGATGGCGGGCGCGTACGCCTGGAACATCTCGCACCACGAGTTCCTGATGCACCCGCGCCCGGGGTTCCACTACCTGGGCGACTGAGGGCACCCCCGGGACGGCGGGCAGCAGGTAACAGATAACAGCCGACAGATAACAGCTGACAGATAACAGATTTCGAAATCTGTTATCTGTCAGCTGTTATCTGTTCGCCGTTCCCTGTTCGAGCCCCGCCGCCCGCCCGTCCGCGCGCCGGACCCCACCCGTGGGCCCCGCCCGCCCCAGGGGTCGCCGCAGGTCGCCTCCGCACACTCGTGCGACAGTGGTAGGCAGCGAAGGGAGCGCGAACGTGCTGATGGACAAGGTGGCGGAGATACTCGCCGAGGCGTCGGCCGAGGTGGTGGAGCCGCGCTTCCGGGCGCTGGCCGCCGGCGAGGTGATGGAGAAGGCGCCCGGCGAGATCGTGACGGTCGCCGACCGCGAGGCCGAGGTGATCATCGCCCGCCGCCTGCGCGAGCTGCTGCCCGTCCCCGTGGTCGGCGAGGAGGCGGTCTCCGCCGACCCCGAACTCGCCCAGGCTCTCCACGACGAGCCCGCCGCCTGGCTGGTCGACCCGGTCGACGGCACCGCCAACTTCGTCGCGGGCCGCCCCGAGTACGCCGTGATGTGCTCGCTCGTCCGCGGCGGAGAGACCGTCGCCTCCTGGATCTGGCAGCCCGCCACCGCCACCGCCTACTGTGCCGAACTGGGCTCCGGGGCCTGGCGCGACGGCGTGCGCCTGACCCGGCCGCCGGCACCGCGCGACGCCGCGAAGCTGCGCGGATCCGTGAAGAGCCGCTACCTCGACCCGGAACACCGCCGGCGTTTGCAGGCCAACGAGTCGGCCTTCGGCGAGGTCTCCCCCGGTCGGCACGCCGCCGGAATCGAGTACCCGGACGTCGTCGAGGGCCGCTTCGACTTCCTCCTCTACTGGCGCACCCTCCCCTGGGACCACGCCCCCGGCTCCCTGCTCGTCACCGAGGCCGGCGGCGTGTCCGCCCGGCTGGACGGGACCCCCTACCGCCCCGAGGCCCCCGGCTGCGAGAACGGCCTCCTGGTCGCCGCCGACCCGGAGACCTGGGAGCTCACCCGCACCACACTCCTGAGCGACTGACCGACCGCAACCACCGCCACACCACCGCTACCGCCACCGCCACCGCCACCGCCACCGCCACCGCCACCGCCACCGCGGCAACCATGGTCATCCGGTCGCGGTCATGAATCGGCGCCCTGGTCATCGGTCCCGAACGGGGCCTGCCCGGGCGCCGGTCGGCCGGCGATGACCGGCGGTGACCGGCGATGACCGACTCCCCGCAGCGCGCGCCTAGCCGGCCCGTTCCCCCTCGGCCTTCCGCCCGGCGCCCACCACCTCGCGCAGCAGTGCACGGACCTCCCCCGCCGTGGCGTGCGGGTTGAGCAGGGTGAGCTTGAGCCGTACCCGGCCCGGCCCCTCGCCCGGGAGTTCGGTCCGCCCGACCACCGCCCGCCCGGTGCGCAGCAGCAACCGGCGCAGGCTGCCGTTGAGTTCGTCGACGGCAGCCTCGTCGGTCAGGCCCGGCGGCCGGTAGCGGAACAGCACGACGGTCAGCGCGGGTTCGGCGTGGAGTTCGAGCGACGGTTCGGCGCGGACGGCCTCGGCGGCCGACCGGGCGAGTTCGTGGCAGGCGTCGACGAGTCGGCCGAGCCCGTCGCGGCCGAGGGTGCGCAAGGTGACGGCGAGTTTGAAGGCGTCGGCCCGCCGGGTGGTGCGCAGCGAGCGGCCGAGCAGGCTGGGGTAACCGGCCTGCTCGTCGTCCACGGGGTTGAGGTACTCGGCGCGGCGGGCGAGCGAGACGTAGGTCTCGGTGCGGCGGACCAGGAAGACGCCGGCGGCGGCGGGTTGCCAGCCGAGTTTGTGCCAGTCGAGGGAGACGGAGTCGGCGCGGTCGATGCCGTCGAGGAGCGGGGCGAGCCGGTCGGAGAGCAGCGCGCCGCCGCCGTACGCGGCGTCGACGTGCAGCCAGGCGCCGTAGCGGCCGGCCAGGTCGGCGGCGACGTGCAGCGGATCGATGCCGCCGGTGTCGGTGGTGCCGGCGGTGGCGACGATGGCGATCGGGGTACGTCCGGCCCAGCTGGCCTCGGCCAGGGTCCGCTCCAACTCCTTTGGTTCCATCCGGAGTTGCCGGTCGACGGGGACGGTGGTGACGGCGCGCTCGCCGAGCCCGAGCAGGGCGGCGGCGCGCTGGACGGAGAAGTGCGCGGCCTCGGAGGCGACGACGCACGCCCGGACTCCGGCCGGGATGCCGTCCAATTCGACGATGCCGTCCAGCTTCTGGTCCCGTGCCAGCATGAGTCCCATGAGGTTGGACTCGGTACCGCCGGAGGTGAGGACGCCGGCAGCGCGGGCCGGGTCGTAGCCGACGAGGGCGGCGAGTTCGGCGAGGAGGGCGGTCTCCAGGGCGGTGGCGGCGGGGGCCTGGTCCCAGGAGTCCTGGGAGGGGTTGAGGGCGCTGACCACGAGGTCTGCGGCGGCGGCCACGGCGAGCGGCGGGCAGTGCAGGTGGGCGGCGCAGGCCGGATCGGCGGGGTCGGCGGCGCCGTAGGCGAGGAGTTCGGTGAGGCGGGCGAGCGCGCCGGGCCCGTGGGCGCCGGCCAGACCGTCGGCGACCAGCGCACCGAGCTCGGCCGGACTGCCTGCGGGCAGCGGCCCGCCGCGCAGGGCGATGCCGTGGTCGAGCGCGTCGAGGACGGTGGCCAGCAGCGGTCCGAGCGCGCCGGGCCCGCCGACGCCGCCCGCGAGGGCGTCCAACGGGGCGGGCCCGCCGGGCAGTCCGGCTGCGGCGCCGGAACCCGAGCCGGAACCCGCATCGGAACCACCGCCGGCCCTCGAACCGCCTCCGACTCCCGAACCGCCTCCGACTCCAGAACCGCCCCCGACTCCAGAGCTGGCCCCGACTCCGGCCCCGGACCCGCCCTCGGCACCGGAGTCACCACCGGCCCCGGCTCGGGCGCCCGAGCCTCCTCCCGAACCTTCCCCTGAACCGCCATCGCCCCCTCGCCGCGCGCTCATTCGGCGCCCCGGGCCGCGAGAGCCGCGGCGCTCGCCGCAGCGACGGGTTCGACGGCCGCAGCGGCCGCGATCGCGTCGGCCAGCCGGTCGAGCACCGCGGCGACCTGCTCGTCGGTGATGGTCAGCGGCGGCAGCAGTCGCAGCACCGCGTCGTGGCGCCCGCCGAGCTCGACGATCAGCCCGCGTGCCAGGCAGGCCTCCCGCACCCGGCGGGCGAGCGCCGGGTCGGCCGGCCTGGCCCCGCAGGCGTCCGGTTCGGCGGCGGGGTCGACGAGTTCGACGCCGAGCATCAGGCCGCGCCCGCGCACGTCGCCGATCACCGGCAGTTCGGCGGCGAGCCCGCGCAGCCGGGCGGCCATCCGCTCGCCGACGACGGCGGCGCGCTCGGCCAGCCCGTGGGCGGCGACGTGGCGCAGGGTGGCGGCGCCGGCGGCCATGGCGAGGGTGTTGCCGCGGAAGGTGCCGGTGTGGGCGCCGGGGCGCCAGCCGTCGTAGTCCTCCCGGTAGACGACGACGGCGAGCGGCAGGCTGCCGCCGATGGCCTTGGAGAGCACCATGGCGTCCGGGACGATGCCGCTGTGCTCGACGGCCCACATCGCCCCGGTGCGCCCGACGCCGGTCTGCACCTCGTCGACGATCAGCGGGATGCCCCGTTCAGCCGTGATCCGGCGCATCTCGCGCAGCCAGCCGTCGGGCGCGGGGACGACGCCGCCCTCGCCCTGGACGGCTTCCAGGATCATCGCGGCGGGCGGGACGACCCCGCCCGAGGGGTCGTCGAGCAGCCGTTCGACGTAGGTCGCGGCGAGGTCGGCGCCGGCCTCGCCGCCGACGCCGAACGGGCAGCGGTAGCCGTACGGGTAGGGCAGCCGGACGACCTCGCCGCCGCTCGGCAGCGGTTCCTTGACGGCGACGTTTCCGGTGAGCGCGAGGGCTCCGGCGGTCATGCCGTGGTAGGCGCCGGTGAAGGCGAGCGCGCCGGACCGGCCGGTGGCGGTCTGCATCAGTTTGAGCGCGGCCTCGACGGCGTCGGTGCCGGCGGGCCCGCAGAAGTGGATCCGGGCACCGGCGGCGAAGTCGGCCGGCAGGCTCTCGAAGAGGGCGCTGGTGAAGTCGTCCTTCTCGGCGGTGGCGAGGTCGAGCAGGTGCAGCGGGGCGCCGCTGTCGAGGGTGCGACGGATCGCCTCCAGCACCACCGGGTGATTGTGCCCGAGGGCGAGCGTCCCGGCGCCGGAGAGGCAGTCCAGGTAGCGCCGCCCGTCGGCGCCCTCGACGGTCATGCCGTGGGCCCGTACCGGGACGATCGGGAAGGACCGGGCGTACGTACGGGCGGCGGACTCGCGTACGCGCTGGCGGCGCAGGATGGCCTCGCCGGAGGCCGGGGCACCGGCGGCTCCAGCGACACCGGCGGCTTCGACACCTCCGACGGCTCCGACAGTTCCGGAGGAGGAGGCCGGAACCTGGGCGGGAACGGCGGCGAGCGACAAGGCAAACCCCCAGAAGAAGTTAGGTAAGCCTAACTTTACCGCCACTGACCTGGCGGGATACCCCAGGGGCCCCCAGAACCACCCGAGTGAGTGAACCGCCCCCGGTCCTGCCAACGAGCCACCGGCGAAAAGGTCACGGCCCTCACCCCCGCCGACCCGGAGCCGCCCCGCCACCCTTCCACCGGTAGCAGAGCTCCGGCCGCCCCACGCTCCCGTACTGCGGTTCCCGCACCGCCCGCCCGGTGTCGACGAGGTGTTCGAGGTAGCGGCGCGCGGTGATCCGGGAGACCCCGGCGGCGACGCCCGCGGCGGCGGCGGACAGGCCCGTCGCCGTCTCGCGCAGTACGGCGGCGACGGTGTCCAGGGTGGGCGCGCTCAACCCCTTGGGGAGACTGCTGCGCTCGGGCGTGCGGAGCAGGGCGAACGCCTGGTCGACCTCGTCCTGCCCGGTCGCCTCGCCGGTGCGCCCGAGGCTGTCGCGGTAGCGGGCGTAGCGTTCCAGGCGATCGTGCAGGGCGGCGGCGCTGAACGGTTTCAGCAGGTACTGGACCACGCCCGCCGACACGGCCTGCCGCACCATCGCCAGGTCGCGGGCCGAGGTCACCGCGATGACGTCGGTGGTGTGGCCGGCGGCACGCAGCGAGCGACACAGGTGGAGGCCGTGGCCGTCCGGCAGGTAGAGGTCGAGCAGGGTCAGGTCGACGGGCCTCCCGGCAGCGCGGGCGCGGTCCAGGAAGCGCAGTGCGTCGGCGCAGCTGTGCACCGTCCCGGCGGCGTGGAAGCCGGGTTCGCGCTCGACGTAGAGGGTGTGCGCGGCGGCGGCCACGGGGTCGTCCTCGACGACCAGCACGGAGATCCCCGGCCCTGCGGTCACCTCGGTCATCGCGACACCCCTTCCCGTCGGCCCGGCTGCCCTGGCTGCCCTGGCTGCCCCGGCTGCCCCGGCCGGCCTGGCTGCCCCGGCTGGCCCGGCTGGCCAAGTTGCTCCGGGCTCCCGAGTTGTCCCGGGCTCCCGAGTTGTCCCGGCTGCCGCTCACCGGATCGTGCCGGCAGCCCGGCGAGCGGCAGCCGGACGGTGAGCACCGCACCCCGGTCGCGCCCGACCTCGACGCTGCCGCCGTTGCGCCGGGCGGCCTGGGAGACCAGCGCCAGCCCGAGACCGTGCCCGCGCACGTCCTGCTTGGTGCTCCAGCCGCGCCGGAACACGTCCTCGACGGCGGCCGGGTCGATCCCCGCCCCGGTGTCGGCGACGCGCAGCAGCAGGCAATCGCCGCCACCCGGAGCCGCGTCGCCGCCACCCACGCCACCGCCATCGATCCGCACGGTGACGGTGACCTCCGGCGGCACCGCACTCTGCGCGGCTCCGGCGATGGCGGCGTCCACGGCGTTGTCGATCAGGTTGCCGAGGACGGTGATCAGGTCCCGCGCGGAGAGCCCGGGCGGCAGCAGCCCGTCGTCGATCCGGCTGTCGTCGGTGAGGGTCAACTCCACTCCCCGTTCGGCCGCTTGGGCCGCCTTGCCGAGCAGTAGCGCGGCCAGTACTGGTTCGCCGACCGCCGCGACCACCCGGTCGGTGAGCTGCTGGGCGAGCGCGAGCTCGGCGGTGGCGAACTCCACCGCCTGTTCGTGGCGGCCGAGTTCGATCAGCGAGACGACGGCGTGCAGCCGGTTGGCCGCCTCGTGCGCCTGCGCCCCGAGGGCCTCGGTGAAGCCCCGCACGGAATCCAGCTCTCCGCTGAGCGACTGGAGTTCGGTGTGGTCGCGCAGGGTGACGACCCTGCCGAGGCCGGTGCCGATGGTGGAGGTGTTGAGCACCACCACCCGCTCGGCGGTCAGGTGCACCTCGTCCCGGACCGGCTCGTCGCCGAGCACGGCCGCGACCAGCGCCCGCGGCAGCCCCAGCTCCACGATCAGGCGTCCCTCCAAGTTGCCGCCCAGTCCGAGCAGTTCACGGGCCGCGTCGTTGCAGAGCACCACCCGGTGCGCGCGGTCCAGCAGGACCAGCCCCTCGCGCACCGAGCGCAGGGTCGCCTGGTGGTATTCGTAGAGGTGGCTGAGTTCGGCCGGCCCCATGCCGTGGGTGTGCCGCCGCAGCCGGGAGTTGGCGAGGTAGGTGCCCACGCCGCCGACCCCGAGCGCGGCCACCGCCACCCCGACCAGGGCGAGCAGCGGGCCGCTCAACTGCGCGGAGATGGATTCCACCGTGAGGCCCGCGCTGACCAGCGCGATCACCTGGTGCCGGTCGTCCAGCACCGGCGTCACCACCCGCACGGACGGCCCGAGCGTGCCGGTGTACGTCTCGCTGCGGGTCTCCCCCGCGAGTGCCCAGTCGATGTGCCCGAGGAAGCGCTTGCCGATCTGCTCGGGCAGCGGGTGGGTCCAGCGCACGCCCTCGGTGTCCATGACGGTGATGAAGGAGACGCCGGTGTCCACCCGCACCTGCTCGACGTACGGCTGGAGCACCGCGGTCGGGTCCGGCGTGGTGACGGCGGCCCGCACGGACGGCGAGTCGGCGACGGCGTGGGCGACAGTGGTGACCTGACGGCGGGCCGCGTCCTCGGCCCGGTCTGCGGTGAAGAGGTACGCGAGCACCGCACCGCCCGCCACCACGGCGGCGACGATGACCACCTGGACGACGAAGAGCTGCCCAGCCAGGCTGCGGACCAGCCCGCGGGGTGCCGGGAGCCGTCGGCGCGAGGGCGTGGGGGCGGTGCGCACGGACATGCCTGCCAGTGTGCACCACACTCCCGGGGTCACCCAGGGGCCCGCGACAGGTCGGCGGCCTGCCGACGACCTGTCGACGAACGCCCCCCAGCCCCGTCGCACCCCACGCCCAGCGGCACCCGGCCGTGAACTCTATGAACGCAAACGTGACCTCCGTCACGCCCAGGCCCGATAGTCAGAGCGGCCCACCACCCGGGGCCGCCAGGACCGCACGGCGAAGGAGCCGCAGATGTCGATCGATGGAGCCGCACCGGCGGGGGGATCCAGACGCAGGGACCGGACCCACTACCTCTACCTCGCCGTCATCGCCGCCGTGGTCGCGGGCATCGCGGTCGGGCTGGCCGCCCCCGGCTTCGCCGTGGAGTTGAAGCCGGTCGGCACCGGCTTCGTCAACCTGATCAAGATGATGATCAGCCCGGTGATCTTCTGCACCATCGTGCTGGGCATCGGCTCGGTGACCAAGGCCGCCAAGGTCGGCAAGGTCGGCGGCCTCGCCCTCGGCTACTTCCTCGTCATGTCGACCGTCGCGCTGGCCATCGGCCTGGCCATCGGCAACCTGCTGGAGCCCGGCGGCGGCCTGCACCTGACCGCCGCGCTCGCGAAGTCCGGCCACGCCCAGGCCGTCGCCGGCGGCGCCCAGTCGACGACCGACTTCCTGCTCGGGATGATCCCCACCACCACGTTCTCGGCCCTCACCGAGGGCAAGGTGCTGCAGACCCTGCTGGTCGCACTGCTCGCCGGCTTCGCCCTCCAGGCGATGGGCCCGGCCGGTGCCCCGGTACTGCGCGGGATCGAGCACGTGCAGCGGCTGGTCTTCCGGGTCATGTCGATGATCATGTGGGTCGCGCCGATCGGCGCCTTCGGGGCGATGGCCGCCGTCGTCGGGGCGACCGGCACGGCCGCGCTGAAGAGCCTCGCGGTCATCATGATCGGTTTCTACGCGACCTGCGTGCTGTTCGTCGTCGTCGTCCTGGGCGCGCTGCTGCGACTGGTCGCCGGGGTCAACGTGTTCGCCCTGCTGCGCTACCTGGGCCGCGAGTTCCTGCTGATCCTCTCCACCTCCTCCTCCGAGAGCGCGCTGCCCCGCCTGATCGCCAAGATGGAGCACCTCGGCGTGAGCCGCCCGGTCGTCGGCATCACCGTGCCGACCGGCTACAGCTTCAACCTCGACGGCACCGCGATCTACCTCACCATGTCGTCGATCTTCATCTCCGAGGCGATGGACAAGCCGATGTCGATCGGCGAGCAGCTCTCACTGCTGGTGTTCATGGTGATCGCGAGCAAGGGTGCGGCCGGGGTCACCGGCGCCGGGCTGGCCACCCTGGCCGGCGGACTGCAGTCGCACAAGCCCGCGCTGGTGGACGGGGTCGGCCTGATCGTCGGCATCGACCGCTTCATGTCCGAGGCCCGTGCGCTCACCAACTTCGCGGGCAACGCCGTCGCCACCGTCCTGATCGGGCACTGGACCGGCGAACTCGACGCGGACCGCGCCCAGCGGGTGCTGGCCGGCGAGGAGCCGTTCGACGAGCGGACCCTGGTCGACGCGCACGGCGGGCCGGTCGAGGCCCCCGAGGCCGTCCCGGCGACTCCGGAAGCCGTCCCCGTCCAGAGCGGTGCGGCTGCGGCCGCCTGAGCGGCCCCCTCATACGCCCCCGGTCCGGCGCCACCACCTCCCCCGGAAACGGCGCCGGACCGGGGGTTCCGCATGTCCGACGGGCCTTCGCCACAAGTACTCACCGGTCCTCACCGGTCCTCACCGGTCCTCACCGGTCCTCACCGGTCCTCGCGGGTCCCCACAGGTCCTCGCCGGTTCTCACAGGTCCTCGGAGCCGCTCACCGCCCAGGCCAGGCCACAGGCCGGGTCCTCCAGCGCGACGTGCAGATGGCGCAGCCCGGCGGCCGGCTCGTGCCAGATGAAGCAGCGCATCCGGGCCACCAGCGCGTCGACCTCCGCCCGGCCCGAACCGTCCGTACCCTTCGCGCCGGCCATCGCGACCAACGCCCGCCAGAGTGCCAGCCGTCCGTGCGCCGAGCCCCGCCCGCGGTCCACGACGGCGGCCTGTACCAGCGCCGGATAGACCAGCGCGAACGGCAGGTACCCGCCGGTGACCCGGGAACTACGGGCCAGTTGGGCGGCCGCCTGCGGCGCCGGGCCCCGGACGCAGACCACCTCCGCCCAGTCCGCCAGTGCGGCCAGCGCCCGGGTCGCCCGCTGCCCGCCCAGCCGTACGCCCGATGCGGGCAGCGTCACGTCACCCAGACCCTCCCGGCTGGCCGGCAGGGTCAGCAGCGCACTGCGCGCGCCCCCGCAGGGCAGGTACTGGCGCACCCGCGCCCCCTCGTCCCAGCCGGCCGCCTCCCACGGCGCCAGCAGCAGCGGCACGCCCTCCGGGTCGGGTTCGGCCCCGTACGAGAGGTCCTCGCCGAGCAGCACCCGGGTCTGCGCGACCAGTCGGCGCACCGGGGCCGGGACGAGCAGCGGGGCCAGCCGCAGCCAGGAATGCCGGGTCGCCAGCACCTCCCAGAGCGGACCGGCGTCATGGTCGGCGACCCCGGCGACCGTCCCCGGGCCGCCGTCCCGGTCGAACAGCCGGACGGCCAGCTCCGGCGGCGCCGAGTAGGCGATCAGGTGGCCGAGCGGCGCGGTCAGCGCCGCCGCGGGCTCCTCCCCGGCGCGCTCCACGGCTGCCGCCCGACCCTGCCGGTAGGCGGTCAGCAGTTCGGGCCAGCGGCCGTCGTCAGCAAGGGCGCGGAGGCGGTGGTCCTCGTACGTGATCACGATTTTCAGCGTACGGGCCGGGGCGGCGCATCAGCTGACTTAGCGTCAGCTCGGTGCGTCGGGTGCCGCTTCGGGCGCCGCCCCAGGGCCCGCGCCGGGCCCCGCATCGGACCCCGCATCGGACCCCGCGCCGGGCGCCGCTTCGAGGGCGGGCCCCGGCCGATGGTCCCGCTCGCCCTCCCGCCCGCCCTCCCGCTCGTGTTCCCGCTCGCGTTCCCGCTCCCGCGCGAGGACCGCGCGCAGCCTCCCGTGGGCGCGGCGACGGGTGACGGCCAGCGTGCTGCGATGCAGGCCCAGCAGTTCGGCGGCCTCGTCGACGGTGTAGCCGTCGAGGTCCACCAGCACCACCACGCGGGCCTGCTTCGCCGTCAGACAGCCCAGCAGCCGGAGCACCTCCCAGCGCGCCTGCAGCTCGGCCATCCCGCCCGACGGCGACTCGACCGGCGGCCGGTCCCGCTCCCGCTCGGCCGTCTCGCACGGATCGGGCAGCACGACCCTCCGCCGTTCCCGGCGCCACTGGTCGCGCAGGATGTTCGCCATCGTGGTGAACACGTAGGCGTAGGGCTGCGGATGGCTCAGGAACCGCTCCGGCCTGCGGGCGATCCGCAGATACGCGTCATGCACCACGTCCCCGGCGGCGAGCCCGCCGGTGAGCGACGCGGCCGCCCGGTGGAGCCTCGGCAGCATTTCCGTGAACACCCGGTTGAAATCGTCCGATTGACGATCGGCAGGCCTCGGACCGAAGTCCTTCCCACCGCCGCCCCCGCGTCCGCCGCCACACCTACCGTCGCATTCCGCCATGCCGCTCTCCCCGGAAATCGGCACTCCGAAAGCCCAGTTGGGCAGGTCACGACCCAAAGAAAAGGTTGTGACACAGCTCACATCATAGGCCGTCGTCTCACTGTCCGCAGTCATTCGTGCGCAATACGTCATCGGCCGGACGGGAAGCCGGAATTCACCCACCCCGTGGATCTGGACGGCCGGGGACGCACTGCCCGATCCGTACCGCTGAGCGAGGAGAAACCGCCATGCGAGGTCACATCGCCAGGAAGATCGCCACGTTCGGGGCGGCCGCCGCGGCCACCCTCGGCGTGCTCGGGACCACCACCCTGCCCGCCGCCGCCGCGCCCACCGTCGCCGCCGCCGACCAGACCATCACCGCCAATGCCGTCGGAGCCTCGCCCGAGGTGACCGCCGCCTCCTACCACTGCGTCATCACCGCGAACTACGGGTGGCGCTGGGAGGGCTACTGCAACGTCTACTCGGGCGAGTTGCGCACCATCACCTACTGTGCCAACGGCACGAGCACCACCGGCCTGTGGATCGGCGCCCGATCCCAGGCCTGGGACGTCTGGGGCAACTGCCCGGGCTCCACCTGGACCAGGATCGTGTTCCAGAGCCGGGGCTGAGGCACCGGCAGAGCCGATCGGGGGCGCCGTCCCGCCGGGGCGGCGCCCCCGCCGCGCACCCGCACCCCCCGGTGGGCGCCGGTCGGCCACACGCCCGGAGAAGCGGCGAACAGATGACAACAAACAGATGACAGATAACAGATTTCATCTTCTGTCATCTGAAATCTGAAACGCTGAAGGCTGAACGCTGAAGCTGTCAGCCGCTACCCGGCGAGCCCCTCGGCTCCCCGCGCCGTCACCCGGATCCGCATCGGGCTCGCCGCGCGGAGCGTGATGCCCTGGGCGAGCGCCACCCGCTCGTCCACCGCCTCCATCTCGAAGTCCCGCAGCAGCACGCCCAGGCTCAGCACCGATTCCAGCATCGCGAAGTGCTGCCCGATGCACGCCCGCGGACCACCACCGAACGGGTACCAGGCGTAGCGGTGCCGGTCCTTCTCCTGCTCGGGCAGGAAGCGGTCGGGGTCGAAGCGTTCCGGGTCCGGCCAGTGCCCCGGGTGCCGGTGGGTGACCAGTGGCGAGACGACGACCTGGGCACCCGCCGGAATCACGTACCCGTCGATGACCGTCTCGGCGACCGCCCGCCGCCCGACCAGGGCCGCCGCCGGGTAGAGCCGCATCGCCTCCTTCAGCACCCGGGTGATGTACGGCAGCGACTCCAGGTCCGCCGCGGTCGGTTCCCGACCGGCCAGCACGGTCTGCGCCTCCTGCTGGGCGAGCTTCCGCTGCTCGGGGTGCTTGGCGAGCAGGTGCAGCGCGAAGGCCAGCGAGGTGGCCGTGGTCTCGTGCCCGGCGAGCAGGAACACCAGTACCTGGTCCCGGAGTTCGGCCGGGTCGAGTTGCTCCCCGTCCTCGCCACGGGCCCGTCCGAGCAGTGTGAGCAGGTCGTCCGCGTCCTCGTCCAGGCCGCCGCGCGCGGCCCGCTCGGCGATGATCCGGTCGCAGACCGCGTACAGGGCGCGCTGGGCCTCGGCGCCGCGCCGGTTCGAGGGGGTCGGCCAGGCGCGCGGGATGCGGATCGCCGCGAAACCCCGGTCCCAGACGTACTCACCGAGCACCGGGAAGCTGCGGTCCACCACCGCCACCGCCTCCTCGACGTCCGCGCCGAACAGGATCCGGGCGACGGCTCGCAGCGCGAACCGGGACATCTCCTCCGCCGCGTCCACGACCCCGACCGGGATCGCGTTCCACCGCTCGGCGAGCGCCCGTGCCTCCCGGGCGACGGCGCCCGCGTAGCCGTCCACCCGGCGGCGGGTGAACAGCGGCTGGACCAGCCGGCGCTGGCGCTGGTAGTCGCCGTCCTGGCTGGTCAGCAGGCCGTTGCCGACGCTGGTCCGCAACTCGTCGTAGAAGGCGTTCTCCTTGCGGAAGTTGGCGGCCTCGCCGCCCAGCACCTGCTGGACGCCCTCCGGGGAGAACACCCCGTAGAACTCGACCCGCAGCCCGGGCGGCCCGACCCGGAACCGGACCACGTCCCCGTGGTCGCGGTGGGCGGCGAGGTAGGTGCGCAGCGGGCGGCGGGTGAGGTCGAACAGCGACCCGACCAGGGGGTTTCCGGCCGGCCCGGGGATGAGGGCGGTGGCGGCGGTCATCGGCACTCCATTCTCCACAGGCGACCCATCAACCTAGCTGACGAGCCATCAGCGCCGGAAGGCGCGAAAGCGCGCGGGAGGGCGCGAGAGGGCGCGACGGGGCGGGGATCACTCGTACTCGGTGCCGCCCCTGCGCGTCAGGTAGGCGTCACCGACCACCTTGGCGATCGCCCGTCCGCCCACCACCGGGCTCCAGCGCTCGGTCACCGGCCGGACCACCACGCCTTCGCGCAGGTGGAGTTCACGCCCGGAGACGGTCTCCTTGCCCTGGGCGAAGGCCAGCACGGTCTCCGGGTCGAACGGCCCCCGCCACAGTTCGGGCACCAGCGGCAGTTCGCCGTCGAGCAGTTCGGCAGCGAGCAGTTCGGCGGCGGAGTACCACCTCAGCTGCCCGTCCACCACGGCCGACACGTCGAACACGGCGTAGCCGGGCAGTTCGGCACGGCCGGAGGCCCCGTACGTCAGGTCCTGCACACCGGCGCCGAAGACCTCGCCGAAGACGCCGACCCGCTCGGCGCCCAGCCGCTCGGCCAGTCGGGCCGCCACGGCGGGGAGGTCGTACGCGCGCACGGCCCGCCAGTACAGGTTGCGCTCGTCCTCGACCAGTGAGAGCCCCTGCGCCCCGATGCCCTTGGACGACACCCGGACCTCGCCGGTGGCGGCGGTGTACGTCATCAGGCAGCAGCTGCCGTGCAGCTTCTCGGTCAGCACCACGGGCTCGCCGGGCTCGAAGACGTCGGGGTAGCGCTTGAGGTTCTCGATGTCCACCCAGGGCAGCAGGTCGGGCGCGCTCAGCACGTCGCCGCTCATGGAGGTCGGTACCGGGGGCTGCCACTTGACGACTCCGAGCAGCTCGGCGAAGTCCTCGCCGCGCCCGGCGGCGTCCGCCAGGTCGGTGCCGGCGAGCGCGGCCGGCAGGCAGACGATGCCCTGGGACAGCTCACCGCGCAGCCGGACGGCCCTCACCCGGTCGGACTTGCTGCCGGCCAGCTTGCCCGTCAGGCCCAGCTCCTCGATCAACTCCACCGGGAGGACCGACTGTTCGGGGATGTAGACGGCGTAGTCGCCGGTCCGGTACCTGCCCTTGGCGACCACCGCCCGATAGAGGCCGACCTGCGCGAGCTCCAGTGCGTCGGCGTTCGGGTGCTCCAGGACGACCAGCTTCTCCGCGGTGACGCGCAACGTGGACATGGACGGACCCCTCCTCCTCTTCTGGGCCGTTCGGCCCGGGTGGTGTGTACGGACTGCCGTACGAATCGCCCCCACTCTGTCCGCCCGGCCACCCCCTGCGCGACGTAATTTCCCCGGCAGCACGCTCACGCCGGCCCTCACGCAGGCCATCACGCCGACCCCCGCAGCACTCCCGCTCCGGCGCCGTCCGTGCACGTTTGAGCCTTCGCACAGCCGGGCGGAGAGCGCCGCCACACCCCGCCTGTGCGAAGCGACAGAGGACTTATCACTCGCATTTGCGGCACTATGATCACCGTAATGGCCGCACCTGCGGCCTCACTCCGCGCCCCTTCCGGCGCGCGCCCTGGAGGGGAAGCCCCGATGAGCACCCGTACGACCACCCGCAGACTCGCCGTCGCCGCCGCGGCGGCCCTCGTCCTCAGCCTCGGGGCCACCGCCTGCGGCAGCGACGGCGGTGGCAAGTCCGGCAGTTCCTCGGCCGCTTCGACGGCGGGTTCCTCGGCCTCGTCGGCGGCCGGTGGCGGCAGCGTCCCGAAGGCCACCGGCGACATCACCGTCTTCGCCGCCGCCTCGCTCAAGGAAACGTTCACCGACCTCGGCAAGAAGTTCGAGGCCGCGAACCCGGGCGCCAAGGTCAAGTTCAACTTCGGCGGCAGCTCCAGCCTCGCCACCAGCATCAACTCGGGCGCCCCGGCGGACGTGTTCGCCGCCGCCAGTCCGGCCACCATGAAGACCGTGACCGACGCGGGCGGCGCGAGCGGCGACCCGAAGACCTTCGTCAAGAACACGCTCACCATCGCCGTGCCCAAGGGCAACCCCAAGCACGTCGCGGGCCTGAACGAGCTCACCGCCTCCGGTGTGAAGGTCGCGCTGTGCGCAAAGGAGGTGCCGTGCGGCGCCGCCGCCCTGACCGCGCTCAAGGCCGCCAACGTCAACCTCACCCCGGTGACCCTGGAGCAGGACGTCAAGGGCGCGCTGACCAAGGTCGAGCTCGGCGAGGTCGACGCCTCGCTCGTGTACAAGACCGACGTGAAGGCGGACGCTGGGAAGATCGACAGCGTGGACTTCCCCGAGGCCGACAAGGCCGTGAACGACTACCCGATCGCCGCCCTGGCCAAGGCCCCGAACAAGGACGGCGCCGCCGCCTTCGTCGCGTACATCCAGTCGCCCGAGGCCAAGCAGGTGCTCACCGCGGCGGGCTTCCAGGCGCCGTGAGCGACCGCACCACCAAGCGCACCACCGGCACCGGGCGCACCACCGAACGCACCACCGGCACCGGGCGCACCACCGACACCGGGCCCGGCGTGGCAGGAACGGCGAAAGCCCTGCCACGCCGGCGCCGGCGCACCCACCGCGTCCCGGTCACGCTGCTGCTCCCGGCGCTGCTCGGGCTGGCGTTCCTGATCCTGCCGCTGGTCGGCCTGCTCGTCCGGGCGCCCTGGAGCAGCCTGTCCGAGCAGCTCACCAGCGCCGCCGTCTGGGACGCCCTGCGTCTGTCGCTGATCTGCGCGACGGCGGCCACGGCGGTCTCGCTGGTCCTCGGCGTCCCGCTGGCCTGGCTGCTCGCCCGCACCGAGCTACCGGGCCGACGGGTGATCCGGGCCCTGGTCACCCTGCCGCTGGTGCTGCCGCCGGTGGTCGGCGGCGTGGCACTGCTGCTGGTCCTCGGACGGCGCGGCATCGTCGGTTCCTGGCTGGACTCGGCCTTCGGCATCACGCTGCCGTTCACCACGACCGGAGTGGTCATCGCCGAGGCGTTCGTGGCGATGCCGTTCCTGGTGATCAGCGTGGAGGGCGCGCTGCGCGCCGCCGACCCCCGCTACGAGGAGGCGGCCGCGACCCTGGGCGCCTCCCGGCTGACGGCGTTCCGCCGGGTGACCCTGCCGCTGATCGCCCCGGGGATCGCCGCCGGGGCGGTCCTCGCCTGGGCCCGGGCGCTCGGCGAGTTCGGCGCCACGATCACCTTCGCGGGCAACTTCCCGGGCCGCACCCAGACCATGCCACTGGCCGTCTACCTCGCCATGGAATCGGACCCCGAGGCGGCGATCGCGCTGTCGCTGGTCCTGCTGGTGGTCTCCGTCGCGGTCCTGGTCGGCCTGCGCGACCGCTGGATGTCGACCCCGTGACGGCCCCGCGAGCCCCGGGCCGGAGCCCGGCCACCGCTGCCCCGACCCCCTGGACGCCGCCCCGATGAGCACCTCCCCCACCGACCCCACCGACTCGGCCGACCCGGCCGACTCGGCCAACCCCACCGACCCCACCTCCACGGCCGCCGCGGCTGCACCTGCACCCGCCCTCGACGCCCGGCTGCGGGTGGAACGCGCCGCGTTCACCCTCGACCTCGCCCTCACCGCCGCACCCGGCGAGGTGATCGCGCTGCTCGGCCCGAACGGCGCCGGCAAGTCCACCGCCCTGCGCGCCCTCGCCGGACTGCTCCCGCTCACCGGCGGCCACCTGCGCCTGGACGGACGCCTGTTGGAGGAGCCCGGGCAACGCGTGCACACCCCCGCCGAGGAGCGTCCCGTCGGCGTGGTGTTCCAGGACTACCTGCTCTTCCCGCACCTCAGCGCGCTCGACAACGTCGCCTTCGGCCCGCGCTGCCAGGGCCGCCCCAAGCGTGCCGCCCGGGCCGAGGCGGCCGGTTGGCTGGAGCGGATGGGCCTGGCCGACCACGCCTCCGTACGACCCGGCAGCCTCTCCGGCGGCCAGGCCCAGCGGGTGGCGCTGGCCCGGGCGCTGGCCGTCCGCCCCCGACTGCTGCTGCTGGACGAGCCGCTGGCCGCTCTGGACGCCCGCACCCGGCTCGACGTACGCGCCCAACTGCGGCGTCATCTGGCCGAGTTCGAGGCCGTGGCGGTGCTGGTGACGCACGACCCGCTGGACGCGATGGTGCTCGCCGACCGGCTGGTGGTGATCGAGGGCGGGCACGAGGTGCAGTCCGGCAGCCCGGCGGAGGTCGCCCGGCGGCCGCGCACCGACTACATCGCGCGCCTGGTCGGACTGAACCTGTACCAGGGCGTGGCCGAGGGCCACCAGGTCACGCTCACGGCCGGCACGGTCCTGGCCACCACCGAGGAGCTGTCCGGCCCGGCCTTCGTCGCCTTCCCGCCGTCCGCCGTGACCCTGCACCGCGAACGACCCCAGTCCAGCGCACGCAACGTGTGGAAGGTCGAGGTCACCGGCCTGGACCTGCACGGCGACCAGGTGCGCGCCGACCTCGCGGGCGAACTCCCGATGGCCGCCGACCTCACCCCGGCCGCCGTCGCCGAGCTGGGGCTGGCGCCCGGATCCGAGGTCTGGGCCTCCGTCAAAGCCACCCAGACCCACGCGTACCCGGCCTGACCCCGACACCGCGCCGGGCCGCCCGCGTCTCCGCCGAGTTCCTGCCCGCTGCGCTCTGCGCTACTCCGACGGCTCGACGAAGCCCGACTCGTACGCGGCGATCACCGCCTGGGTGCGGTCCCGCGCCCCGAGCTTCGCCAGCACACTGCTGACGTGGGTCTTCACCGTCTGCACGCCGAGGAACAGCAGCTCGGCGATCTCCCCGTTGCTGAGGCCGCGCGCGACCAGCCGCAGCACCTCCGCCTCGCGCTCGGTCAGCGCCGCCCGCTCCATGGTCGCGCGGGCGGCGGGATTGCCGTGGCCGGCCGCGAGGCGGCGGATCGTGGCCGGGAACAGCAGTGACTCGCCCGCCGCCACCAGCCGTACCGCGTGCGCGATCTCGGCCGCTCGGGAGCGCTTCAGCAGGAAGCCGTCGGCGCCCGCGCGCAGCGCCTGGTAGACGTAGTCGTCGTTCTCGAAGGTGGTGACGACCAGGATCTTCGGCGGCTGGTCCCCCGGCGCGCCGGGGCGCAGGAGCTCGCGGGTGGCCGCCAGGCCGTCCAGCACCGGCATCCGGACGTCCATCAGGACGACGTGCGGGCGCAGCGTGCGGGCCAGCGCCACCGCGTCGGCGCCGTCGGCGGCCTCACCGACCACCCGTAGGTCCCCCTGTGCCTCCAGGACGGCCCGCATCCCGGCCCGGACCAGTTCCTCGTCGTCGGCGAGCAGGATGTCGATCATCCCGGCGGAGCCCCTCGACGGTCCGTCGCCCACAAGATCGTTCGTCACGAGCCCAAGCGTAGGGGCAACCGGACGGCGAGCACCCACTCCCCGCCCCCGTCGCCCGAAACCCCGGCGGTGGCCTCCCCGCCGAGCAGCGTGGCGCGCTCCCGGATGCCGCGCAGCCCCTTGCCGCCCTTGCCCGCCGCGCCGCCCGGGAGACGCGCCGGAACGCCGCCGACCGCCGGGCGATTGGCGCAGCGCAGCTCCAACTGCCCGCCCTGAACGGCGATCCGGACGCTGACCGGCTCGCCGGGCGCGTACTTGAGCGCGTTGGTGACACCCTCCTGGACGATCCGGTAGGACTCGCGGGAGAGCACCCCGGGCAGCGCGCCCGCCGACACCTCGATCCGCGCCTCGACCGGGCTCCCGGCCGACCGTGCGGTGTCGAACAGTGCGGGCAACTGGTCGACACCGGGCTGTTCGGTGGCCGTTCCGTTGCCGGCCGTACCCTCCGGCGTCTCGCGGAGCAGGACGAGGGTGCGTTCGAGGTCCTCCATGGCCCGGCGGCCGGTCTCCTCGATGACTTCGAGCGCCTTGGCGGTGAACACCTGGTCCCCGACCTCCCGCGCGGCACCCGCCTGAAGGACCGTCACCGTCAGTGCGTGGCCGATGGAATCGTGCAGCTCGCGGGCCAACCTGTTGCGCTCCAGCAGCCGTTCGGCGCGCAGCTCCGCCTCCGCCAGCCGCTCCGTCGGGGATGGCCCCAGCAGCCTCACGGCCATGGCGAGTTGGAGGCGCCCGGCGGACACCACCAGCCAGCCGTAGCCGAGCACCAGCACCGGGGCGAGCGGGAGGTACCAGAACGAGTCCGGTCCGGTCAGCAGGTCGTAGCCGCTGGTGAGGCCGAAGGCCGTCGCGAACCCGACCACCGAGCCGAGCACGACCCGCCCGATCAGCCAGCCGGCGGTGCGCCGCCGGTCCGCCCAGGTGCGGGAGGACTCGGCGGCGATGTCCTCCTCGCGGTCGGGCAGCAGCAGCAGCCGCGCCTGCACCCCCTCGGCGCGTCGCGTCGCGGGGACGAGGGCGACCAGGGCGAGCAGGGCGGTGTCCACCGCGGCGCCGGCGATCACGATCTCGCCCAGGCTCTTGTGGTACGTCCCCGGGTAGATCATCAGGACGACGCCCACGAAGATCCACCCGACCAGCAGGTGCAGCAGGCGCGCGTACGTGGCGCCGGCCAGCAGCGGCGCGAGGATCCTGGGCATTCCACCATCCTGCCAGCTCAGCGGCCGGCCCGGGCTCCCCCGCCGGCCTGCCGCCGCCTCCCTCCCGGGAGGGAGGCGGCTCCCGACCCCGGCGGGATCCGCCGGTACGGCCCGCTCCGGTCGAATGTGACCACCAGCCGGACGACCCGGCACCGGAGCACCGAGAGGGGAGCGCGGCCGTGATCGAGATCCAGGGCCTCACCAAGGAGTACGACGGTCGGCGCGTCGTCGACGACCTGTCCTTCGAGGTCCGGCCCGGCCTGGTGACGGGCTTCCTCGGCCCGAACGGCGCCGGTAAGAGCACCACCATGCGCCTGATCCTCGGCCTGGACCGCCCCACCGCCGGTAGCGCCCTGGTCGGCGGCCGCCGGTACACCGAACTCGTCCAGCCGCTACGACAGGTGGGCGCCCTGCTGGACGCCCACGCCCTGCACGGCGGCCGCACCGCCGCCGGCCACCTGCGCTGGCTCGCGGCGAGCAACGGCCTGGCGCCGCGCCGGGTGGACGAGGTGCTCGCCCAGGTCGGCCTGACGGACGCCGCCGGACGGCGGATCCGCGGCTTCTCCCTCGGTATGCGCCAGCGGCTCGGGGTGGCCGCCGCGCTGCTCGGCGACCCGCCGGTACTGCTGCTGGACGAACCGGTCAACGGTCTCGACCCGGAGGGCATCCGCTGGATCCGCACCCTGTTGCGCGAACTGGCCGCCGAGGGCAGGTCGGTGCTGGTGTCGTCCCACCTGATGACCGAAATGGCGCTCACCGCCGACCACTTGGTGGTCATCGGCCGTGGTCGGCTGCTCGCGGACGCCGCCACCGCCGAGTTCATCGACCAGCACGGCCGGACCAGGATCCGCGTCCGGGCCGTCAACTCGGCCAAGCTCGCCGCCCTGTTCGGCGGCGACCTGCTCCGGCAGTCGGACACCGCCGGCAACCTCACCGCGACCGAGGTCGACGACGGCGCCTGGGAGGTGACCGGCGCCGAACCCGAGCAGATCGCCTCGCTCGCCGCCGCACACGGCGTGGTCCTGTACGAGATCGCGGTCCAACAGGACTCGCTGGAGGAGGCGTTCATGCGGATGACCGCCGACAGCGTCGAGTACCGCGCCGAGGCCACCGCATGAGCCCCGACTCAACTCTCCGGCACCACCTCTGCGCCTTCGACGCCGAGCGGATCAAGCTCGCCACCCTCCGTTCGCTCTGGATCACCCCGCTGCTCGCCTTCGCGCTCACCGTGGGCACCACCACGGCGATCGGTGCGGCCCTCGGCGGCTCGGAGCACAACCTCACCGACGACCCCGGCGTGGGCGTCTTCTACGGGCTCAACTTCGGCCAGGCCGCGCTGGTCTGCTTCGCGGTCCTGCTGATCGGCCAGGAGTTCAACACCCGCATGATCGACGTCTCGCTGACCGCCGTCCCCCGGCGCGGACGGCTGTACGGCGCCAAGCTCACGCTCGGCGCGCTGGTCGGACTCGGCGTCGGCGCGGCGGGCACGGCGGGCGCCTTCGCCGGGTACGCGGCCACCGTCCCCGGCGACTGGGACGGCCCCGCCTTCGTCCGCAGCGCCACCGCCGGCGTGCTCTACCCGGTGCTGCTGGTGGTGTTCTGCCTCGGCGCGACCGCGCTGCTCGGCAACCTCACCGCCGCCATGGGACTGCTGGTACCGGTCGTCTTCCTGCTCTCGCCGCTGCTCGGCGGCGTGGCCGGGGTGCGGCAGGTGGCCCAGTTCCTACCCGACCGGGCCGGCCAGTACGCACTGCACTACGTCGACGACCCGCAGGTCTCGTACGGGCACTGGACCGGACTGCTGATCATGGCCCTGTGGGCCGGCGCCGCGGCCTACGGCGGCCTGCTCGCCCTGCGGCGCGCCAAGTGACCACGAACGAAGGGAAGATGACCATGAGCGCGGCCCACGCCCTGCGCGCCGAACGGATCAAGTTCACCACCCTGCCCTCCCAGTGGGCGGCCCCGCTGGTCGCCCTGGTCCTGACCGTCGGGGTCACTGCGGCCGTCAGCGCCGCCTCCGACCCCAAGACCGTGGCCCCCGGCACTGACCCGGCCAACGGGATCTACTACGGGCTGCTCTTCGGGCACGTGGCCGTGGCCTGCCTCGGGATCCTGCTGATCGGCCAGGAGTTCAACACCCGCATGATCAGCACCTCGTTCATCGCCGTCCCCCGGCGCGCTCGGCTGTACGGCGCCAAGCTCACGCTCGGAGCCGGGCTGGGCCTGCTGCTCGGGCTGGCGTCGACGGCGGGCTCGTTCCTGGCCGTCGACGCCACCGTCGGATTGGACTGGTCAACCCCCGGCCTGGCCCGCAGCTTCGTGGCCGGCGTGCTCTACCACCCGCTGCTGGTACTGCTCTGCCTCGGACTGACCACGATGCTGGGCAACTTCAGCGCCGCGCTCGGCCTGCTCGGCCCGATGGTGTTCCTCGGCACCACCTGGCTGGCGGCCATCCCCGGCGTCCGCGAGGTCGGCCAGTTCCTGCCCGACCGGGCCGGCCTGTACGCGATGCACACCCGGACCGAGGCCGGCATCCACTACGGCCACTGGACCGGACTGCTGATCATGGCCCTCTGGACGGCCGCAGCCGCCTGCGGCGGGCTGCGGGCGATCCGGCGGCACCAGGCTTCCGGCGAGTAGCGCCCGACCGCGGGCAGTGGGCCGGTGGCCGATGGCAACAAACAGCGAACAGATAACAGCGAACAGATAACAGATTTCGAAGTCTGTTATCTGTTCGCTGTTATCTGTTCGCTGCCATCTGTCACTCGTCACCCGAGCCAGCCGGGGCGGACCAGGCCGGACTCGTAGGCTAGGACGACCAGTTGGGCACGGTCGCGGGCGCCGAGCTTGACCATGGCGCGGCTGACATGCGTCTTGGCGGTCAGCGGGCTGACCACCAGGCGGCGTGCGATGTCCTCGTTGGAGAGCCCGAGCCCGACCAGGGCAAGCACCTCGCGTTCGCGTTCGGTGAGCATCTCAAGGCCGACCGCCCGCGGTTCCTTCGAGCGGGCGGCGAACTCTCCGATCAGGCGCCGGGTGACGCCCGGCGAGAGCAGCGCGTCGCCTGCGGCAGCGACCCGGACCGCCCGGAGCAGTTCGGCCGGCTCGGCGTCCTTGACGAGGAACCCTGCCGCGCCCGACCGCAGCGCCTCGAAGACGTACTCGTCGAGCTCGAAGGTGGTCAGTACGACCACCCGCACCCCGCCGAGCTCCGGGTCGGCCCCGATCCGCCGGGTGGCCTCCAGGCCGTCGAGGCGGGGCATCCGGATGTCCATCAGCACCACGTCGGGGCGCAGCTCGACGGCGAGGCGCAGGGCCTGCTCGCCGTCGTCGGCCTCGCCGACCACCTCGACGTCGAGCTGGGCGTCGAGCAACGCCCGGAACCCCGCCCGGACCAGCATCTGGTCATCCACCAACAGCACCCTGATCATCAGTCACCCCTCGTCAGGCGGGCCCGGACTCGGAAGCCCGCGTCGTACGGGCCCGCCTCCAGGGCGCCCCCGAAGGCGGCGACCCGCTCCCGCATCCCGATCAGTCCGGCTCCCGAGCCGCCCGCGTCGCCGCCGCCCACCGGGCCCGGGTCGTCGATCTGCACGGTGAGGCCGTCGGCCGTCCGGGAGAGCAGCACGAAGGCCGTCCGGGCGGCGGAGTGGCGGATCACATTGGTCAGGGCTTCCTGGACGATCCGGAAGGCGGCCCGCTGGACGGCGGCCGGGACCTCCCCGAAGACGCCCTCGGAACGGACGCTGACGGTCAGGCCTGCCCGGCCGGCCTGGTCGACCAGTTCGTCCAGCCGGTCCAGGCCGGGGGCGGGAGTGCGCGGCGCGGTGGCCCCCGGTCCGCGCAGCGTGCCGAGGACCTGCCGGACCTCGCCCAGGGCCTCCTTGCTGGCGGCCTTGATCGTCGCCAGGGCGCTTCTGGCCTGTTCCGGGCGGGTGTCGATGAGTTCGAGCGCCACCCCGGCCTGGACGTGGATCAACGAGATGCTGTGCGCCAGGATGTCGTGCAGCTCGCGGGCCATCCGCAGCCGCTCCTCGTCGACGCGGCGCCGCTGTGCCTCCTCCGCGGCGGCTCTGGCGGCGGCGGACTGCTCGCGGCGGGTCCGGGCCAGTTCCGCACCGGTCGCGATGAGCAGCAGCACCGCCGTGAGGCCCAACTCCTGCCAGGCGTTGGCCTGCCAGCTCTTGGCCCGCAGCCAGTCGTGCGGAACCGCGTAGCTCATCAGCAGCTGACCGGCGTAGAAGGCGCCGCCGCAGGCCCAGGCCGCCCGCCGTTGCCCGCACTGGACCGCGGCGAAGAACGCCACACCAAGGCTGACGAAGACCGGGCCGTACGGGTACCCGGCGAGCAGGTAGCCGATGGTGACCGCCGTGGTGCCGACCATGACCGCCGCCGGGTGGCGGCGGCGCAGCAGCAGCGCGGCGGGGCCGAGCAGGAGCAGCGCGTAGCCGAGGGCGTCGAGCTGGACGCGGTCGGGCTGCCGGTGCCCTGCGCCGACCGTGCCCGCCACCTGGAAGCAGGCGACGGCCAGCGACGAGAGCACGGGCAGGCCCGCCCGGCCGGACCGGTTCCACGGCGGCTTCCACGACGGGCGCAACTCGTTCATGCCGGAAGGCTAGTGCGGCGCGCCACACCCGGGCATCACCTCGCGGGTGCGGGCGCAGCTACTCCCGCCGTAGTACGCGACTGGCCCGTGGAGGGGGTGCCGCCGTCCCGACGCCACAGCGTCAGGCTCACCGCGACGAACCAGAGGAAGCCGACGTAACGTCCGACCGGGATCAGCAGCGTGGCCGGCTCGGCGACCAGCGAGAGCAGAGACAACATGCTCGCGGCGGACAGGGCCAGTCCGGACCAGGCCACCCAGGCGGGCAGCGCCCGGCTCACCAGCGCGGTGCGCGACACCTGCCACAGGACCACGCCGAGCGTACCGATCGCGGGCGCGGCGCCGGTGATGAAGGCGAGGTCCATGAGGGCGCGGGACACCGGCAGGTCCGCGGCGGTGCCCAGCAGCGACAGGACCCAACCCGCGCTCGCGGACAGCACCAGCAGGACCCCGGACGCACTGCCCGCCGCCCGGACCACACCCGCCCGCACCGGGGTGTCGTAGCGGCCCACGAACTCTGTGAGCCAGGGGACGAACGCCAGCAGCGCCAGCGCCGAGAGCAGTTGGAACAGGGCTCCCACCTGAAGCGAGCGGTGCAGCGCCGCCGGATCGGCGAGCAGGTACTTCCGCACCACGTCGTCACTGGAGTACGGGGTGGCGAACGGCCCGGAGGGCGCGGTGATGCCGCTGATGACGAGGCTGGCCACGAAGAGGAGCACGTACAGGATGCCGCTGAGCGCTCCCGCGGACGAGCGGCGGGGCGAGGTGAAGGACGACAAGGTCGACAGCCTCCAGGCAAGGGACGGCGCCGGCTGGAAGGCCCACGTCCGGCGCGGTTCAGTTCACCGCGCCGGCCGCGCCGGGGCGTCCTCCGGAGGAAGGCTTCCGCCGTACGCCCGCGGGGGTACCGGATCGCCGGCCGCCCTCACACAGGCCTGGTGCTTCGGCCGCGGGTCGCACCAAGGGCTCGGCCACCAAGAGAGCATTCGCCTTGTGTCGTGTCAGCAGCTGGTCTGAGACTGGCACTTCGACCTCCTCCCAGCGTCGTACCACCGGGACGCGACGCTACGTCAGCAGGAGTATCCCGACGGCCGCCGCTCGGGCGACGACGGCGTGCAGGCGCGGCGACGAGGATTCCTGGGGTCGGCACGGGCGGCAGGTGCCCGCATCGGCGGATCAGTCCGGGGCGACGCGCCGGCCGCCAGGCCGGCGCCCTCAACCGGCGCGACGCCCGGCCGAAGCCGATGACGCCACGGTCCCCTCCCATGTCTGACGAGACCACGCCGCCCGCCGGCCGATTCACCGTCAACCGAGAACCCACGGAGCCACACCGATGACCACGCCACTGCCCACCTATCCCGATCTCGCGGGCAAGGCCGCCCTCGTCACCGGAGGTTCCCGGGGCATCGGAGCCGAGACGGCAAAGGCCCTGGCCGCCAACGGTGTCAAGGCAGCCGTCGTCGGCCGCGACCGGAGTGCCGTCGACCGGACGGTCGGAGAGATCCGCGCGGCAGGCGGAACGGCGGTCGCGATGACGGCCGACTGCACCGATCCCGCCGACCTCGTGCGGCTGCGTGCACAGGCCGAGCAGTCCGTCGGTCCGATCGAAGTGCTCTGCGCGTTCGTCGGCGGAGGCGGCGACCCGGTGCCGATCGAGCAGATGAGCCTGGAGCACTGGCGCTCGGTGGTCGACCTGAACCTGACCACCACCTTCCTGGCCGTGCAGACCTTCCTGCCCGGCATGATCGAGCGCGGCAGCGGTTCGATCATCACCATGGCGTCCACCGCCGGGCGGCTTCCCGGCGGTGCCGCAGCCTCCTACGCGGCGGCCAAGGCAGGCGTGCTGATGTTCACCCGCCAGGTCGCGCAGGAGGTGGGCCGGTACGGCGTGCGGGTCAACTGCCTCGCTCCGTCCCTGATCATGACGGAGAGCCAGCAGGAGCGCATA
Organism: Kitasatospora sp. NPDC091276; assembly: GCF_040684355.1. Classification (NCBI taxonomy): domain Bacteria; kingdom Bacillati; phylum Actinomycetota; class Actinomycetes; order Kitasatosporales; family Streptomycetaceae; genus Kitasatospora; species Kitasatospora sp. NPDC091276. The sequence continues at coordinate 158,846 of NZ_JBFBFU010000001.1, read as the reverse complement.
CCCGCCGACAAGCTCCCGCTGATCGTCAGGCAGTTCCCGCTGGGCCGCGCAGGAGTGCCCGCCGATGTCGCTCACGCCGCGCTCTTCCTCGCGTCCGAGTCGTCGTCCTGGCTGACCGGCCTGACGATCGACGTGGCCGGCGGGCGCATCATGCTCTGACGCCGGTGGCCGGCCGCAGCCACCGGCCGGCGACCACGGCGCTCGCCACGAGAGCCTGACGCAGGCCCCCTCCCCCGTCGCCTCCCGAAGGACCCCGTATGACCACCCCCGCCGCGTCCTCCGCGGCAACGCCCCGTCCGGGCGCCCGGCAGCCCAAGAACTTCCGCCTCTCACCGACTGCCCGCAAGAGCGCGGTGGTCGTGCACATCGTCAGCTCGGTCAGCTGGCTGGGCCTGATGCTCTGCCTGCTCACACTCGGCACGACAGGGCTGCTGACGGACAGCGCGGAGACCCTGCGCAGCGCCTACCGGATGATGCCGCTCCTCGGCGACGCGCTGGTCTTCCCGCTGAGCCTGCTCTCCCTGCTGACCGGACTGCTCCTCGCGCTCGGCACCCCCTGGCGCCTGTTCAGGTACCGCTGGGTTGCCGTCAAGTTCTGGCTCACCCTGGCCGCCACCGCCGCCTCGATCTTCGAACTCACCGCCCGGCTGCACGAAGCGGCCCACCTGGTGGACCAGCACCCCACCGGCACCATCGCGGACATGCACCTCGGATTCACCCGCTACAACCTGGTGATCATCCCGATCGTCGCGCTGTCGGTGTACGTCGCCAACGTCGTGCTCTCCGTCGTCAAACCGTCGGGACGCCACCATGCCCGGTCACGGCCCAGTGGCGGGTGAGCCGAGGCAGGGCCGAGCTCGCTGTCAGACCTCAGCAGTCCCCCGCAATGCCGGGTGGTCCGCGATCACCGTGCAGCTACCCGGCGCGATCTCGGTGAAGCCCGCATCCCGGACCAGCGGCAGACCGCTGGCGACCAGCCCCTCCCACGCCTCCGCCGGGGCCGTCCGCACCGCGAGCGCGAATCCGGCCTCGGCCCACTCCTTGCGCTGCGCCTCGTCCAGCCGCCACCAGGCCAGCTGGGCGGCGTGGCCGGTCTGCGCCATCGTCTTGCCCGCGCTCATCTCCAGCTCCGGGTTGAGCCACAGCACCGGCAACCCGGGCTCAGGAGCGCCGACCTCGGCGGTCTCCTCCAAGTCCGTCCCGGAGACCTGGAGCTTGGCGAGGTCCTTCGGCCAGCCGTCCAACGGAACCGGCGGAAACACCCGTACCTCGGCCTCCCGTCCGCTCACCGTGATCCCCGGCAGTTCGCCCGCCCGGCGCCACTCCCCGCCCCGGGCCCGCCGGACCACCTTGCGGATCCGGGCGTCCTCCCAGGCCTCGACCCGCTCCGCCCACTCGCCGTCCGCGTCGGTCACCCGCGAGTCGGACAGCAGGGTGAGCACCGCCCGGGCCGAGGTCTCCAGCGCGTCGGTCCGCCCGGGCGGCGTGGCCTTCTCCAGCCGGACGAGCAGCGGCAGCACGTACTGCGGCCGCGCGTCACGGTCCGCCGGGGCCGGGGCGTCGTCGGCGGCGGCAACGGGCGCCGGGGCGTCGTCGGCGGCGGCAACGGGCGCCGGAGCGGAATCGGAAGCGGCATCGGGAGCAGGGGTGTCGAACGGAGAAGTCACCCGTCCAGCATGCCAGCCCCGCCACCCCGGTGATCACGCGGTGCCGGGAGCCCCGTACGACCCGGCCCTAACCACCCGAGCCGCCGCCCTCTCCACCTCCGCCCCTACACGCCCCCGCCCCTGCACACCCCCGCCCCCACACACCGCCGCTCAGCGCAGCCGCTGCCGCAGTTCGTCGACGGCCGACCGGATGCCCGCGCTGTAGGCGTCCTCGGGGAGCGCGTCCAGGCTGCGCACGGCGCGTTCCAACTGCTCGCGCGCGAGGTCGGGCTCGCCGAGCTTGAGGTGGTCCGCGGCCAGGTTGAGGTGCAGCGAGGGGTAGAACGCGCGCACCTGGAGCGCGGACTCGTAGGTCTGGGCACGCTCGGCGGTCAGCGAGTCAGCGGCGGCCAGCGCCCGCCGGTCCCACTCCAGCTCGTCCTGCGGATGGTCCTGTAGGTCGGCCAGGTAATGGGCGAGGACGCAGCGGTGGAAGACGTCGCCCCGCTCGCCGAGCGCCGCCCAGAGCGCCTCGAAGCTGGCCCGCGCCTCGGCCGTCCGCCCGCGCTGGGCGGCCTGCACACCGTCCAGTCCGAGCGCGATCCGGCTGAGCACCTGGTCGTCCCGGCCCTCCGGACCGTCTGCCCGGGCCGGACCGTCCGCCCTGTCCGGCCCCCCGGGTACCGCACGCACATCAGACGTATCGGACATGCCCGCAGCCTAGTCGCCCACCCGTCGCAGCGCCCGAAGAGCACTTCGCACCATCCCGACCAGGGCCAACCCGGCCCGACGGCCGGTCAGCGCCGGTAGCCGCGCTGCGGGTCCCGCGCCTCCGCGTCCTCGTACGTCAGGAACCAGCCCTCCGGGTGCGTGGCCGCCAGCAGCACCTCGGTGCGCTGCTCGGCGCCCAGCTCCGGGTCGCCGTCGTCCGGTCCGTAGACGCCGAACAGTTCGTCGTGACAGCCGTCCCAGTCGTAGTCGTACAGGTCGGCCGGCAGGTCGCCCATCATGTCGGCCACCGACTCGGGCTGCGCGCCGAGCAGGGCCCGGGCGTCCACCAGGGCCATCCGCAGCCCGATGTCCTCGGCCAGACATCGCGGCAGCGGCCATTCACCGAGCGCGAGGTCGTCGGCCAGGTCGTCGAAGGCCCGGGCCATGGCGCGGCGCCAGTTCCGGTGCAGCCGCCAGGTGCGCTGGGGCAGGCGGGCGTAGACCGCCCAGTCGGCGTCCTCGCCGTCGACGACCGGGTCGTCACCGTGCTCGTCGAAGTCGTCGTAGGCGGCGTCGGCCAGGCCGATCAGCTGGGCGTGCAGGAGGCAGGCGGTGCGCGGGGTGAGGGTCCAGTCCGCGCCGGCGCCGCCGTCCTCGTCCTCGTCGCCCTCCAGCGGGAACAGCTCGGCGAAGTCCGGCGCGAAGTCCTCGGTGACGCTGATCTCCAGCGTGCCGCCGATCGCCTCGACCCCGGGGATCGCGGCCACCAGCCGGTCCGGGTGCAGCAGGGCGCCGAGCGCCGCGTTGGCGTCCTCGGAGACCTCGCGCAGCAGCTCGCGGCGCTGGCCGGCCGGGTCGACGCCCTCGAACACCAGCTCCTCGACGGCCCTGATCGCGGCGGCGCGCAGCGCCGGCCAGTCGGTGATCCGCAGGCCCAGCACCACCGTCGCCTCGATCTCCTGCGCGCCGGAGTCCTCCGCCGCGCCCGGCCCCTGTGGATGATCGCTTCGCTCGCCCATGGGGCTACGGTACGGCCTTTCGGCCGCCCGATCACCGGTCTGAGCCAGCTTCTGGACCCCTTCTCGGCCATCGCCCGGCCCCGCCTCGATCACTCGGACGTACGACACGGCAGGATGGACCCATGGCTGACATCAACGAGTACGGCGGCGGGCAGGGCCCGAACGCCGACGTCCTGGTCGTGACCACCAACGACATCCCCGGCTTCCGGGTCGATCATGTGATCGGCGAGGTCTTCGGGCTGACCGTGCGCAGCCGCCACCTCGGCAGCCAGATCGGCGCCGGACTGAAGTCGCTGATCGGCGGCGAGCTGCGGGGCCTGACGAAGACCCTGGTCGAGAGCCGCAACGAGGCGATGCAGCGGCTGATCGAGCAGACCAAGGCGCGCGGCGGGAACGCGGTGCTGATGATGCGCTTCGACGTGACGGAGGCGGCGGACGTCGGCACCGAGGTCTGCGCCTACGGCACGGCCGCGGTGATCTCCCCGGTCGTCTGACGCGCCGCCCGCGCGGGGCGCCACGCGGCGGGACCGCAAGCACCCGCGGACGCGGGAACACCCGCCGCACCCCCGATGTTTCACCGGCGTGACTGTTTACGGTGCAACCAATGGCGGGCAGCGGCACGCGGACGTCCTGGTAGTGGACGTCCACGTGGTGGACGTCCTGGTGGTGGGCGCCGGACAGGCCGGACTGTCCGCCGCCTACCACCTCCGCCGCCGCGGCTTCGCCCCCTACCGGGCGGACGCCGACGGCGGCTTCGTCGTGCTCGACGCCAACCCCGCGCCGGGCGGCGCCTGGGCGCACCGCTCACCGTCCCTGCGGATGGCCACCGTGCACGGTTTCCACGACCTCCCGGACGCCGAACTCCCCGCGCCCGACCCCGAGGCCCCGGCGCGCGAGGTCGTGCCGGGGTACTTCGCGGCGTACGAAGCCCGGCACGCGCTCCCGGTCGTACGCCCCGTCGCCGTTCGCGCGGTGCGCGCCGAGTCGGACCGCCCGGACTCCCGGCTGCTGGTCGAGACCGACCACGGCACCTGGTCCACGCGGGCGCTGATCAACGCCACCGGCACCTGGACCCGCCCGTTCCTGCCCCACTACCCGGGCCACTTCGCCGGTCGCCAGCTGCACTACGCCGACTACCGCGGCCCCGGGGAGTTCGCCGGCCGGCGCGTCCTGGTGGTGGGCGGGGGCGCTTCGGCGATCCAGGTGCTGTCCGAGGTGGCGGCGGTCGGCGAGACGGTCTGGGTCACCCGGACCCCGCCCGTCTACCACGAGGGGCCGTTCACCCCCGAGTACGGGCGCGCGGTGGTCGCCAGGGTCGAGGAACGGGTCCGGCAGGGCCTGCCGGTGCGCAGCGTGGTGAGCGTCACCGGGCTCGGCCCGTCCGTCGCCTACCGGCGTGCCGAGGAGCTGGGCGCACTGCACCGCCGCCCGATGTTCGACCGGCTCACCGAGCACGGCGTCGCCTGGGGGGAGGAGGAGCTGGCGGTGGACGCGATCGTGTGGGCCACCGGCTTCCGCCCGGAGGTCGGCCACCTGGCCCCGCTCGGCCTGCGCTCCCCCGGCGGCGGCATCGCGCTCACCGGCACCCGCGCCACCGCCGATCCGCGCGTCCACCTGGTCGGCTACGGCCCGTCCGCCAGCACCATCGGCGCCAACCGGGCCGGTCGCGCCGCCGTCAGCGACCTCGTCCACCTGCTCGGCGACCCGGCCGGGCTGCCCGCCCCGGCCGTGGTCTGAAGCAGTGCAGGAGGGGAAGGGCGGGGCGGTCGGCCGCTCAGCGGTCGTAGTCGACCGTCACCCGGTCGGTGATCGGGCGGGCCTGGCAGGTGAGGACGTAGCCGGCAGCCAGCTCCTTCTCCTCCAGCGCGAAGTTGCGGCGCATCTCGACCTCGCCCTCGGTGACCAGCGCACGGCAGGTGCCGCAGACCCCGCCCTTGCAGGCGAACGGCAGGTCGGGGCGGGAGCGCTGGGCACCGTCCAGGATCGAGCGGTCGCACGGCAGGGAGAGCGTGCTGCCGCGCCCGTCCAGGACGACGGTGACCTCACTGTGCGGGCCGTCGGCCGCTCCCGCCGCGCCGTCCCGGTCCTCCGGTCGCTCGGACACCGGCTCGTCCTCGGCGTGGAACAGTTCCTGGTGCACGCGCTCGCCCGGCACGCCCAGCCCGGCGAGCAGCTCCTTCGCCCCCGCGACCATCCCGAACGGGCCGCACAGCCACCAGTGCCCGACGCTCCCGACATCCACCAGCGCCCCCAGCAGCGCCCCCACCCGCTCCGGGTCCAGCCGCCCGCTGAGCAGTTCGGCGTCACGGGTCTCCCGGGACAGGACGTGGACCAGCTGGAAGCGGCCGAGGTAGCGGTCCTTCAGGTCGGCCAGCTCGTCCGCGAACATCACGGTGTCGCTGCGCCGGTTGCCGTACAGCAGGGTGACGGTGGAGCTGCGGTCGGCGGCCAGGACGGACGCGGCGATCGACAGCATCGGGGTGATGCCGGAACCGGCCGCGAGCAGCACGTGCTCGGCCGGAACGCCGAGGTCGGGGGTGAACAGGCCCGACGGCGTCAGCACGTCCACCTCCTCGCCCGGCCCCGCGTCCCGGACCAGCCACCGGGAGAACAGCCCGCCGGGCACCTCCCGGACGGCGATCCGCAGCGGCCCGTCGGCGGGGGCGCAGATCGAGTACGAGCGGCGCTCGTCGACGCCGTCCACCACCTTGCGCAGCGTCAGGGTCTGCCCCGGCCGGAATACGAAGTCCGCCGCGAGCCCGTCCGGCACCTCGAAGGTCACCGCCACGGCGTCGTCGCAGAGCCGCTCGACCCGCTCGATCCGCAGCCGGTGGAAGGTCGGGCGGCGGGCGGGGCGCAGCGTGGACACCGCGGCCTCAGCGGGAGTTTCGGCGTGCGCGGCGGCGGAGGCTTCGGTCTGGGAGGCGTCGGCCTGGGACGCGGCGGGCTGGGACGCGGCGGGCGAAGCGGCGGGCATTCAGATCTCCTTGACGCGTTCGAACGGCTCCCGGCAGGCGCGGCAGCGCCAGAGCGCCTTGCAGGCGGTGGAACCGAAGCGGGACAGCTCCTCCGTGTCCGCGCCGCCGCAGCGCGGGCAGGGCACGGGGGCGGCTGCGGAAGCGAAAGCGGCAGCGGAGGTGCCGGCCGGAGCGGCGGTGCGGGTGGGACCGAGCGCGAGCGGGACCGGGCCGGCCACGCCGACGGCGGAGGTCGGACGCGGCGGGGCGATACCCGCCTCGACGAGTTTGCGGCGGCCCTCGGCGGTGATCAGATCGGTCGACCACGGCGGATCCAGCCGCAGCCGGACCCGGACGTCCCGGTACCCGGCCGCGCGCAGCCGGCGGTCCACGTCGGCGGCCATCTCGGCCACGGCGGGGCAACCCGAGTAGGTCGGGGTCAGCCAGGCGGTCACCGCGCCGTCGTCCACCGCCACCTCGGCCAGCACGCCCAGGTCGGCCAGGGTCAGCATGGGCAGCTCCGGGTCCGGCACGGCCGCCGCGACCTCCCAGGCCGTCCCGCGCTCCGTCAGCGCCGCGCTCACCACGTCGCCCCCGGGTGCGCGCGGGCCAGCACCTGGAATTCGGCGAGCAGCGGGCCGAGCGCCTCGGTGTGCACGCCGTCCCGGCCGGCCCGGCCGAGCACGGTGGCCAGCGGCCGCACGTCCGGTACGGTCAGCCCGGCCTCGGCGAGAACGGCGCCGAGCGAGCGCAGCACCGGTTCGCGCAGCGCCGCCGGATCGGCGCCCGTCCGCAGCTCCACCGGGTGGGCCGTGAACAGTTCCTCCAGCAGCGGCCAGAGCGCGTCCAGCCCGGCCTGCATCCGCGCCGAGGAGTACGGCGTGCCGTCACCGAGCCGAAGCGTCCAGGCGGTGGCGTACTCGCGGTGGTACGCCAGCTCCTTGACGCCCCGGGCGGCGACCGCCGCCAGCACCGGGTCCGGGTGCGCGCTCAGCGCCTCGTACAGGGCGCAGCGCGCGGTGGCGAACAGCAGCAGCCGGGCGATCGAGTGGGCGAAGTCGCCGTTCGGGGCCTCGACCAGCCGGACGTTGCGGAACTCGTGGTCCTCCCGCCAGTAGGCCAGGTCGTCCTCGGTGCGGCCGGAGCCGTCCGCCTGGCCGGCCCGGGTGAGCAGCAGCCGGGCCTGGCCGAGCAGGTCGAGGCCCAGGTTGGCGAGCGCGACCTCCTCCTCCAGTTCGGGCGCCCGGGTGCACCACTCGATCAGCCGCTGGGAGAGGATCAGGGCGTCGTCTCCGAGCATCAGGCAGTAGACGGCGAGGTCCGCGCCGTCCACTCCGGCGGGCACGGCGGTGTCCACGCCGAGCAGCGGGTCGGCGAAGCCCGTCCCGTACGCCCAGCGGCCCTCGCCCTCGGGGCCGGGCGTGGCTTCGGCGAGGCCGAGGTAGACGTGGTCGGCGGCGTCGACGTCAGCGCCGACCTGCGTGCTGTGGTCCTGCATGGCGGTTCCCCCGTCAGATGTGCGGGACATCCTCGGGGATGTCGTAGAAGGTCGGGTGGCGGTAGACCTTGTCCCCGCTGGGCTCGAAGAACGGGTCGCGCTCGTCCGGGGTGGAGGCGGTGATCGCGTCCGAGCGGACCACCCAGAGGCTGACGCCCTCGTTGCGGCGGGTGTAGAGGTCGCGGGCGGCGAGCAGGGCCATCCGGTCGTCGGCCGCGTGCAGCGAACCGACGTGGACGTGGTTCAGCCCGCGTCGGGGGCGCACGAACACCTCGTACAGCGGCCAGCCGGCCTTGGACTCGGTCACTTTCCGTTCTCCTGTTCCGTGGGCTCGCCCGTACGCCCGGGCTGCCCGGCTTCGACGGGCGGTTCGGATCCGGTGGGCCGCCCGGGTTCGGCGGACTGTTCGGCGCGGCGCTTGGCCGCGTAGGCGACGGCCGCCTCACGGACCCAGGCACCGTCCTCGTGCGCCGTCCGGCGGCGTTCGACCCGCTGGGCGTTGCACGGGCCCTGGCCGTGGATGACCCTGGTCAGCTCGGACCAGTCCGGCTCGCCGAAGTCCCAGCCGCCGCGTTCCTCGTTCCGGCGCAGCTCGGGATCCGGGAGCGTGACGCCCAGGTGCTCGGCCTGCGGGACGGTCATGTCGACGAAGCGCTGGCGCAGCTCGTCGTTGGTGTGCCGCTTGATCCGCCAGGCCATCGAGCGGGCGGTGTTCGGCGAGTCGGCGTCCGGGGGCCCGAACATCATCAGAGACGGCCACCACCAGCGGTCCACCGCGTCCTGGACCATCCGGCGCTGCGCCTCGGTGCCGCGCATCAGTGTCATCAGCAGCTCGTAGCCCTGACGCTGGTGGAACGACTCCTCCTTGCAGATCCGCACCATCGCGCGGGCGTACGGGCCGTAGCTGCAGCGGCACAGCGGGACCTGGTTGCAGATCGCGGCGCCGTCGACCAGCCAGCCGATCACGCCGACGTCGGCGAAGGTGAGGGTCGGGTAGTTGAAGATCGAGGAGTACTTCTGCCGGCCGGAGATCAGCTTCTCGGTCAGCTCGGCGCGGTCGACACCCAGGGTCTCGGCGGCGGCGTAGAGGTAGAGGCCGTGGCCGGCCTCGTCCTGGGCCTTGGCGAGCAGGATCGCCTTGCGGCGCAGCGAGGGGGCGCGGGTGAGCCAGTTGCCCTCGGGCTGCATGCCGATGATCTCGGAGTGGGCGTGCTGGGCGATCTGGCGGACCAACGTGGCCCGGTAGGCGTCGGGCATCCAGTCCCTGGGCTCGATCCGCTGCTCGGCGGCGACGACCGCCTCGAACCGGTCCTCCTGCGCCTGCGCGGGGACCGCCTCGGCCACCTCTGCTGTCACCACGATCACCTCTCGTGTCCCGCGCCGGCGCCCACGGCGCCAACCGACTGACCGTTCGGTCGGTACCATTCTGCGCGGCGAGGTGGAGGGATGGCAAGGGACGCGGGTGAGGGGCGGGGTTCCGGGCGGCGGACAGTCGTCGACGGGCGGGCCACGGCGGGCGGGCGGGCGGGCGGGCGACAAACAGATAACAGCTAACAGATTTCATTATCTGTTAGCTGTTATCTGTCAGCTGTTACTTGTCATCCGTCTTCTGTTCTCTGTTCCCTGTTCCCTGTTCGCCGACAGCCCCCGGCCGCCGGCAGCCCGCTCAACCCTCCGTGCGGTCGCGCAGCCTCGGCAGCGGTACGGCGAGGAGCGCGGCCAGCAGGGCGATCCGGGGTGCCAGCTGGTCGAGCCGGATGTGCTCGTGCCGGGCATGAGCGCCGGCACCGACCGCGCCGAAACCGTCCAGCGTCGGCAGCCCGCGCGAGCCCGGCAGATTGGTGTCCCCCGCACCGCCCGCCGGACCGCCGTCCAGCTGCTGCCCGAGCACCGCGGCGAGTGAACGAACGTGCCGCAGCAGCGGGTTACCGGTGCGCTCGGGCCACGCCGGACGGCTGGACAGCACCTCGGTCCGGACCCTGGCCCCCGGGCGCAGCGCGGTGAGCCGAGCCAGGTTGTCGAGCGTACGGCGCTGCGCCTCGACGGTGGAGAACCGCAGGCCGAGCTCGGCCTCGGCCCGGCCCGCGACCACGTTGGCCCGCGAACCCCCGCTGATCCGACCGGCGTTGAGCTCCGTCCCCGGCTGTCCCGCGAGGCCGCGGACGACGACGAGCTGGTCGACGAGTTCGTCGACCGCCGACACCCCGTCGTGGGCGTCGTTGCCCGCGTGGGCCTCACGCCCGGTGACGGTGAGCCGGACCCGGGTGCTGCCGCGCCGAGCCGTCTTCAACCGGCCGTCGGGGTGCGGAGGTTCGAGCCCGAGGACCGCGGCCGCGCCGCGCAACTGGCGCTCGACCAGGCGCCGTCCGTCCGGACTGCCGACCTCCTCGTCGGAGACGACGACCAGCCGGACGGCGCGGTGCGGCCGCTGTCCGAGGTCGGCGAGCAGGGCGAACGCGCCTTCCAGGATGGCGAGTCCGCCCTTCATGTCGACGACGCCGGGGCCGCTGAGCAGACCGTCCTGCTCGGTGACCGGCCAGTCGGCGAGGGTGCCGACCGGCCAGACGGTGTCGTGGTGGCCGACGATCAACAGGTGCGGCAGCGTCTCGTCCTGTCCCTCCCACTCCAGGACCAGGTGGTCACCGGCCGGCCCGGGCTCGCGTCGCGCGGTGGCACCGGTGGCGCTGAACCCGGCGCTCAACTCCTCGGCGAGAGCGTCGAGTCGGGGCACGTCTCCGCTGGGCGACTCGATCCGGGCCAGGTCCGTGCACCGGCGCCGGACGGCCCCGGCCAGCGTACGGGCACGGGTGCTGAGGGCCTGCGGCAGGCCGGGGAGTGCGGCGGTCGCGGCAGCGGTGGCCGAGGCTGTGACGGTGACCGTGGCCGTGGCCGTGGCATGAGCGGTAGCGGTAGCAGTAGCGGTAGCGGTGAGGGCCTCACCGTCAGCAGCGGCCGGGAGGTCGACGGGGGCGCGGTCCGAGGCAGGGGCGGGCGCGGGGGCGGAGTCACCGTCGGGGGCGGCGGCACTCGGCGCGGCGGGCGACCCGACGATCTGGGGACTCAACGTTCGCCTCCGCGGCCGCCGCCGGTATTCAGCGGCCGGACCGGCCGGCCACCCCAACCCGGCTGCCAGGCCCGGCCGGACCGCGCCGATCGACCGGGATGGTGCCCGGCCCTTCGGAACGGACCGTCTGGCCCAAGTGCGGTGGAACGGCTGGGCGGCGTGCTTGGCATTGCGTCCTCCTCGCTCGATCCGGTGGCCCCGGTCCGCCCGGGGCCCCGTGGACGGCGGCTTCCTGACGGCGGGCGCAACGGGCCGGACCGCCGCAGGGAAGCCGAGATGTGAGCCTAGAAGAACCGTTCGGCTTCCTGCGAGGTGGCCCTGCTCCCAGCGTGCCGGGACCGGGCCCTCAGCCTCGGACACCCGTCGGAGAACAGCGGCGGGCGCGCGGCGCGCGGGCCTGGATCGGCGCGCGGGCGCGGTCGCCGGATCGCGCCCATCTCCACCATGGACCCGCCGCCCGGGTTCGGCAGCGCAAACCGCCAAGGCGCGGGATTTCCACGCCGGATGGGTGACAACGGCTCAGCGCGCGGTACGAACCGGGAGCACGCGACCGGCTCAGGGGGAGCCCGGTCCGACGCCCCGGGAACACTCGCGTGAACACCGGACGACATGACGCCTCACCCACCACCGCGCGCACCACCGGGCATCGCGCATCGGCAGGACCAGCGACCACGCGAGCCACGACGGCACCGCACTATCGCACCATCGCACCGCACCGCCCCACAGCGCCCGGTGCCGGCTCAGGCGCCGTCCCCGACCAGCCCGGAATCGCGCGCGAGCAGCGCGGCCTGGACCCGGTTGCCGACGCCCAACCCGGTCAGGATCCGGCTGACGTGCGCCTTCACGGTGCTCTCGCGCATCCCGAGGACGCCCGCGATCTCCGCGTTGGAGAGCCCGTCGGCGAGTTCGCGCAGCACGTCGGTCTCGCGCGGGGTCAGCCCGGCGACCCGGTTACGGGCGGCGACCGACCGGGGCGCACCGGTGCGGTGGTAGCGGTCGATCAGTCGCCGCGCGGCCGCCGGGTGCAGCATCCCCTGGCCGCCGGCGACGACGTGGACGGCCCGGGCGATCTCGGCGGGCGGGGTGTCCTTGAGCAGGAAGCCGTCGGCCCCGGCGGCGAGCGCCTGGTACACGTACTCGTCGAGGTCGAAGGTGGTGAGCGCGATCACGCGCGGGGCGTCGGGCAGTTCGCGCAGGCGCCTGGTGGCGGCGATGCCGTCGAGCCGGGGCATCCGGATGTCCATGAGCGCCACGTCGATCCGCTGGCTGCGGGCGAGTTCGACGGCCTGCAGTCCGTCGGTGGCCTCGGCGACCACGGTGAGGGCCGGGTCCTGGGCGAGCAGGTCGACGAGGCCGAGCCGCACCAGCGCGTCGTCGTCGACCACCATCGTGCGGATCATTCGGCGTCCTTCGGCTGCGGGGAGGGGGCAAGGGCCGGGGAAGGGCCGGATCCGGGGTCGTGTCCCGGTTCTGGGCCTGGTCCTGGAACGGGCCCTGGCGTGGTCCGCGGCGGGCGCTCCGGTGCGGGCAGGCGGGCTGCGAGCCGGAAGCCGCCACCACCGTCCGGTCCCGCGTCGAGGTAGCCGCCGAGCGCGTCGACCCGTTCGGCGAGCCCCACCAGACCGTACCCGCCGCCGGTGCCCGGCCCGTTCGGCGACGCCTCCCCCTGGCCGTTGCGGACCTCGACGGTGGTGGCCGGGGCCCCGTAGCGAACCCGGACGGTGACGGGCGCGGCGTGCGCGTACTTGCGGGCGTTGGTCAGCGCCTCCTGGACCAGGCGGTGCACGGCCAGCCGGTGGGTGGTGGGGACGGTCTCCGGGTCGCCGGAGAGGGCCAGTTCGACCTCTTGCCCGGCCGAAGTGGCCTCACCGACGAGTTCGGTGAGGTCGCGCAGCGCGGGCGCCGGGACAGGCGCCGGGACGGGCACCGGGACAGGCACCGGGACGCGCGCCACCCGGGGCGGTGCGGCCGGCACCTCCTCGGCGGCCGGTGCTGTCGGCGGGTCGGCCCGCAGGGCGCCGAGGACGTCACGCAGGTCGTCGAGCGAGTGGGCGGCGGTGGTGCGCAGCAGTTCGAGGCGGTGGGTGAGCCGGTCCGGGTCTGCGGCGACGGTACCGGCGAGGGCCTGGTCGCGCAGCACCCCGGCGTGCAGCACCAGCAGGCTGAGACGGTGGGCGAGCACGTCGTGCATCTCCCGGGCGATCCGGGCCCGTTCGGCGGCCCGGGCCCGTTCGGCGCGCAACTCACGCTCCCGGCGCAGCGCGTCCACCTGCTCGTGCAGGGTGCGGATCAGCACCCTGCGGCCGTGCAGCCACAGGCCGAAGGACAAGGTCGCCGCCTGAACGAGGAGTTGGGATCCGGTGGTGCCCGCCCAGCCGACCAGCGAATCGGCTCGGGCCGCGCCCACCATCGCGATGAGGGCGCCGCCGGCCGCCGCCGGGCCGGTCCGGCCGAGGGAGGCGAGGTAGTAGACGCTGAACAGCCCGGGAAAGGCACGGTTGAACAGGCCGCCGGTGAGCACCGGCAGGACGGCGGAGGCCATCGGGTAGCGGCGGGCGAACAGCAGGGAGAGCGAGGCGAGGACGGCCACGACGGTCCGGGGCAGCCGCAACGGCTCGTCGGCGTGGACCCACTGGGAGAGGCCCTCCTCGGCGGTGAGCGCGAGGATGCCGAGCAGCAGCAGGGTTTCGCTCCACACCCGGCGGCCCGGGCCGTACCAGCCCAACAGGCCTGCGCGCATCGGGCCGCTCCCGTCCTCTCGCATGGGGCTCCCTCCGCGCTCGCTCCGTCCGCCCGTCGCCTGTCCGTCCGTCCGTCCGTCCGTCCGGCTCGATGTTACGGGCGGGCGGCGGGCGGGTGCCCCCTTCTCCCGGGTACCCGCACCCTCGACTTTCGTCGGGGGTGCGCGTCGCTCGTCGGCCGATTCGAGGTGCGGCGGGGCTGCCTAGCGTCGAAGGCATGACCACCGAACAGCTCCGCCCGCGCCCCGACTTCTCTACCCCGCAGCGCAGTTCACGGTCCGCCGGGGACCACCTGCTGTTCCTCGCCGAGGCCCTGCGCACCTTCCACGACACCGGAGCGCTGGCCCCGAGCGGTGAGGACCTCGTGAACGCCCTGGTGGTTCCGGCCACCAGCCGCCCGAATCGGCCGATCTCGGTGCTGGAAGTCGGCGCCGGGACGGGCATCGTGACCCGCCGGCTGGCCCAAGTGCTGCTCCCGGGCGACCGGCTGCACGTCGTCGAGGCGAACCCGCGCTTCGCCGACCGGCTGCGCGAGGACCCGGTGCTGGCCGCACGACGTCCGGGTGTCGCCCTGCGGCTGTCGGCCTGCCGGGTGGAGGAACTGCCCCAGGACCAGACGAACGAGACGAACGAGACGGGCCGAGCCGGCAGGGCCGGCGAGACGGACGAGCGGTACGACGTGATCGTGTCGGGCCTGCCGTTCACCAACTTCGAGCCGGCCCAGGTACGCCACCTCCTCGACCTCTACCTGCGGCTGCTTCTGCCCGGGGGCGAGCTGACGTACTTCGGCTACCTCGGCACGACGACGGCCCGCACCCTGTCCTCGGGGCCCCGGCAGAGCGCCCGCCACCGGGCAGTGGTGCGACTGCTGCGGCGGTTCGAGGCGGCGTACGGGCTGGGTGAGCGCACGGTGTGGCGCAACCTGCCGCCGGCCCGCGCCTACCTGCTGCGGTCACTGGGCGGGCGGGAGGACTGGGGTCCGGCCTCGCCGCCAGAGCCCCCGGCCGGCGAGGCCGCAGCCGACGAGGCACTCGCGTACGAGAACCGCAGCCGGGCGGCCGATCGAGTCGGCGGGTGACAGATAACAGGTGACAGCTTTCAGATAACAGATAACAGACGACAGCGAACAGATTTTGAAATCTGTTCGCTGTCGTGCCATAGTGGACTCCGGGTCACCCCACCCATCGCCGCACCCACCCCTGGAGTCCCCGTGGCCACGACCTCCCGCCCCACACAGCGCACCCTCGGCACCTCCGGACCGGTCACCTCCGCCCTCGGCCTCGGCTGCATGGGCATGTCCGACCTGTACGGCCCGGCCGACGAGGCCGAGAGCATCGCCACCATCCACGCCGCGATCGACGCCGGGGTCACCCTGCTGGACACCGGCGACTTCTACGGCATGGGCCACAACGAGCTGCTGATCCACGAGGCCCTGCGCGGCCGCGCCCGCGAGAGCGTGCAGATCAGCGTGAAGTTCGGCGCCCAGCGCGGCCCGGACGGCCAGTGGCTCGGCTACGACGCGAGCCCCGCCGCCACCAAGACCGCCCTCGCCTACACGCTGCGCCGACTGCGCACCGACCACATCGACGTCTACCGCCCCGCCCGCCTGGACCCGAACGTCCCGGTCGAGGAGACCGTCGGCGCCATCGCGGACCTGGTGAAGGCCGGCTACGTCCGTCACATCGGCCTGTCGGAGGTCGGCGCCGACACCCTGCGCCGCGCCGCCGCCGTCCACCCGATCAGCGACCTGCAGATCGAGTACTCGCTGATCTCCCGCTCGATCGAGGACGCCATCCTCCCCACCGCCCGCGAGCTCGGCATCGGCATCACCGCCTACGGCGTGCTCTCGCGCGGCCTGCTCAGCGGCCACTGGGACCAGGGCCGCGCCCTGGCCGGCACCGACTTCCGTGGCCACAGCCCGCGCTTCCAGGGCGACAACCTGGCCCACAACCTCGCGCTCGTCGAGGCACTGCGCGCGGTGGCCTCCGCGAAGGAGGCGAGCGTCGCCCAGGTCGCCATCGCCTGGGTCGCCGCGCGCGGGGAGGACGTCGTTCCGCTGGTCGGCGCCCGCCGCCGCGACCGCCTCACCGAGGCGCTGGGCGCGCTGGACGTCACGCTCACCGCGGCCGACCTCGCGGCCATCGAGGCGGCCGTCCCCGCCGGCTCCGCAGCGGGCGACCGCTACGCTGCCGCCCAGATGGCGCACCTGGACAGCGAGCACTGACCCACCGGAACCGGCCCGACGGCCGGGGACGGCAGCACCACCCTCGACCGCACGACCCTAAGGACGGACCTCCCCGTGACCACGGACACCACACTCACCGCCGAGCAGATCCTGATCGCGGCGGAGGACGTCCTCAGGCGGTTCGGCCCGGCCAAGGCCACCGTCGTGGACGTCGCCCGGATCCTCGGCGTCAGCCACAGCAGCGTCTACCGCCACTTCCCGAGCAAGGCCGCGCTGCGCGAGGCGGTCACCCAGCGCTGGCTCGACCAGGCGCACCACCAGCTCGCCTTCATCTCGACCGAGGCCGGCTCGGCCGTCGAGCGGCTGCACCGCTGGCTGGTGACGCTGTTCGCGGCCAAGCGGAAGAAGGCGCTGGACGACCCGGAGCTGTTCGCCACCTACATGGTGCTGGTCGAGGAGAACAGCGGCATCGTCGAGGCCCACATCGACACCCTGGTCACCCAGATCGCCCAGATCGTCCAGGACGGCATGGAGAGCAAGGAGTTCAAGCTCGCCCACATCCGCTCCACGGCCCGCGCCGTCTTCGACGCCACCGGCCCCTTCCACGACCCGGCGTACGCGTCCTCGTGGTCCGAGCCGACCATCGAGGACCGTTTCGAGGCCCTCTGGAAGCTCATCCTCGGCGGCCTGCTCGCCAAGTGACGGACCTCCGAAGCCCCGGGCGCCCCTGAACCCGGACACCGACGGCCGGGCTCGCCGGCACCGGAGCGAAACCCGGTCGCCGACGGGCCCGGCCGTCCGGCAGACTGCCGCGCACGGTTGATCTCACTTGGAGGACGACATGCGTCCGGCCCGTCCGACCCCTCCGCCCCGTCCGACCCCTCCGCCCCGTCCGACCCTGGACAGTCTGCAGGGGCTCGCCCTCGGCGACGCCTTCGGCGACCGCTGGTTCTCGGCCCCGCTCGACGAGGCGCCCGCCGCGCTGGCCGCCCGCCGGCTCCGCCCGGCGCCCTGGCATTGGACCGACGACACCGCGATGGCGCTGGTCCTCGTCCGCCACCTGGCCTCCTGGGGCGAGGTCCGGCAGGATGCGCTGGCCGGCGAGTTCGCCGAGGAGTACGCCCGCGAGTACGGGCGCAAGTACGGCCCGTCGATGCACCGGGTACTACGTGAGATCGGCGCCGGCGGGGACTGGCGCGCCATCACCTCGCTTCAGTTCGAGGGTCAGGGCTCGTACGGAAACGGCGCCGCGATGCGGGTCGCCCCACTGGGCGCCTGGTTCGCGGACGACCTGGACGCCGTCGCCCGGCAGGCCGAACTCCAGGCACTCACCACGCACTTCCACCCGGAGGCGGTCGCGGGCGCGGTGGCAGTCGCCCTCGCCACGGCACTCGCTGTCCGCAGCCGGGGCCAAAACCCGCCCGGCCGTGCCGAGTTGCTGGCAGAGGTGGCCGGGCGTCTGCCGGACGGCGAAGTGCGCTCCGGTCTACGGATCGCCGCCCGGCTGCCCGGACACACGAGCGTCCGGCAGGCCGCCAACGTACTCGGCTCCGGGTTCATGATCTCCGCCCCGGACACCGTCCCGTTCGCCCTCTGGTCCGCCGCCGGGCACCTGGACTCACTGCCCGAGGCCATCTGGCACACCCTGGAGGGCTGGGGCGACACGGACACCACCTGCGCGATCGCCGCCGGGGCGGTAGCCGCTCGCACCGGCCTCGCCGAGGTGCCGACCGCCTGGCTGGCCGCCCGCGAGGACCTGCCGGAGTGGGTCGCGGAGGCGTCGACACCGACGCGCTGAGCCGAGCCGGCCGGCCCGTGGGCCTGGCCGGCTCGGCTGTGCGACACCGTGTCCGCGTCGGCGCGGGGCCGGTTCCCGGCGCCCGGGCTAGCGTCGGGAGCTGCCGAACACCAGCCGGTAGATGATCAGCAGCACCAGGGCCCCGCCGATCGCCGACACCCAGGTCGCCATGTCGAAGAAGTGCGCCGTCACCGACCTGTGCAGGAAGTGCGAGGCGATCCAACCGCCGACGAAGGAGCCGGCGATACCGATCAGGGTTGTCACGATCAGGCCGCCCGGGTCCTTCCCCGGCAGCAGCAGCTTGGCCAGTGCCCCCGCCAGCAGGCCAAGCACGATCCACGCGACGATGCTCATCTGTCCCTCCCGTCCACGGCGCGGCGGCCCCGTTCCGCCGCTCTGCCAGGAAGGACGCCGCCCACCACCGCCCGGTTCCGGCGCCGCGGGAGCACCGGCCCGAACCGGCCACCCCGGACCGGGCCGCTCCGGGCACGGCACCTTTCCGGCGGGGCACCCGCGCCGGGATACTGCGGCCATGCGCATCCTGATCGCCACCGCCGGATCCCGGGGCGACGTGGCCCCGTTCACCGGGCTCGGCGCCCGCCTCCAGGCGGCCGGCCATCAGGTGGCCGTCGCAACCCACGCCACCTTCGCCGCCTCGGTGCGGACCGCAGGGCTGGAGTTCCGCCCGCTGCCGGTCGACCCGCGCGCCGAACTCGCCTCCGCCGAGGGGCGGCGCCTGCTCCAGGCCGGCACCGGACCTCGCGCCGTCCTGCAACTTCTAAAGCTGGGGCGGAAGTTCATGCCGGAGCTCGCCGACGGCATCGCCGACGCCACGGCACTCGGCACCGACCTGCTGCTCACCACCAGCACCACCAGCCCGCTCGGCCAGGTCGCCGCCGAGGCTGCGGGCATTCCCAGCATCGGCCTACACCTCCAACCCCTCTCCCCCACCAGGGAGTTCGCGCCCGCTGTCACCGGTGCCCGCTCACTCGGCCGCCCGGGCAACCTGCTCGCGGGGCACGCCGTCCAGGTCGCGACCGACCAGCTCTTCGCCCCCGCCGTACGCGGGCTGCGGCGCCGCCTCGGCCTACCGCCGCTCGGTGCCGCCCACGCCAGGCGCAAGTACCCCGTCCTGCACGGGTTTTCGCCCGCCGTGGTCCCGCGGCCCGCCGACTGGCGCCCGGGGCTGGACGTGGCCGGTTACTGGTGGCCGGTACGGGATCCGGACTGGTACCCCCCGGCCCGACTGCTCGACTTCCTCGCCGCCGGACCGCCGCCGGTCTTCGTCGGCTTCGGCAGCCTGGTCGTCCCCGACCCCGCCCGGCTCACCGCGACGGTGGTCGCCGCGGTCCGCGCCGCCCGGGTCCGGGCCGTCCTGCAGTCGGGCTGGAGCGACCTCGGAGCCGGCGAGGCGGAGGACGTCCTGACCATCGGCGACGCCCCGCACGACTGGCTGTTCCCCCGCGTGGCCGCCGTGATCCACCACGCCGGCGCCGGCACGACCGCCGCCACCCTGCGCTGCGGCACGCCGGCCGTCCCGGTACCCGCACAGCTCGACGCCCCGTTCTGGTCCGACCGACTCACCCGCCTCGGCGTCTCCCCCGGGCCGGTACCGCTGCACGCCCTCACCGCCGCACGCCTCGCCGCCGCCATCCGCCAGGCCCTCGACGACCCCCGCTACCGCGACCAGGCCCGGGCGGCGGCGGCCACGCTCGCGGCCGAGGACGGTGCGGCGAAGGTGCTGGCGGCCGTCGACCGGGCAGCGACGGGCGAATGACAGCGGGCAACCGGCAGTGAACAAGTGACAGCAAACAGATAACAGATTTCGAAATCTGTTATCTGTTTGCTGTTCGCTGTTATCCGTCCGCTGTCACTTGCCAGCCGTCCGCCGCCGTCCGCCCGTGGCGCCCGCCCACCCGCCGGGCACCCGGGACAGCGCCCAGCACGAGGTACAGCACCGAGGCCGACCCGAAGCCGACCGCCCAGCCGTAGTCGGCCAGTGGCTTGAACACGGGCAGCAGCCCGTCCGCCGGGAACGGCCCGCCGTACGAGCCGCCGATCGCCAGGACGCCCCCGACCAGCAGCGCCGTCACCGCCCGCCAGTTCCACCCGCCCGCGTACCAGTACGCCCCGCCCGGCTGGTACAGCTCGGCGAGTTGCAGCCGGGTGCCACGCAGCACCCAGTAGTCGGCGATCAGGACCCCGGCCACCGTCCCGAGCAGGCCGCCGACCACACCCAGCCAGGTGAAGATGTACACGTGCGGGTCGGAGATCAGCCTCCACGGGAAGATCGCGATCCCGACGACGCCGGTGATCAGCGCCCCGGTACGGAAGTCGACCAGCCGGGGCAGCAGGTTGGCGAGGTCGTAGGCCGGCGAGACGACGTTGGCGGCGATGTTCACCGACAGCGTCGCGATCAGGACGGTCAGCAGCGCGAACAGGATGCCGACCGGGTTCTCCATCTTCGCGGCGAGTTCGATCGGATCCCACACCGGTGCGCCGTAGACGGCCTGCGAGCCGGAGGTGACGAGGACGGACAGCAGCGCGAAGAGCGTCATCGTGGTCGGCAGGCCGAGCGCCTGCCCGCGGATCTGGGCGCGCTGGCTGCCCCCGAAGCGGGTGAAGTCGGGGATGTTGAGCGACAGGGTCGACCAGAACCCGATCATGCCCATCAGCGCGGGGAAGAAGACCTTCCAGAACCCGCCGCCCCAGCCCAGTTCGGACGGCTGGTCGAGCAGCGGACCGAACCCGCCCGCCTTCACGGTGATCCATGCCAGCAGCGCCAGCGCGCCGGCGATCACGAACGGCGCGGCCCAGTTCTCGAACCGCCGGAGGGTCTCCATCCCACGGGCGATGATGGCCATCTCGATCAGCCAGAACAGCAGGAACGACACCCACTGCGTCCATGGATAGCCGCCGAACTCCGCTGCCGTGCGCCACGATTCGCCCAGCAGCTTGCCGGCCAGCAGGAAGATCCCCTCGCCGCCGATCCAGCTCTGGATGCCGAACCAGGCGCAGGCCACCGCCGCCCGGATGAGCGCGGGCAGGTTGGCGCCGCGCAGTCCGAACGCGGCCCGGGCGAACACCGGGAACGGGATGCCGTACTTCGTCCCGGCGTGCCCGGTGAGCAGCATCGGCACGAGCACCACGAGGTTGGCGAGCGCGATGGTCAGCACGGCCTGCTTCCAGTCCATGCCGAGCGCGACGAGCCCCGAGGCGAGCGTCCAGGACGGGATGTTGTGGGCCATGCCGACCCAGAGCGCCAGGAAGTTGTAGGTGGTCCAGGTGCGCCGTGCCACCGGGACCGGCCGCAGGTCGCCGTTGGTGAAGCCGTTGGACGGCAACTCTCCTGCGACCGGTTCGAGTTCGACCCGGCCGTCGGAGTGATGCCACTGCCCGCCGCCGCTGGTCGCGGTGCCGGCCATGGGCAACTCCCCTCCGCGTGAATGGCGTTACGTCTGGGGTTGGCGGGACAGGTGCGGGATGACGTCGGTCCCGTAGGCGTCGATGGTGGCCTCGACGGCGTCGTGCATGGCGTAGACGGCGAACTGGTCGACGCCCAGGGAGCGGAGGTGCTCCAGGCGGGCGAGTTGGGCCTGCGGCGGGCCGATGAGGCAGAAGCGGTCGACGATCTCGTCCGGCACGAAGGCGGTGTCGGGGTTCCCGGCCCGGCCGTGGTGGCTGTAGTCGTAGCCCTGGCGGCCCTTGATGTAGTCGGTGAGGGCCTCCGGGACGAGCTCGGAGTGTGCGCCGTAGTGGCTGACCAGGTCGGCCACGTGGTTGCCGACCATCCCGCCGAACCAGCGGCACTGCTCCCGGGCGTGGGCGAGCGCGGCGGGCGAGTCGTCGGCGGTCACGTAGGCGGGGGCGGCGACGCAGATGGTGACGGCGTCCGGGTCCCGGCCGGCCTCGGCCGCGGCGGACCGCACCGCCTTGACCATGTACTCGGTGAGGTACGGGTCGGCCAGCTGGAGGATGAACCCGTCGGCCTGACGACCGGTCAGTGCGAGCGCCTTCGGCCCGTACGCGCCCATCCAGATGGGGAGTTGGGCGCCTGGGCCGACCCACGGCAGGTGCATCTCGGTGCCGTCCACCTCGACCGTCCGCCCCTCGGCCAGCTCCTTGATGGCGTGCATGGCCTGGGAGAGCCGGGCGAGGGTGGCGGGGTGGCGTCCGGCGACCCGCATGGCGGAGTCGCCGCGACCGATGCCGCAGACGGTGCGGTTGCCGTACATGTCGTTGAGCGTGGCGAACAGGGAGGCGGTGACCTCCCAGGTCCGGGTGGAGGGGTTGGTGACCATCGGTCCGACGGTCAACCGCCGTGTCTCGGCGAGGATCCGGCTGTAGATGACGAACGGCTCCTGCCACAGGACGCAGGAGTCGAAGGTCCAGCCGTGGCTGAACCCGGCCTGTTCGGCGCGGATCATCCGGTCGATGAGCAGGCGGGCGGGCGGGTCTGTCTGCAGGACGAGGCCGATGTCCATGGTGGCTCCGGGGAGGGTGGTTCCGCCGCCCGGGCGGTCGTGCGCACAGGCCCGGGCGGCGGCGCGGGAGAGTGGTCAGGTCAGGTACTGGCAGGTGTCGCGGCGCAGGAACGTGCCGTGGCCGGCCCGGCCGAGCCAGGTTTCGCCGTCCAGCACGACGGTGCCGCGCGAGAGCACGGTGCGGGCGCGGCCGGTGAGTTGGCGGCCCTCGTACGCCGAGTAGTCGACGTTCATGTGGTGCGTGGCGGCGGAGACGGTCTGCACGGCGGTGGGGTCGTAGACGACGAGGTCGGCGTCGGCGCCGGGCGCGATGGTGCCCTTGCGCGGGTGCAGCCCGAACATCCGGGCGGGCGTGGTGCAGGCGATCTCGATCCAGCGCCGACGGGTGATGTGCCCGTCCACGACGGCCTGGTGGAGCAGGTCCATCCGGTTCTCCACGCCGGGCAGGCCGTTGGGGATCTTCGAGAAGTCACCGCGGCCGAGTTCCTTCTGCCCGGTGAAGCAGAACGGGCAGTGGTCGGTGGAGACCACCTGGAGGTCGTTGGCGCGCAGTCCGCGCCAGAGCGTCTCCTGGTGCTCGCGCGGCCGAAGCGGCGTGCTGCACACGTACTTGGCGCCCTCGAAGCCGTCGGCACCGGTCTCGGCGAGGTTGTCGGTGGAGAGGAACAGGTACTGCGGGCAGGTCTCGCCGAAGACGTTGAGCCCGACGTCGCGGGCCTGGACGAGCTCGGCGAGGGCGGCGGCCGCGGAGACGTGGACGACGTAGAGCGGGCTGCCGGCGACCTGGGCGAGCTTGATGGCCCGGTGGGTGGCCTCGGCCTCCAGGAGTTCACGGCGGACCTCGCCGTGGTAGCGGGGTGCGGTGTGCCCGGCGGCGAGGGCCTGTTCGACCAGGACGTCGATGGCGATGCCGTTCTCGGCGTGCATCATGATCAGCCCGCCGTTGACCGCGCCGCGCTGCATGGCGCGCAGGATGCGGCCGTCGTCGCTGTAGAAGACGCCGGGGTAGGCCATGAAAAGCTTGAAGGAGGTGGACTCGCCGGAGTCGACGAGGGCGTCCATCTCCTTGAGGACGCCCTCGTTGACGTCGGAGACGATGGTGTGGAAGGCGTAGTCGACGGCGCAGTTGCCGTCGGCCTTGGCGTGCCAGGTGTCCAGGCCCTCGCGCAGCGAGCCGCCGACGGACTGCACGGCGAAGTCGACGATGGTGGTGGTGCCGCCCCAGGCGGCGGCCCGGGTGCCGGTCTCGAAGGTGTCGGAGGCCGAGGTGCCGCCGAAGGGCAGTTCCATGTGGGTGTGGGCGTCGACGCCGCCCGGGATGACGTAGTGGCCGGTGGCGTCGATGACGGTGTCGGCGCTCCAGGCCTCGGCGGCGGAGCCGCCGGTGGTGGCGAGGGCGGCGATGCGTTCGCCCTCGATGAGGACGTCGGCGTGGAGTTCGTCGGCGGCGGTGATGACGAGGCCGCCGCGGACGATGGTGCGCTGGTGCGGGTCGCGGGTGGTCATCGCGCTGCTCCTCAGGCCTCGGCGAGCGGTCCGTAGGCGTCGGGGCGGCGGTCCCGGTAGAACGCCCACTGCTGGCGGACCTGTTCGATCAGGCCGAGGTCGAGGTCGCGGACGACGAGCTCCTCCTCCTTGTCGGAGGCGACGTCGCCGACGAACTGGCCGCGCGGGTCGACGAAGTAGGAGGTCCCGTAGAAGTCGTTGTCGCCGTACTCCTCGGTGCCGACGCGGTTGATGGCGGCGACGAAGTACTCGTTGGCGACGGCGGCGGCGGGCTGTTCCAGCTGCCAGAGGTAGGCGGAGAGGCCTCGGCTGGTGGCGGAGGGGTTGTAGACGATCTGCGCTCCGGCCAGGCCCAGGGCGCGCCAGCCCTCGGGGAAGTGGCGGTCGTAGCAGATGTAGACGCCGACCTTGCCGACGGCGGTGTCGAAGACGGGCCAGCCGAGGTTGCCGGGCTTGAAGTAGTACTTCTCCCAGAAGCCCTTGACCTGCGGGATGTGGTGCTTGCGGTACTTGCCGAGGTAGCTGCCGTCGGCGTCGATGACGGCGGCGGTGTTGTAGTAGACCCCGGCCTGTTCCTCCTCGTAGACCGGGACGACGATCACCAGGCCGAGTTCACGGGCGAGGTCCTGCATCCGGCGGACGGTGGGGCCGTCGGGGACGGCTTCGGCCCAGCGGTAGTGCTCGGCTTCCTGGACCTGACAGAAGTACGGGGCGTTGAAGACCTCCTGGAAACCGATGATCTTCGCGCCCTGGGCGGCGGCCTCGCGGGCGTACCGCTCGTGAAGGGCGATCATGCTCTCCTGGTCGCCGGTCCAGCGGGTCTGGACGAGCGCGGCACGGACGATCTGCGACATGGATACCTCCGCAACTCCGCCGCCCGGCCATGGGGTCGGGCCTGCGGTCTGAGGGTTGACGGGGCGGGCGGGTCTCGTCTGCGGACCGCCGGGGATCCGCAGGGGTCTACGTGCGTAGAAAGCGGTCTGTAGACCGTAGGCCGGGCCTCGGTGGCCTGACAATACGTTGGCGGTAACGCATCTGGGGCGATCTCGTGACGCGGACACGCAGAGGGTTCTGGATGGGATGAAACGATCATTTACCCCGCGCGTGGGGTCCTTACGCATGCGAGTGCCGTTCGACGGTTCCGGTCCAGAACGGCTCGACGGCCGGTCGGCCGGGGGTGGAGCAGTGCGGCGCAGCCGGCGGCGGCCGGCCCCATCCGGCTTGACTTCGTCCGGTTGGCTCGGGAAGGATCCGGCGCATGGACACCGGCACCACTCTGGTCTGCCGCCTGCACGTCGATCTGCGACGCCAGGCGAGTTCCATCTGTGCCTGTTGACCTTGACTCTCCCCGCTGCCCCCGCCCTGTGACGTCCACCAGGGCCCGCGCCGCACACCCGCACCCAGCGTTCTGATTCCCGCCCCGCCCGGCGCATCCGCGCGTGCCGTGCCGCTCCGTCGGCCCGCGCCCTCGCCCGCCGCCGGACCAGGGCGCACCCCGCCGACGTTCCCGCTGCACCCGAGGACGCCCCCATGAGCCTGAACCTCGCCCCCGACGAACCCGCTGCCGCCCAAGCCCCGGCACCGGCACCGGCCAGAACAGCCAAGGCCGCCGCCACCGCCACCGCCACCGAGGAGACCCGCGCGCCGCTCACCCCGAGCGCCCTGCGCACCGTCGTCCGCGAACTGGCCGAACAGCCCGACCAGTGGATCCACCTCGTCCGGCTCTCCACCGAGGAACGCTGGTACCGGCGGCTGGTGGCCGACGACGACCACGAGGTGTGGCTGATCAGCTGGCTGCCCGGCCAGTCCACCGGCTTCCACGACCACGGCGGCTCGCGCGGCGCGTTCACCGTCGCCCTCGGCGAGCTGGAGGAGCTGTCCCTCGGCGGGCCGGAGCAGGGCCTGCTGATCCGCCGGGTCCCGGCCGGCACCGCCCGCGCCTTCGGCCCCGAGTACGTGCACGACGTGCGCAACACCGCGTCCGGCCCGGCCGTGACCCTGCACGCCTACTCGCCCCCGCTGGGCTCGATGGCGCACTACGACCTGCGGGCCGGCGGGCTCGTCCGCACCTCGGAGGAAGGACCGGAGCAATGGTGACCACGATCGACGACCTGGTGGAGCGGGCCCGCGAGGGCGTCCACCGTCCGCGTGCCCGGGAGGCGTACCAGTCGCAGCTGGACGGCGCGCTGCTGGTGGACATCCGTCCGGCGGCGCAGCGGGCGGCGGAGGGGGAGATCCCCGGCTCGCTGATCATCGAGCGCAACGTCCTGGAGTGGCGGCTGGACCCGACGGGCAGTCACCGGATCCCCGAGGCGTCGGGTTACGACGTCGAGGTGATCGTGGTCTGCTCGGAGGGGTACGCCTCCAGCCTGGCGGCGGCCTCGCTGCGCGAGCTGGGGCTGCACCGGGCGACCGATCTGGACGGCGGCTTCGTCGGCTGGGCGGCCTCCGGGCTGCCGACGCGCCAGAGCGGCTGAGAACCTGGAGGGCCGGGGCGCTCGGCGGCTGACGGGCTGATCGTCCGGGGCCCGAGCCCTCGACCCGCCGTCAGGGTGTCCGTGTCCCGCCCCTCTGACCTGCCGGAACGTCGGGCCTCCGGTCGGCCGGGGCCGTCCGGAGGCGGGGTCCGGGCCCCGTGCCGGGTGGTAAGTGAGAGACAGGAGATGATGCAGGTCATAGTCTGATCAGAGTTTCCGCCGGTCTGAAGCTGGGCAGCCACGCGGGCGGAAGAACGCCCGGGCGGTCGATCCGACAGACGCCGTCACGGCAGCGGCCGGTACGGCCCACGCCGTCGCCGCTTGTCGACGAACCGCCATCAACCGTACGACCGAAACAGGCGCCGCCTCCCCGGGGCGCCCTGACGAGGAAACTCCCCGTGATCAGATTCGAGGGCGCCGGCAAGCGCCACCCCGACGGCACCATCGCCGTCGAGGGCCTGGACCTGGACGTCCCGACCGGTCGGATAACCGTCCTGGTCGGACCGTCCGGGTGTGGCAAGACCACCCTGCTGCGCATGGTCAACCGGATGGTCGAGCCGACCTCGGGCCGGGTGCTGCTGGACGACACGGACGTCGCCGAACTGGAGCCCGCCAAGCTGCGCCGTGGCATCGGCTACGTGATCCAGCAGGCCGGCCTGTTCCCGCACCGCAAGGTGATCGACAACGTCGCCACCGTGCCCTACCTGCTCGGCTGGGACCGCAAGAAGGCCCGCGCCCGGGCCGCCGAACTGCTCGAACTGGTCGGGCTCGCTCCCGAGACCGGCAAGCGGTACCCGTTCCAGCTGTCCGGCGGCCAGCAGCAGCGGGTGGGCGTGGCCCGCGCCCTCGCGGCCGACCCGCCGGTGCTGCTGATGGACGAGCCGTTCAGCGCCGTCGACCCGGTGGTACGCGCCGGGCTCCAGGAGGAACTGCTGCGGCTCCAGTCCGAGCTGCACAAGACGGTGCTGTTCGTCACCCACGACATCGAGGAGGCCGTCCGGCTCGGCGACCAGGTGGTGGTCCTGCGCGAACACGGCCGGATCGCCCAGCTCGCCGACCCGCACACCCTGCTCACCACCCCCGCGGACGACGGCGTGGCCGCCTTCCTCGGCCGCGACCGGGGCCTGCGCGGCCTCGCCCTGCGCCCCGCGACCACCGTCGCCGTCCGCCCGGTGGCCGACGGGCTGCGCTACGGCGGCTGGGAGCTGGCGCTGGACGACGAGCGCCGCCCGATCGGCTGGATCGACCGCGACGCCGCCACCGCCGAGCTGCACCCGGTCTCCGGCTACCGGCCGGACGCCGACACCCTGCGCACCGCACTGGACGCCGCCGTCCTCTCCCCCGCCGGGGCCGCCGTGGCCCTGGACGCCGACGGCCGGGCCACCGGCACCGCGAGCCGCGAGGCCGTCCTCGCCGCGCTGTCCGCCCCTGTGGCCGCCGCGGCGGCCGACGCAGCGGGCGCGGCGGGCGGTGCGGGCGCGGCGGGCGGTGCGGGAGCCGGTGGCCCTGTGGACGCGGCGGGCGGTGCGGCAGCCGGCGCGGCGGCCGGTGACCTCACGGACGGGGCGGCCGGTGGACGGTGAACCGATCGTCCGCTGGTACTGGATCGGCGACCACCTCGGCTACCTCGGCGACCTGCTCGCCGACCACGCCGTGATCGCCCTGGTCCCGGTGCTCATCGGCCTGCTGCTGGCCGTCCCGCTGGGCCTGGCCTGCACGCGCTTCCCCCGGCTGTACCAACCGCTGTCCGCCGTCTTCAACGTCGTCTACGCGCTGCCCTCGCTGGCCGTGTTCGTGGTGCTCATCCCCTACACCGGCCTCGCCACCCAGGCCACCGTGATGATCCCGCTCACCTTCTACGCGCTCGCCGTGCTGCTGCCGACCACCGTGGACGGCCTGCGCGCCGTCCCGGACCCGGTCCGGCAGGCCGCCACCGCGATGGGGTACGGGCCGTGGCACCGGCTGACCTCCGTCGAGCTGCCCGCCGCCGTGCCGTACCTGATCGCCGGGCTGCGGGTCGCGGCGGTGTCCAGCATCTCGCTGGCCAGCGTCGGCGCGCTGATCGGGCGCGGCGGGCTCGGCTACCTGTTCATCGACGGCTTCCAGCGCACGTTCCCGACCCCGATCGTGGCCGGCATCGCGCTGATCGCCGCCCTCGCGCTGGCCGTCGACCTGCTGCTGGTGGGCGCCCGCCGGCTGCTCGCGCCCTGGGCCGTCCGGGAGAAGGGAGCCGGTTCGTGAACTGGCTGAACTGGCTGGGCGACTTCTTCTCCGCCCCCGACCACCGCAGCGGCCCGGACTCGATCGTGCACCGGATCACCGAGCACCTGGTGCTCTCCGGCGAGGCCCTGCTGTGCGCGGCGCTGCTCGCCGTGCCGCTCGGGCTGCTGATCGGTTACACCGGGCGCGGCGTCACGCTCGTGACGGCCTTCGCCGGTGCCACCCGCGCCCTGCCGACGCTCGGCCTGGTGACGCTGGCGGTGCTGCTCGGCGGGGTCGGGGACACGGCCGTGCTGATCCCGCTGGTCGCGCTCGCCGCGCCGCCGCTGCTGGTGGCCGCCGTCGAGGGGGTGCGCGGCACCGACCCGGACGTCCGGGACGCGGCGCGCGGCATCGGGCTGACCCACCCGCAGGTGCTGTGGCAGGTCTGCCTGCCGTCCGGGGCGCCGACCCTGCTGGCGGGCTTTCGCACCGCGACCGTCCAGGTGATCGCGACCGCCACCGTGGCCGCGTACGTCGGGCTGGGCGGCCTCGGCCGCTACGTCATCGACGGACTGGCCACCCGCAAGTACGCCGTCACCGTCGGCGGCGCGCTGCTGGTGGTGCTGCTCGCGGTCGGCGCCCAGCTGTTCTTCGCCCTGCTCGCCCGGTACGCGCTCCCGCCCGGGATGCGCGCCCAGCGCCGGGCCCGCTGAACCTCGTTCCCCATCCTCTCCGGAAGGACATCTGTCACCATGTCGACAAACCACGGAAGCAGGCGCGCCGTCGTCCTCGGCACGCTCGCCGCACTCGCCCTCGGCGCCACCGCCTGCGGCTCCTCCGGCGGCGGCGACCCGCTCGGCGGCGGCTCCGCGGCGGGCTCCCCCGCCGCCTCGGGCGCCGGCGCCGGCTCGACGGTGGTCGTCGGCTCGGCGAACTTCCCGGAGAACGTGCTGCTCGGCTCGATCTACTCGCAGGCCCTCAAGGCCAAGGGCGTCAAGGTCGAGGAGAAGTTCAACATCGGCAGCCGCGAGGTGCTCTACGGGCAGCTCCAGAGCGGCAGCCTGAGCGTCCTGCCCGAGTACAACGGCTCGCTGCTCGCCTACCTGGACGCCAAGTCCACCGCCGCCACCACCGAGGAGGTGAACGCGGCGCTGGCCAAGACGCTGCCCGCCGCGCTGGGGATCCTCGACTCATCCCCCGCCGAGGACAAGGACTCGCTCAGCGTCACCCAGGAGAACGCCGACAAGTACGGCCTCAAGAGCATCGCCGACCTGGCCGCCAAGGCGGGCGAGTTCACGATAGGCGGTCCGCCGGAGTTCAAGTCCCGCCGCGAGCAGCAGCTCAAGGACGTCTACGGGCTGAACTTCAAGGAGTGGAAGCCCACCGGCGACGCCACCGCGAACGCGCTCAAGGACGGCACCATCCAGGTCGGCAACGTGTTCACCACCGACCCGAAGATCGTCCAGCTGAAGCTCGTCCCGCTGACCGACCCGAAGAACCTCTTCGGCGCGCAGAACGTCACCCCGCTGGTCAACAAGGCGAGCGTGAACCCCACCGCGACGGCGGCCCTCAACGCGGTCTCGGCCAAGCTCGACACGGCGGGGCTGACGGCGCTGATGAAGCGCGTCGCGATCGACAAGGACGACCCGTCGGCGGTGGCCAAGGACTGGCTGAAGGCCAACGGCCTCGGCTGACCACGCCTCGGCCGGCCCCTTGGCCGTGCCCGGTCGCGCCCCGGCCGTTCCTTGCTGGCGCCTCGCCCGCGCCCCGGCCGTGCCTCGCTGGCGCCTCGCCCGTGTCTTGCGAACGCGGCGAGTCGGCGGCCCGGGAGGTCACCCTCCCGGGCCGTCCGCGCTCGCGGGAGGATCTTCCCTTCGGCGCCGCGGACATGACAGTGTGACGCCATGCGCACTCGTCTCCTCGCCGCCACCCTCACGGCATTCGCCGCGGTGAGCCTCGCTGCCTGCTCCAGCTCCGGACCGGGCCCCCACCCGGCCACCGCCGCGGCCGGCTCCCCCACCACCCCGGCCGCCGCCTCGGCTCCCGCCCCCGGCACCGCCTCGACGCCGCCGGCGCCCGAGTCGCCCTCGGCCTCCGCGCCCGACCCGGCCGCCTCCCCCTCGGCGCCCGCGCCCGACAGCCCCTCGGCCCCCGCCCCGGACTCCGGTTCCCCCGGAGCCCCCGCCCCGGCCAAGCCCACGCCCCCCAGCGACGCCGGCCTGCCCGGAAAGCCGGGCACCGACCTGACCGGCAAGCTGGTCGCCGCGCTGGACGCGATCGACCCGGCAATCGTCGGCGGCAAGCCGGACCAGGCCGTGGACCGGGCCCGGAACCAGTGCCAGGCGCTGTTCCAGTTCCCCAAGGACAAGTCCAAGCTGGTCGAGCTGGCCAACCAGCGCTTCACCTCGCCCGACCACCCGCAGGGCTTCGGACCGGACACCGCCGCGAAGATCAACGACGCGCTGCGGACCACCCTCTGCCCGCCGCCGGCGTGACCCGGAGCGTCCACCCGAACCGCCCGGTGTCCTGAGCACCGGGCCGCCGTGGCCGCGCTCCCGCCGACGGGCGCGCGGCCACGGCACCTTCGCTCTTCGGCGGATCCGTCCTTCGGCGCATCCGCCCTTCGGCAGCGCGGCCGACCCGCCCCACCGGCCACCTCCGCCGCACCGCCCACCTCCACAGCCCCGGCCGCACCGCGCACACCCGGCCGATCGGACGGCCCTTCGGCCACGAGGGCGGTGTGTTGACGAACTGTTAGGTCTCTTGACAGACCAGTGGTCTAGTCCAACCATAAGCATGTCGATCCGACCGGGATGCACTGTGGGGGTGTGACCACCGGCGGCTGAGGCACTGCCCTGCCCTGTCCCGCACCACCCCCGCTCCGTACGGCGTGCGCACACGCGTACCCGCCACCCGCCTCCGCGCGAGTCGGTGGGCTTCCGCGCGCCCGCACATCCGGACACCCAGCAGTCCCGCACGTCAGCACACCCGCACGTCCGCACACCCACACGTCCGCACGTCCGGGCCCGCGCAGCCGACCCCACACGGCCGTCGCGCCCCGATCATGCGCGCATCCCCAACGTCCTGCCCCACCACGTATGTTGGAGAATCCATGCGTCTACGCAGAACCATCCAGGCGGCCCTGACAGCCTGTGCCACGCTGGCCGCCTCGGCCGGCCTGGTCGCCGCCGGGACGGGCTCCGCCCAGGCCGCGACCCCGCTCCCCAGCCGGGTCTTCGCCCCCTACTTCGAGTCCTGGACCGGGCAGAGCCCCGCCGCCCTGGCCGCCCAGTCCGGGGCCAAGCACCTGACGATGGCGTTCCTCCAGGCCGCCACCAAGGGCTCCTGCACCCCGTACTGGAACGGCGACACCTCCAAGCCGGTCTCCTCCTCGACCTTCGGCGCCGACATCGCCACCATCCGGGCCAACGGCGGGGACGTGATCCCCTCCTTCGGCGGCTACACCGCCGACAACACCGGCACCGAACTGGCCGACAGCTGCACCGACGTCAACCAGATCGCAGCAGCCTTCGAGAACCTCGTCACCACCTACGACGTCAGCCGGATCGACCTCGACATCGAGGACAACTCGCTGACCAACACGGCCGGAATCGACCGCCGCAACAAGGCGATCAAGATCGTGCAGGACTGGGCCGCCGCCAACGGGCGGAACGTCCAGTTCTCCTACACGCTGCCGACCACCACCACCGGGCTCGCCTCCAGCGGTCTCGCCGTGCTGAAGAACGCGGTCAGCAACAACGCCCGGATCGACGTCGTCAACATGATGACCTTCGACTACTACGACGGCGCCACCCACGACATGGCGGCCGACACCCAGACCTCCGCGCAGGGCCTCTACAACCAGCTCGCCAAGCTCTACCCGTCCAAGACCCCCGCCCAGCTGTGGGGTTCGATCGGGATCACCGAGATGCCCGGCATCGACGACTACGGCGCGGCCGAGACCTTCACCGTGGCCAACGCCACCACCGTCTACAACTGGGCGGTGTCGAAGGGCATCAACACGCTGTCCTTCTGGGCGCTCCAGCGCGACAACGGCGGTTGCCCGGGCAAGGCGGGGGACGACTCCTGCTCCGGCATCAGCCAGAACACCTGGGACTTCACCCACATCTTCGCGCCGTTCACCAGCGGCTCGACGGTGACCAACGACTTCTCCGTGGCCGTCAACCCCAACTCCGCGACGGTCACGGCCGGTTCGTCCACGTCGGCGGCCGTCGCCACGGCAGTGACGGCGGGCTCGGCGCAGAGCCTCAACCTGTCGGTCAGCGGCGCCCCGGCCGGCGTCACCGCCACCGTCACCCCCGGCAGCGTCACCGCCGGCACCGGCGCCACCCTCAACGTCACCACCACCTCGGCGGTGGCGCCCGGGAGTTACCAGCTGACGGTCACCGGCAGCGCGGCCTCCGGCAGTCACACCGGCGTCTTCACCCTGAACGTCACGGGCACCCAGCCCGGCAACGACTTCTCGGTCGCGGTGAACCCGAACTCCGGTACCGTGGCAGCTGGTTCGTCCACGTCGGCGGCCGTCGCCACGGCAGTGACGGCGGGCTCGGCGCAGAGCCTCAACCTGTCGGTCAGCGGCGCCCCGGCCGGCGTCACCGCCACCGTCACCCCCGGCAGCGTCACCGCCGGCACCGGCGCCACCCTCAACATCGCCACCACCTCGGCCACCACGGCGGGCAGCTATCCGCTCACCGTGACCGCCACCGGGCCGTCCGGCACCCACACCGCCACGTACGCGCTGACCGTCACCGGGACGACCCCGCCGCCGACCGGCCTGGTCAACGGCGGTCTGGAGACCGGCAGCCTCGCCCCGTGGACCTGCCAGAGCGGCGGCGCCGTGGTCTCCACCCCGGTCCACTCCGGCTCCTACGCGCTCCAGGCGGCGGCGACCGCCGGCCAGACCGGCGAGTGCTCGCAGACCGTCACGCTGAAGGCCAACACCAGCTACACGCTGAGTGGCTGGGTGCAGGGCAACTACGCGTACCTCGGCGTCAGCGGTGACGCCACCGCCAGCTCCTGGACCAACGCCTCCGGCTGGACCAAGCTGACCGTCCCCTTCACCACCGGCGCCTCCGGCACCGTCACCGTGTACCTGCACGGCTGGTACGGCCAGGGCAACGTCTTCGGCGACGACTTCTCGATCGCCTGAGCTGCGCCCGACGCGCGACGCCCGACGCCTGACGGCTGACGGCTGACGGCTGACGGCTGACAGGGAACGAATAACAGATAACAGCTGACAGATTTCATCATCTGTCAGCTGTTATCTGTTTTCTGCTTGTTGTTCGTCGCCGGCCGGCGGCCGTCAGCTCCCGGCCACCACCTCGACCTCCGCCGTTCTCATCCGCCCGGGCCGACACAGCGTCACGTACGCCGCCATCGCCAGCACCCCGCTCGCCAGGACGACCACCGCCAGCAGCACCGCCGACGGCCGGCCGCCGAGGCTGCTCAGCGGTGCGACCACCGCCCCGCACAGGAAGTTGCCGGTGCCGAGCAGCGCCGACGCCGTCCCGGCCGCCCGCGGCTCGACCAGGCTGAGCGCCTGCGCGGCCGTGTTAGGCAGGACCACACCCATGCTGCCCATCATCACGAACAACGGCGGGCAGAACCCGACCAGCCCGAAGTCCCAGACCGCCGTCAGCAGCACCAGCGCCACCCCGGCGACCACCGCCGTCGCCAGCCCGGCCAGCATCAGCCCCCGCGGGGCGAAGCGGCGCGCGAGCACCCGTCCGTTCAACTGCGTCATGACGACGATGGCCAGCGAGTTCGCCCCGAACAGCAGGCTGTAGGTCTGCGGCGAGACCTGGTACACGTGCTGAAGCACCGTGGACGACCCGCTGATGTAGCCGAACAGCGCACCGAAGGCGAAGGCGCTGGTCAGCGCCAGCCCGAGGAACGGCAGGTTGCGCAGCAACCGCCCCATCGTGCGCAGCGCCGCGCCCACCCCGCCGGTGCCCCGGTTCTGCGTCGGCAGGGTCTCGCGCAGCGCCCCGAAGGCGGCCAGGGTCAGGAGCAGCCCGAGCGCGGTCAGCGCGCCGAAGGTGCCGCGCCACGAGGTGAACCGCATCAGTTGCGCGCCGAGGATCGGGGCGAGGATCGGCGCCAGCCCGGATATCAGCGCGATGGAGGCCAGGAACCGCAGCATCGCGACGCCCTGAAAGCGGTCCCGGGCGACGGCCCGGCCGATGACCAGCCCGGCGGATCCGGCCGCGCCCTGGATGAAGCGGGCGATGATCAGCACCGTCAGGCTCGGCGCGATCACGCACACGACGCTGGCCAGGGTGTAGAGGACGAGCCCCGCGAGCAGCGGCGGCCGGCGGCCGTAGCGGTCGCTGAGCGGTCCGAAGAGCAACTGCCCGGCCGCGACCCCGAACATGGAGAAGGTGAGGGTGAGCTGGACGGCGGCCGGTTCGGCGACCAGGTCGTCGGCGATCTCGGGCAGCCCGGGCAGGTAGAGGTCGGTGGTGAGCGGGCCGAGCGCCACGAGACCGCCCAGGACGGCGATGGTGGCCCGGCCGGGGCGGGACTGGCCGGTGGTGGGGGCGGCGGAGGG
This sequence comes from Kitasatospora sp. NPDC091276, assembly GCF_040684355.1. Taxonomy (NCBI): domain Bacteria; kingdom Bacillati; phylum Actinomycetota; class Actinomycetes; order Kitasatosporales; family Streptomycetaceae; genus Kitasatospora; species Kitasatospora sp. NPDC091276. The sequence continues at coordinate 123,987 of NZ_JBFBFU010000001.1, read as the reverse complement.
AGCGGTCGACGTGTCGCCGGCAGGGCCGACGGTCGGGCCGGGCATGGGGCTCCTCACGGAACGGGGAACGGGACGGGACGGGAGCGGGACGGGTTTGTCCACGCTCCGTCCTATCGCAGCCCCGGCCGTTTCCGACAGCGGGGGCCCTCGCGCTGGTCCACCGTCGGCCACACCGACGGCACCCGCGCACGACGACGGCCCGCCCGCACCTGTCGGTGCCCGGCGGGCCGGTCGGAGCCTGACGGCGTACTCGGAGCCTCACGGCTTGCTCGGTGCGGGCACCCGGCGCGGTGCGCGGAACCCGGCTCAGCGCAGGGTGCCCGGCTCAGCGCAGGGTGCCCGGCTCAGCGCAGGGTGCCCGGCTCAGTGCTTGGTGGGCCGCTCCGCGCGCAGGGCCGCCTGCACCGCCGCGCCGTCCTGCCACGCGTAGAGCTGGTTGCCGGTGAGCGTCACGTTGTAGTGCCCGCAGGTGCCACTGGCCTTGGCCGCGACGCCCTCGGGGAACCAGCCTGCCTTGAGCGACAGCGGCACCGAGTGCGCGGACTTGCCGGGCAGGCCGGTGCTGCAGCCGACGGGCAGCCGACCTTCCGGGAGGGTGGCGCGCAGCAGGCGGTCGTCGCCGGTGGTGGACATCAGGTACTTCACCGAAGAGGCGTTGTCAGGCAGCCAGGTCGGCATCGAACGGCGCTCGGCCTTGGCCTGGCTGCCGGTGTCGTAGGTGGCCTGCTCCTGGTGGCGTCCGTCGTACCACTCGGACACCCTCGGGCCGATTGCCACGGCCGCCACGGCGACGGCCATGCCGGTGCCCGCGACTCCCAGTGCGACCTTGCTCACGATGCCCTTCATGCCCGTCTGTCCTCTCCGTCTCCGGTTCCGGTCCGGTCGGCGAGGTCTGCCGTCCGGGTGTATCCATCGTGGCCCTTGCCGTCCCTCCGGAGCGTCACCACGAGGTCGCGATCTTGTCTCCATCCCACGGGGTACCGTCTCCACCTTCAGAGGTATGTCCAGCGACCCGGTCTCGGGGTTACACGGCGGGGCGCCCAGGCTGGCACACCGTCTTCGAGTGCCGCCCGGGCCTCGATCGAGCGTCACTCAAGCCGGCCTCCGGCGCAGCCCGGCCTGCTGCACCCGGATGCATCAGCGCGCCCCTGAGGCGTCGTCGGTCCCGGGGTCGGCGACGGTGCCGGCCCCGGTCGGATCGCCGGTCGTTTCGCTGGTCGGATCGCTGGTCAGAGCACCGACCGGACCGCCGATCAGAGCACCGGTCAGATCGGCGCCGACACCGTCTCCGGCACCGGCCGGGCGACCGGGAAGGGCCGGCCGTCGAGGGTCCAGTGCGGGTCGATGGGGCGCAGCAGCGAGGCGTACACCTGGGCGGCGACGTCCGGGTGGCGGATCTCCCCGGTGGGCGGGCCGGCCGGGATGCCGTGCCCGGCGCAGGCGACCCAGGCCGTGCGCTCCTCGACGGTGCGACCGCCGTGGCCGCCGGCGTCGACGTGGCCGTGGTCGGTGACGACGATGACGGTCCACTGCTCGTCGGCGTGGTCGGCGCGACCGCGCACGGCGTCGAGCAGTCGGCCGAGCCGTTCGTCGGCGGTGCGCATGGCCGCCCGGTACTCGTCGCCGCAGCCGAGGAAGTGGGCGGTCTCGTCGACGGCGCCGAGGTAGACGAAGGAGGCCTCCGGGTCGGCGGTGCCCAGGACGTGGACGGCCTCGCGGGTGACCTCCTCGTCGACGGCCTCCCAGGCTTCGGGGGTGTCCTCGGCCGGGGCGATGTACGAGAGCCGGCCGGGGGCGCGGAACAGCGGGCCGCCGGACTCGTTGATCATCAGCGGGTCCCAGCCGGCCGCGACGAAGGTGCGGCGGCGGTCGCCGCGGGCGAGCCGGGTGGCGAAGTCGGGGAACACGTCGAGCCGGTTGCCGCCGAGGTGGTTGCCCCAGACGCCGTGCTTGGCGGGCTCGACGCCGGTGACGATGGTGGCCCAGCACGGCCCGGACATGGTGGGCGTGGTGTCCGCCACGGTCACCGGCACCAGGAACCCGGCCTCGGCGAGCTCCTGGAGGCGCGGCATCGGCACGTGCTCCAGGTAGTCGTGGCGGACGCCGTCGATCCCGACGACGAGCACCCGGGGGCGGGGCCACTGGGCAGCGGACATGGCGGGGGTTCCTTTCGGTCGTGCACACCCGGCCGCGCCCGCCGAGGGCGCCGCCGACCGCGCCATGCTCCAACGCGCGCCGCACCGTCCGGCATCCACCCGCCGAACGCGGGGTGTCCGCCGGGTGTCAGGCGGCCGTACGGACGAACCGGCGGTCGGCCCGGCCGAGTTGGGAGACCGGTCCGGCGGCGCGCAGCACGACGTCCAGGACGCGGTCCGGGTCGGCGGCGTAGCAGTGCGCGAACCACGGCAGGTTCGCCTCGACGACGGCCCAGTGCTCGACCGGGTCGTAGGGGTCCGCGATCGGGCCGACGTCCAGGGCGACGGCGCTGGGCAGGGTGTCGCCGACTGCCGCGAGCAGGCGCCGGGCGAAGGCGCCGGCCTCGGCGTTCAGCGGCGCCGGGTCGAGCCGGCCGAAGCGGGCGTAGCGGCTACCGGTGAGCACCTCGCCGTCGCGGACGAACAGCCGGTACTCGGCGGCGAAGGTCACCGGCTCGCTGACCAGGACGGGCGTGTCGGGGCCGATCCGGTCGCCGGTGCGCGGCAGGCGGGTGCCGTCCGGGTAGACCGCGGGCGGGAGCGACTTGTCGGCGGGTGGCTTGACGAACGCCGGGCGGCGCAGCGTCCACGCCTCGGCGAGGGTGGTGAGCTCGATCCGGCGCCGGGTGAACTCCTCGGGCAGGCGGGTGAGCCAGTCGTCGTCGGGTTCGAGCAGGGCGAGGCCGAGCGGTCCGGCGATCCGGGCCGCGGAGAGCGGGCCGCCGTACCAGTGGACGGGCCGCCCCGCGAGTCGCTCGACCGTGGCCGGGCCGTCCAGGACGGCGGTGTCGAGGCCGCGCCGGGCGGCGGCCTGGGTGAGCAGCGCGGTGGTGCTGGTCCGCTGGGCGGAGCTGAGCAGCACGTGGTCCGAGCGCACCTCGCGCGCCGTCGCTGCCGAGTGGGGCACGGTTGCGGGCGCCCCGCCCGGGCGCACCTCACCCGGGCCCGGCGCGGCGGGGCGCGTCACGGCTGGGGACGGAACTCGTGGACGACCTCGATGCGGCCGACGATGTTCCGGTTGAACTCCGACAACTCCTCGGCCGGGACCCAGAGTTCGAGGATCGTACGGCCGCCCGCCCGCTGCACCGGATAGCGGGCGAGGAAGGCGGTGTCGACCTCGAAACGGGTGACGTAGCCGACGCCGGAGGCGGGGACGTTCCAGTCACGGGCGATGCGGATCGCGTAGTCCTCGTTGAGGACGGGGTAGAAGATCGGCTGCTCGGGCAGCCGGGGCGGCCAGGCGCGCCGGCCGGACGCCTCGACCAGGGCCAGTTCCTCGGGGCCGGTGGGGCGCCAGAGGGTGGTGGTCGGGGCGGTGCCGGGCGCGGTGGGCTCGCTGTTCACAGTGGGCACGGTAGCCGGGCCGCGACGGTCCCGGCCACCGGAATTCCCGAGGTGGACGGCCCGTCAGTGGTAGGCGGACTCGCCGGTGATGGCCTCGCCCAGGATCAGGGTGTGGATCTCGCTGGTGCCCTCGTAGGTGAGCACCGACTCCAGGTTGTTGGCGTGCCGCAGCACCGGGTACTCGGTGGTGATGCCGTTGGCCCCGAGGACGGTCCGGGCGCTGCGGGCGATCTCCAGCGCCGTGCGGACGTTGTTGAGCTTGCCGAAGCTGACGTGCGGCGGGCGGGCCGCGCCCTCCTCCTTGAGCCGACCGATCCGCAGGGCGACCAGGTAGGCCTTCTCCACCTCCAGCATCATCTCGACGAGCTTGTGCTGGGTGAGCTGGAATCCGGCGATCGGGCGGCCGAACTGGATCCGGCTCTTCGCGTAGTCGAGGGCGGCGGTGTAACAGTCGCGGGCGGCGCCGACGGTGCCCCAGAGGATGCCGTAGCGGGCCTCGTTGAGGGAGGAGAGCGGTCCGCGCAGGCCGGTGACGCCCGGCAGGACGGCGTCGGCGGGCAGGACCACCTCGTCGAAGGCGAGTTCGCTCGTGACGGAGGCGCGCAGGGAGAGCTTGCCGTGCACGTCGGTGGCGGTCAGGCCGCGCGATCCGCGCTCGACCAGGAAGCCGCGCACGCCCTCCTCGGTCTGCGCCCAGACGACGGCGACGTCGGCGATGCTGCCGTTGGTGATCCACATCTTGCTGCCGGAGAGCACCCAGTCGCCGCCCTTGCGCACCGCGCGGGTCCGCATGTTCGCCGGGTCGGAGCCGAAGTCCGGCTCGGTGAGGGCGAAGCAGCCGATCAGCTCACCCGCGGCCATGCCGGGCAGCCAGCGCTGCTTCTGCTCCTCGGAACCGAAGGCGTGGATCGAGCGCATCGCGAGCGAGCCCTGCACCGAGACGAAGCTGCGCAGCCCGGAGTCGGCCGCCTCCAGCTCCATGCAGGCGACCCCGTACGCCACCGCGCCGGCGCCCGCGCAGCCGTAGCCGTCGAGGTGCATGCCGAGCACGCCGAGGGCGCCGAGTTCGGGGGCGAGTTCGCGGGCCGGGAAGACGCCGCGCTCGAACCAGTCACCGATGTGCGGGCGGATCCGCTCCTCGGTGAACCTCCGGACGGTGTCGCGGATCAGCCGCTCCTCGTCGGAGAGCAGGTCGCCGACGGCGAGCAGGTCGGACGGGTCGATCCGGGTCGGCTTCGTCATCGAAGCTCCTTGTAGTGTCTGCGGGATATCGACGGGATCCCGGTCTCGGCGCGGTACCGGCGAGTATGGCGCAACCGCCCGGACGGTGGGCGGGCGCGAGCGAGTGAGGAAGACGACATGGCGGGCGAGGCGTACGCGGTCGGTCAGGTGACGGCGGAGGAGTTGGACGGCGCGGCGGAGGAACTGGCCGGACTGCTGGTGGACACCGTCCACGGTGGCGGGTCGATCGGCTTCCTCGCGCCGCTGGGGCGGGCCGAGGCCGTGGCGTGGTGGCGGGCGCTCGCCCCGGAGGTCGCGGCGGAGCGGCTGCTGCTGTGGACGGTCCGGGCGGAGGCCGACGGGCGGCTCGCCGGGACGATCCAGCTGCGCCCGGCGGTGCCCGCGAACGGGCGGCACCGGGGCGAGGTCGCCAAGCTGATGGTGCACCCGGCGGACCGGGGGCAGCGGCTGGCCGGGCGGCTGCTGGCGGTGCTGGAGGAGCGGGCGGCCGAGCTGGGGCTTCGGCTGCTGGTGCTGGACACCGAGACGGGCAGCCCGGCCGAGCGGCTGTACGAGGCGGCCGGGTGGACGCGGGTCGGTTCGGTGCCGGACTACGCGACCGACCCCTCGGGGCGCGCGCACCCGACGACGATCTTCTTCAAGGCGCTGGGCGGCTGACGGACCGCCCTTCACCCCACCCCGCACAGCCGCAGCAGCGCCGTCGTCGCCGCGCCCGCGACCACCACCGCCGGAAACGGCGCCCGCCGCAGCGCGAGCACACCGGCGACCAGGACGCCCGCCGGGCGGGCCCAACCGGCGAAGCCCTGGCCCTGAGTGAGGGCGCCGGTGGCGACCAGGGCGACCAGCAGGACGGCCGCGGCGACGGCGAGCAGGTGCCGCACGCGCTCCGAGAGGGCGAGCCGGTGGCCGAGGAGCGGCCCGGCGAGGCGGAAGGCGTACGTCCCGACGGCCAGCAGCAGTACGGCGTACAACGGCATCATCGGGCTTCCTCCCGCTCGATCACCGGGACGCCCGGCTCCTCGACCGACGCCCCCTTCCGCGACTCCCGCGACTCCCGCGAGTTCCGCGAGTTCTGCGAGTTCTGCGGCTCCCGCACCTCACGACCCTCCCGCACCTCACGACCGTCGCGGCCCTCGCAACCCTCGCGCGTTCCGGGCCGCCCGGCGAACAACAGCCCGACGAGGGCGAGCAGGACGGGCAGCCCCGCCGGGACGAACGGCGTGGCCGCGACCGCGACGACGGCGCCTGCCACGGCGGCGGTACGGACGCGGCGGTCCGCGAGCGAGGGCAGCACGAGCGCGAGCAGCACGGCGGGGAAGGCCGCGTCGAGGCCCAGCGCGTCCGTGTCCCCGATCAGCCCGCCGGCCAGGGCCCCGAGGACCACCGAGACGTTCCACACCACGAACAACGCCAGTCCGCAGAGCCAGAAAGCGGCCCGTCGCCGTCGCCCGTCGTCCTGCCGCAGGACGAACGCGGCGGTCTCGTCGGTGATCAGCTGCGCGCCGAACACCCGCCGCCACCACGGGCCGTCGAGCACGTCGGCCACGGCGAAGCCGAAGGGCAGCAGCCGGGCGTTGAGCACCAGTCCGGTGGCGACGGCGGCGAGCGCACCGCCGCCGGACAGCACCACGCCCACCGCCGCGAACTGGGAGCCGCCCGCGAAGACGAGGACGGAGAGCGCGACCGGCACCCACAGGGGCAGGCCGCCGGAGGCGCTGATCGCGCCGAAGGAGGCGCCGACGAGCGCGTCGGCGAGGCAGACGAGAGCGATGTCCCGAAGGGTGGCACGCTCCAGTGTTCGGAGTATCGAACGCATGTCCACCAGCCTGAACCCATCGCCCGCCGTTCGTCAAGGCGAACGATTGGGCCGACAGGGCGAACGGCGGGCGGATGCGGACAGCCGCCCTCACGAGTGGCAGCATGAACGGCACCAGCCGCACGGGAGCCGGAGAAGGAGCCAGGAGAGCGTGAGTGGCAAGCATGAGTGACCGGACCACCCCGAGCGCGGGTTCCGGCGCGGACCTGATCGGCCTGATCTCCGTCTCCATCCGGCGCGAACGCGAACGCGGCGGGCTGTCGATGGCGGAGCTGGCCCGGCGCGCGGGCATCGCCAAGTCGACGCTCTCCCAGCTGGAGTCGGGCGCGGGCAACCCGAGCGTGGAGACGCTCTGGGCCCTCGCCGTCGCACTGAACGTGCCGTTCAGTCGCCTGGTCGACCCCCCGCGCCCGGCGGTCAAGGTGATCCGGGCCGGCGAGGGCCCGGTGACCCACTCCGAGCGCGCCGACTACGCGGCGACCGTGCTGTCCTCCTGCCCGCCGAACGCCCGGCGCGACATCTACCGGATCGAGGCGCAGCCGGGCGAGACCCGGGCCTCCGACCCGCACATGCCCGGCACCGTCGAGCACGTGCTGGTCGGCTCGGGCCGGGCGCTGGCCGGGCCGGCGGAGGCCCCGGTCGAGCTGGGCCCGGGCGACTACGTGAGCTACCCGGGCGACGCCCCGCACGTCTTCCGCGCGCTGGCGCCGGACACCCTCGCGGTGATCGTCATGGAACACATCTGACGATCCGTCGAATGCGCTCCGCTACTTCAACAACCCGTCCAGGAAGGGGTTCCCGAACACCCGGTGCGGGTCGTGCCGGTCCAGGACGGCGACCGCCTCATCCCAGCCCGGCCCGCCGCCGTCGCGCAGGCTCGCGGGGATGACCCGACCGATCAGGTCCGGGTCGGACCAGGCCGCGTCGGCGGTGTACGCCCAACCCTTGGACCACTCGACCCGCAGGCCCGCCCGGGTGCCGTCGAAGGTGCGCAGCAGCCACTGCTCCAGGTCGCGGGCGAAGCGTTCCAGCCCCGGGGTGCCGGGGAAGGCCAGGACGTCGAGCCAGACCGCGGTGTCCCACTCCGGGCGGTCCGCCCGAGGACGCAGCGCGGACAGCAGCGGCGGCCGCGCGCCGGGGACGCCGGAGGAGGTCGGGTCGTCCACGCCGGTGACCCGGATCTCCACCGCGCCGTTCACCGGGAACTCCCCCCGGGCCTGGTAGTCGGCGAGCAACTTCCGGTAGTAGGCGGCAAATTCGCTGACCACCCACTGGAGGTCGGCACGCTTGGCGAGGATCGCGTAGCCGTTGGCGGTGACCCGCAGGGTGGTGGGCCGGACGTACTGCAGCAGGCTGCGCGACGGGCCCCAGAGGTCGGAGCGCAGGCCGCCGGCGAGCAGGTGGGTGATCAGGTCGCCGCTGAGCAGGTCGCGGAGCAGCCTGCCGGAGAGGAGGACGTCCGTGAGGTCGCCGGTGAGCGCCACCTTGGCGATCAGGTACTGGAGTTGGCCGAACAGCGGGGCCGATCCCCAGGCGCCGGCGACGATCTGGCCGGCGAGCCGGGCGACCGGTTCCGGAATGCTGTCCGAGAAGGGGTAGTTGTAGGGCTGGTCGACGGGCAGGGCGCCCAGCGGTTTGGCCGGGGCGACGCTCCAGGTCTTCAGCCAGGGGTACTCGGTGTAGGCGAACCAGATCGCCTCGACCCGGCCGTCGCGCTCGACGAAGTCGGCGAGGGTGCGCGGGCCGCCACCGCCGAGCAGGCCACCCAGGAGCCCACCGCCGCCGCCTCCGGTGCCGGGGCGGGCGAACAGTTCGGTGGCCGGGATGTCGAGACGGCTGACGCAGCGCAGCGGCCGGTCCGCGCCGGCCCGCAGCACGACTTCGGTGAGGAAGGCGCGGCCCAGGTGCACGAGGAAGGCGGCGCTGTCGGCCTCGGCGCGCTCGAAGGTGCGCAGCGTGTAGCGGCCGGTGGCCGGGTCGAGGACGACGGCGGTGAGCCGGACGACCTGGTTGCTGACCGAGCCGTAGCCGTGCCCCTCCGGCCGGAGTTCGTGGGCGGCGGGTACGGCGGTGCCGTGGCCGCCGATGGCGAGCACCCCGCCGACGGTCAGTTCGCCGGGTGCCGGGCACGCGGTCAGGCCGAGGCCCCGGTCGGCCAGGTGGGCGAGCAGGTCCTCCATGGTGGCGCCGGTCTGGACCCGGACGGTGGTCGGCGAGTCGGCGGTCATCGCGGTGAGGTGGCGGCTGGTGTCCACGAGCAGGACGCGGGCGCTGTCCGGGGTCCCGTTGGCGACGGTGAGCGGCGCCCAGGTGTGCCGGTAGCCGGTGGCACGCAGGCGCCAGCCGTTGGCGTGCGCCCAGTCGGCGAGCGCCGGTACCTCCTCCGGTGTGCGGGGCGCGCAGGTCCACAGCTGGTCGGTGCGGATCTCGCCGGACCAGTTCTGGAAGACCCGCTGGTACAGCTCGGTGCCGGCGGGCAGGCCGGGCGGCACCGGGGTGGCCGCCTCGGCGCTGTCCGGGCCGATGGTGCCGCGCAGCAGCCAGGCCGCGCCGCCCAGGGCGGCCGAGGCGCCGAGCATCTGCCGCCTGGTGAGCCCGCCGCCCCTGGCGTTTCCACGGCCCTTCCCGTGGCCCGTCTCCGGAGCCGCGCCCGGGGCCGTCCTCGACTCCACCCCCGGGTCCGTCCCCCCGCGGTCTTCCGTGCCCCCGGCCATGCCCCGCCCTGTCGTCGTCATGAGTCCGCCCCCACTAGCCGGTCACCCGCACCGAGCGGCGGTGATGCCGCACGGCGATGATGCCGAGCAGCGGCGATCAGGGTGGGGCCGGTGTGAATCCGGCCCAGGCAGGAGCGTACGAAGTGGCGTACGGCAGTTTGAAGCACTCCACGCAGCTATTCATCCATTCGGGTGATCATGCCCCGGGCCAGTGGCCGCTCCAGGGACAACGCGGAGCGGTACGTGCGTCCGCCCCGGCCGCCTCCCTCCCGGCTGCCACGCGAAACCCTTGTCCACCGCCCGGACCTGCGCATACGTTGATCTTTTCCACCTCGCGCCCGGAGGCACCGCCATGCCCGCACCCCTGATCGCCGCCACCGCCACCGTCACCGTGGCCGTCGCCCAGCCCGCCTGCGCCGACGCCGGCCGCCCGGACACCGTGGCCGTGAACGTCGAACGGCACGCGCAGGCGGTACGGGAGGCCGCCGCGCGCCTGGTGGTGTTCCCCGAGCTGTCCCTGACCGGGTACGACCTGGCCGCGCCCGCGCTCGGCCCGGCCGATCCGCGCCTCGCCCCGCTGGTCGCCGCCTGCGCCGCGACCGGCACGACCGCCCTGGTCGGCGCGCCGGTCACCGAGCCCGGCGGGGGCGAGTCCATCGCCGCCCTGGCCGTCACCGGTGAAGGCGCCGTCGTCGCGTGCCGGAAGACGCGGCTGCACGGCGCCGAGCACGACCGGTTCACCCCCGGCGACGGACCCGCCGTCCTGGAACTGGACGGCCTGCGGTTCGGCCTCGCGATCTGCGCCGACGCCGCCGATCCCACGCACGCCGAGGAGACCGCCGCGCTCGGCATCGACGCCTACGTCGCCTCCACCCTGTACGGCGCGGGGCCCGCGCAGGCCGCCCGCCGCGACGGGCACCTCCGCGACCGCGCCGCCGCCCACGGGGTGTGGGCCGTGCTGGCCACTTCTGCCGGGGCGAGCGGCGAGCAGCCGCAGACCTCGGGCGGCTCCGGCTTCTGGGCGCCGGGCGGCGCCCTGGTCGCCCAGGCCGGCACCGCGCCGGGCGAACTCGTCCGCGCCGAGCTGCCCCGGCGGTAACGACGGGGGCGGCCCGGCGGACGCGACGGTGACCACGGACACGGCCCGGCGGACGCGGCCCGACCGTCACCGTGGACGCGGCCGGGCCGGAACGGCGAGCGTGGCCGGGCTGCGACAACCCGATGCGGCCGGGAGGAAATACCCGGGGCCCACGCGCGGCTGTGGTGATCGGAGACCGCTCGGGGCCGGACCACCGGCCCGTTCAGGAGGTGCAGCGCGTGATGGGTGACGAGCAGGAGAACCAGCGGGAGTACCGCGTCGAGCACGACTCGATGGGCGAGGTCCGGGTGCCGGCCGCCGCGAAGTGGCAGGCGCAGACGCAGCGGGCGGTGGAGAACTTCCCGGTGTCCGGCCAGCGGCTGGAGCGCGCGCACATCGCCGCGCTGGCCGGGATCAAGGCCGCAGCGGCCCGGGTGAACGCCCGCCTCGGCGTCCTGGACGAGGACACGGCGGCGGCGATCGCGGCGGCGGCCGAGGAGGTCGCCGAAGGGCGGTGGGACGACGAGTTCCCGGTGGACGTGTTCCAGACCGGTTCGGGCACCTCGTCCAACATGAACGCCAACGAGGTGATCGCCACCCTGGCCGCCGAGCGGCTGGGCCGCCCGGTCCACCCGAACGACCACGTGAACGCCAGCCAGTCGTCCAACGACGTCTTCCCGTCCTCGATCCACATCGCCGCCACCGCCGCCGTCACGCACGACCTGATCCCGGCGCTGGAGCACCTGGCGGAGGCGCTGGAGCGCAAGGCCGCCGAGTTCGCGCAGGTGGTCAAGTCGGGCCGGACGCACCTGATGGACGCCACGCCGGTCACCCTCGGCCAGGAGTTCGGCGGCTACGCCGCCCAGGTCCGGCACGGGCGGGAGCGGCTGCTGGCGACGCTCCCCCGGGTCGCCGAACTGCCCCTCGGCGGCACGGCGGTGGGCACCGGGATCAACACCCCGCCGGGCTTCCCGGCGGCGGTGATCGAGGAGGTCGCCCGCACCACCGGCCTGCCGCTCACCGAGGCGCGGGACCACTTCGAGGCGCAGGGCGCCCGCGACTCCCTGGTCGAGCTGAGCGGGCAGCTGCGCACGGTGGCCGTCGGATTCACGAAGATCGCGAACGACCTGCGGTGGATGGGCTCGGGCCCGCGCACCGGCCTCGGCGAGATCAACCTGCCGGACCTGCAACCCGGTTCGTCGATCATGCCGGGCAAGGTGAACCCGGTGCTCCCCGAGGTGGTGCTGATGGTCGCCGCCCAGGTGGTCGGCAACGACGCGACGGTCACCCTGGCCGGCGCGAGCGGCAACTTCGAGCTGAACGTGATGCTCCCGGTACTCGCCCGCAACGTGCTGGAGTCGGTGCGGCTGCTCGCCAACAGCGCCCGCCTGCTGGCGGACCGGACGGTGGACGGCATCACCGCCAACGTCGAACGGGCCCGGGAGTACGCGGAGTCCTCCCCCTCGGTGGTCACCCCGCTGAACCGCTACCTCGGGTACGAGGAGGCGGCGAAGGTCGCCAAGCGGGCGCTGGCCGAGCGGAAGACGATCCGACAGGTCGTGCTGGAGCACGGCTACGTGGAACAGGGCAAGCTCACCCGTGCGCAGCTCGACGAGGCCCTCGACGTCCTGCGGATGACCCGCCCGTGACGGCCACCGACCCTCCCGTGACGGCCGCGGCTCCCTGACGACGTGCGCCGGGGCGCGGAGGACGGTTCGGCCCTCCACGCCCCGGACGCGGGCTGTCAGTGACGTCAGCCCTTGGCGCGGCCGGCGCGGCCGAGCCGCATCGCTGCTCCGTTCGCCGTGATCGTGGCCATCGAGATCGCCGCGAGACCGAGCAGGAACATCACGGCACCGACGATGACGCAGGTGACGATGTTCCTGCCCTGCGCGGCCGATCCGGAGACGAGCCAGGGGGAGACGATCGTCCACGCGCCGAGCACGGTGGCCGCCCAGGCCCTCGCGTGGGTGCGCTCGTAGGCCGACCCGTATCCCGCCATCAGCACGCAGTAGGCCAGGCCGACGATCAGGCAGGTCACGGTCAGCGTGTTGAAGGCGGTGAAGCCGACGATCCATGGCGATGCCGCCAGGAAGAGGCCCGCCAGCACGGCCAGGGCCTCCGTGGCCTGGGCGCGCGGGGTCGAGGTGATCCGCTCGTAGTGCTCCCGTAGTTCGACGATGTCCGGGTGATGCTCCATGCCCATCGGAATCTGGGTAGACACCGATACCACCTCCTATGGTTCGGAACATGGAGGGCGCTTGCCCCGTACCCATTCTGGCGCTTCTCCGACGATTTGCGCCTTTTGGCCGTAAATGCTCGACAACCATCCGATCACGCCGGTGACCTGCGTCTCACCGCTCCGGGCCCCCATTGCCTATGCAATTCGTTGCATAGGAGGATGCCGGGCATGGCACTGGAGCACGCGATCCTCGTCTCACTGCTGGAGCAGCCGGGCTCGGGCTACGAACTGGCCCGGCGCTTCGACCGCTCCATCGGGCGCTTCTGGACCGCCACCCACCAGCAGATCTACAAGGTGCTGCGGCGGATGGAGGCCGACGGCTGGGTCGCCGCCGAAGAGGTCGCCCAGGACGGCCGGCCGGACAAGAAGGTCTACTCGGCGGCCGACGCCGGACGGGCCGTGCTCGCCGACTGGCTGCGCGAACCGGTCGAACCGGAGTCCGTCCGACACGAGCTCGCGGTCAAGATCCGCGCCGCCGCCTTCGACGACCCGGCCGCGCTGATCTCCGAGGTCGAACGGCACCGCGAGAGCCACGCCGCCCTGCTCGCCCGCTACCTGCACGGCGAGCAGCGCGACTTCCCCGACCTCACCGCGCTCGACACCCAGCAGGAGCTCCAGCACGTGGTGCTGCGCGGCGGCATCGAGTACGAGCGGATGACCCTCGCCTGGCTCGACGACGTGCTCGCCACCCTGCACCGCCTCGCCGCGGATGACGGGTCGCAGATGACGGGTGACAGATAACAGAATCTGAACGCTGAAATCTGAAATCTGTCAGTTGTCATCTGTTCGCTGTTCGCCGTCACCCGCCGGCCACCACCCGCCGCCCCTCACCCGCCACCCCTCACCCTCGACCCCTCACCCTCGACCCCCGGGAGCCCGTGATGCTCTTCAACCCGCGTACGTACGACCCCGCGCAGTTCGACGAGCCGACCCGCCGGCTGCTGCGCGCGACCGTGGACTGGTTCGAGTCCCGCGGCAAGAAGGCGCTGATCGACACCTACGTCGACCGCACCTGGTACGCCGACTTCCTCGAATTCGCCGCCAAGGAAGGCCTGTTCGCGGAGTTCCTGACCCCGTCCGCGGCCGACCCGGGCAAGCGCTGGGACACCTCCCGGATCGCCGAGCTGAACGAGATCCTCGGCTTCTACGGCCTCGGCTACTGGTACACCTGGCAGGTCACCATCCTCGGCCTCGGGCCGGTCTGGCAGAGCAAGAACGAGGCCGTCCGGGCCCGCGCCGCCAAGCTCCTGACAGAGGGTCACGTCATGGCGTTCGGCCTCTCCGAGCGCACCCACGGCGCCGACATCTACTCCACCGACATGATCCTCACCCCGGACGGTGAGGGCGGTTTCACCGCGACCGGCTCCAAGTACTACATCGGCAACGGCAACGTGGCCGGCCTGGTCTCGGTGTTCGGCCGCCGCTCCGACGTCGAGGGCCCCGAGGGCTACGTCTTCTTCGCCGCCGACAGCCGCCACGACGCGTACCACCTGGTCAAGAACGTGGTGAACGCCCAGATGTACGTCAGCGAGTTCCGGCTGGAGGGCTACCCGGTGCGCGCCGAGGATGTGCTGCACACCGGGCAGGCCGCCTTCGACGCCGCGCTGAACACCGTCAACGTCGGCAAGTTCAACCTCTGCACGGCCTCGGTCGGCATCTGCGAGCACGCGATGTACGAGGCCGTCACGCATGCCCACAACCGGGTGCTGTACGGCCGGAAGGTCACCGACTTCCCCCACGTGCGACGGGAGTTGACCGACGCGTACGCCCGTCTGGTGGCGATGAAGATGTTCAGCGCGCGGGCCGTGGACTACTTCCGCACCGCCTCCCCCGAGGACCGCCGCTACCTGTTGTTCAACCCGATGACCAAGATGAAGGTCACCACCGAGGGCGAGAAGGTCATCGACCTGATGTGGGACGTCATCGCCGCCAAGGGCTTCGAGGCGGACACCTACTTCGACAAGGCGGCGAAGGACATCCGCGGCCTGCCGAAGCTGGAGGGCACCGTCCACGTCAACCTGGCGCTGATCCTCAAGTTCATGGGCAACTACCTGTTCGCCCCGAGCGACTACGCTCCGGTGCCGACCCGGCTGGACGCCGCCGATGACGCCTTCCTGTTCCGCCAGGGCGCGGCCCGCGGCCTCGGCGCGATCCGTTTCCACGACTGGCGCACCGCGTACGACCGCCACACGCAGCTGCCGAACGTCGCCCGCTTCCGCGAACAGGCCGACGGCTTCTGCGAGCTGCTGCTCAGCCACGCGCCGAGCAAGGAGCAGCAGGCGGACCTGGACTTCCTGCTGGAGATCGGCCAGCTGTTCGCACTGATCGTCTACGGCCAGCTGGTGCTGGAGCAGGCGGAGCTGACCGGCCTGGACGAGGACGTCCTGGACCAGATCTTCGACGCGCTGGTCCGCGACTTCTCCGCGCACGCGACCGAGCTGCACGGCAAGGCCTCGACGACCCCGGAGCAGGCCGCCTGGGCGCTGGCGAACGTGCGCCGGCCGGTCGCCAACGCGGAGCGGGCCGCCGCCGTGTGGGCCCGGGTCGAGGAGCTGTCGGGCGCGTACGAGATGCGGCCGTAGCCGCCGCGCGGAACGTGGAACGACCCCGGGGGTGCGGACCGGGGGCACGGGCCTGAACCCCCGGTCCGCACCCCGGTCCGCACCTCCGGCCCACGCCCCCGGTGCCCCGTCTCCTCGGTGCCCCGCCCGGTGGCGCCCGGACGTACCGTGGAACACGGAGGGCGCGTCATGCACGGCACCGGGACCCACTTCACCGACCGGACCGACGCGGGCCGGCGGCTGGCCGCCCGCGTGGGCCACTTGGGCGGCGCCGACACCGTGGTGGTGGCGCTGCCCAGGGGCGGGGTTCCGGTGGCCGCCGAGGTGGCGGCCGCGCTCGGCGCGCCGCTGGACATCTGCGTGATCCGCAAGCTCGGCGTGCCCTACCAGCCCGAGCTGGGCATGGGGGCGATCGGCGAGGACGGCGTCCGGGTGCTGAACGAGCAGGTCATCCGGCTGGCCGGGGTCGGCGACGACCAGTTGGCCGCCGTGGAGCGGCGCGAGCGCACCGAGTTGGAGCGCCGGGCCCGCCGCTACCGGGGCGGCCGCCCGCCCACCGACCTGCGCGGCCGCACGGTGATCGTGGTGGACGACGGCGTCGCCACCGGCTCCACCGCCCGGGCCGCCTGCCGGATCGTCCGGGCCCGGGGCGCGGCCCGGGTGGTGCTCGCCGTCCCGGTGGCCCCGGCGGACTGGACGGAGCGCCTGTCCGAGGTCGCCGACGAGCTGGTCTGCGTCGGCACACCGTCGCCGTTCTTCGCGATCGGCGAGTTCTACGGGGACTTCGCGCAGACCGGCGACGAGGAGGTCCTGCGGCTGCTCGCCGAGGCCGCGGGCGGGCGGCGCGCGCCGGGGCCGGTGGACGTGGACCGCGAGCTGGTCCTGCGCGCCGCCGGTGTGCGCCTCGCCGGCCGGTTGACCGTCCCCGCCGCACCGAGCGGCATCGTGCTCTTCGCGCACGGCAGCGGCAGCGGCCGGCACAGCCCGCGCAACCGTCACGTCGCCCGGTACCTGAACCGCTCCGGGCTGGCCACGCTGCTGTTCGACCTGCTCACCGAGGCCGAGGAGCCGGACCGCCGCAAGGTGTTCGACGTCGGTCTGCTCGGTGACCGGCTGACCGCCGTCGCCGAGGAGCTGGGCCGGCTGGAGGAGACCCGCGGCCTGCCGCTCGGACTGTTCGGCGCCAGCACCGGCGCCGCGGCCGCACTGCACACCGCCGCCGCCCTGCACACCGCCACCGCGCTCGGGCCCGCCGTCGGCGCGGTGGTCTCCCGCGGCGGGCGCCCCGACCTCGCCGGTCCCGACGTCCTGGGCCGGGTGAGCGCCCCGACGCTGCTCGTGGTCGGCGGCCTGGACACCACCGTGATCGACCTGAACCGGCGGGCCCGGGCCCGGCTGCACTGCGTGAGCGAACTGGCGGTGGTGCCGGGTGCGGGCCATCTGTTCGAGGAGCCGGGCACGTTGGACCAGGTCGCCGAGCTCGCCGGGGCCTGGTTCCTGCGCCACCTCCCCCCGCTCGGGACCGCCCAGGACCCGGTGTCGCGGGCCCCGTGAACCGGTCCCGATCGGCAGCACATTTTGCGCAGCCGAATGCGGGATTTCCTGATCAGCTTGTACACATTGAACAGTGAAATCCCGACCTGTTGCCCAGCCACCCGGACAGGAGCAAGCTCTCCGCCAGCCGCACCGCCCACCCGTTCGCGGCGCGGCCGCCTCAAGCGGACGCCTCAGAGCCGAGGCCAAAAGTGGAGGAACGACCGATGACCCCGCAGTCCCACGCCCTTGAGCTGACCCCCGAGGAGCGCGAGGCCGGCCTCGACGCCGACCAGCTGCGCCGCCTCGTCGGCCTCGTCGAGCACGACCCGGCCACCGACCCGTTCCCCGTCACCGCGCAGGACGCGGTCGTCTTCGTGGTCGGCAACGCCACCCAGACGGCCCAGTTCTACCAGGCCGTGTTCGGCATGGAGCTGGTCGCCTACTCCGGCCCGGAGACCGGCCGCCGTGACCGCAAGGCCTTCGTGCTCCGCTCCGGCTCCTGCCGCTTCGTGATCAAGGGCGGGGTGCTGCCGGACAGCCCGCTGCTGGACCACCACCGCCGCCACGGCGACGGCGTCGTCGACCTGGCGCTGGAGGTCCCGGACGTCGACAAGTGCATCGCGCACGCCCGCGCGACCGGCGCCACCGTCCTGGAGGAGCCGAACGACGTCTCCGACGAGAACGGCACCGTGCGCCGCGCGGCCATCGCCACCTACGGCGAGACCCGCCACACCCTGATCGACCGCTCCCGCTACCACGGCCCCTACCTGCCTGGGTACATCACCGCGCAGAGCAAGGTCCAGCACCCGGAGGGCTCGCCCAAGCGCCTGTTCCAGGCCCTCGACCACGCCGTCGGCAACGTCGAGCTGGGCCGGATGGACGAGTGGGTGTCGTTCTACAACCGGGTCATGGGCTTCGTGAACATGGCCGAGTTCGTCGGCGACGACATCGCCACCGACTACTCCGCCCTGATGTCCAAGGTCGTCGCCAGCGGCAACCACCGGGTGAAGTTCCCGCTCAACGAGCCGGCCATCGCCAAGAAGCGGTCGCAGATCGACGAGTACCTGGAGTTCTACACCGGCCCCGGCTGCCAGCACATGGCGCTCGCCACCAACGACATCCTCACCACCGTCGACGTGCTGCGCTCGCGCGGCGTGGAGTTCCTCGACACCCCCGACTCGTACTACGACGACCCGGAGCTGCGCGCCCGGATCGGCAAGGTGCGGGTGGACATCAACGAGCTGAAGTCGCGCGGCATCCTGGTCGACCGCGACGAGGACGGCTACCTGCTGCAGATCTTCACCAAGCCGATCGGCGACCGCCCCACCGTCTTCTACGAGTTCATCGAGCGGCACGGTTCGCTGGGCTTCGGCAAGGGCAACTTCAAGGCGCTGTTCGAGGCGATCGAGCGCGAGCAGGACGCCCGCGGCAACCTGTGAGTGCCGGGGAACTCTGAGCACGGTCGGGCGTACCGTGAGGACGGTCGGCTGAGCACGGTCGAGGAGGAGCAGGGAGATGGCGTACTACCGGCAGCTGGGCAGCATCCCGCCCAAGCGGCACACCCAGCACCGCACACCCGAAGGCGGGCTGTACTACGAGGAGTTGATGGGCGAGGAGGGGTTCTCGTCGGACTCCTCGCTGCTCTACCACCGGGGCATCCCCTCGGCCGTGGTGAACGCGGTGCCGTGGGAGCTGCCGGACCAGTCCACGGTGCCCAACCACCCCCTGCTCCCCCGCCACCTCAAGCTGCACGAGCTGTTCGCGGACCAGGAGTGGAAGTCCGCGGACGTCGTCGGCAGCCGCCGCCTGGTCCTCGGCAACGGCGACGTGCGGATCTCGTACGTCGCCGCCGGGGCCCCGAGCGAGCTGTACCGCAACGGACTCGGTGACGAGTGCGTGTACGTGGAGTCCGGCTCCGGCACGGTCGAGACGGTCTTCGGCTCGATCGAGGTCGGCCAGGGCGACTACGTGATCATCCCGCGCGCCACCACCCACCGCTGGGTGCCGGCCGGGGACGAACCGCTGCGCGCGTACTGCATCGAGGCGAACAGCCACATCACCCCGGTCAAGCGCTACCTCTCCAAGTACGGGCAGCTGCTGGAGCACGCGCCGTACTGCGAGCGGGACTTCCGCGGCCCGGTCGGCCCGCTGGTCGTCGACGCCACCGGGGACGCCGCCGGAGACGTCGACGTGCTGGTCAAGCACCGCGGCCCGAACGGCGTCTCGGGCACCCGCTACACCGTGCCGCACCACCCCTTCGACGTGGTCGGCTGGGACGGCTGCCTGTACCCGTACGCCTTCAACATCCGGGACTTCGAACCGATCACCGGCCGGGTCCACCAGCCGCCGCCGGCCCACCAGGTGTTCGAGGGCAACGGCTTCGTGATCTGCAACTTCGTTCCCCGCAAGGTGGATTACCACCCACTGTCGATCCCGGTGCCGTACTACCACGCCAACGTGGACAGCGACGAGGTCATGTTCTACTGCGGCGGCGACTACGCGGCCCGCAAGGGCTCGGGCATCGGCCAGGGCTCGATCTCGCTGCACCCCGGCGGGCACACCCACGGGCCGCAGCCCGGCGCGTACGAGCGCAGCATCGGCGTGGAGTTCTTCGACGAACTCGCCGTCATGGTGGACACGTTCCGCCCGCTGGAGCTCGGCGAGGGCGGCCGGGCCGGCGAGGACGGCGACTACGCCTGGACCTGGGCCGGGCGGGGGCCCGGGCGATGAGCGCCGCCTCGTCCGCCGCGCCCGACTCACCGGCCACCGGGGCGATCCCCGAGCTGTTCCACGGGCTCTTCGACGACGCCGCGGTGTTCCCCCCGGGGAACCTGCCGGTCGCCGAGGCGGTGCCCGCGCACCGCGGGCACCGCGCGGCCTGGTACGCCGAGGCGGTCGGCCCGCTCCTGTGCGGGGCCGGCCGGCTGGGCGAGTTGGCCGCGGCGGTGGCGGGCGGTGCGCCGCTCGGGGTCGGGCTCGTACTGCCGGGGGGCAGTGCCGAACTCGGCCCGGCGCTCGCCGCCGCCGCGTCCTTCGAGGTGGCCGGCGTCGAACTCGCCGTCCGGGACGCCGCCGAGGCGGTCGCCGCCCTGGACCGGCTGCTGCCGCCGGACGTCCCGGCCGCCATCGAGCTGCCGCGCGAACTCCTGCGCGGCGACGGCCTGGGCGAAGTGCTGGACGTGCTCGTCGACAGCCCCTACCGGGCGAAGTTCCGCACCGGCGGGGTGGTGGCCGAGGCATTCCCGGACGAGGAGGAACTGGCCGCCTTCCTCACCGGCTGCGCGCTGCGCGGACTGCCGTACAAGTGCACCGCCGGACTGCACAACGCCGTCCGGCACACCGACCCGACCACCGGCTTCGAGCACCACGGCTTCCTCAACGTGCTGCTGGCCGCGCAGGAGACCGACCGGGCCGCAGCAGCGGCGGTGCTGGCGGAACGCGACGGCGCGGTGCTGGCCAAGGCCGTCCACGCGCTGACCGATCGTCAGGTCACGGTGATCCGGAACTCGTTCACCGCGTTCGGCACGTGCAGCATCGCCGAGCCCCTGGACGACCTGGCCGCGCTCGGCCTGCTGCCGTCCACATCACAGCCCCAGGAGGACCGTTGAGCACCACCCCCCGCAGCTGGCTCGCCAGCGCCCAGGACTCGCCGTTCGGCGTGCACAACCTGCCGTACGGCGTGTTCACCGCCGCCGACCAGCCCGGCCGGCGGCGGATCGGCGTGCGCGTCGGGGACTTCGTGCTGGACGCCGCGGCGGCCGCCCGGGCGGCCGGGGCGCCGTCCGTGCTGCTGGCCGCGGACTCGCTCAACCCGCTGCTGGCGGCGGGGCGTTCGACCTGGACGCAGGTCCGGGCCGACCTCACGCGGTGGCTGACGGACGAGTCCTACCGCGAGGCGCTGTCGCCTGCGCTGCTGCCGGCGGGCGAGGTCCAGCTGCACCTGCCGTTCGAGGTCGCCGACTACGTCGACTTCTACGCCTCCGAGCACCACGCCACCAACCTGGGCCGGATCTTCCGCCCGGGCTCGGAGCCGCTCACCCCCAACTGGAAGCACCTGCCCATCGGTTACCACGGGCGGGCCGGCACGGTGGTCGTCTCCGGCACCCCGGTGGTGCGGCCCCACGGGCAGCGCAAGGCCCCCTCCGACCCGGCGCCGTCGTTCGGGCCGACCCGGCGGCTGGACATCGAGGCGGAGGTCGGCTTCGTCGTCGGCACCCCGTCCGAGCTGGGCCGACCGGTCGTCCTGGACGACTTCCGCGAGCACGTGTTCGGCGTCTGCCTGGTCAACGACTGGTCCGCGCGCGACATCCAGGCCTGGGAGTACGTGCCGCTCGGCCCGTTCCTCGGTAAGTCCTTCACCACCTCCGTCTCCCCGTGGATCGTCCCGCTGGACGCCCTGCAGCACGCCCGGGTCGCGCCGCCCGAGCGCGACGTCGAGCCGCTGGCGTACCTGGACGACCGCGGCGGCGAACCGTGGGGACTGGACCTGGCGCTGGAAGTCCGGCTGAACGGGCACCTGGTGTCCCGGCCGCCGTTCGCCTCGATGTACTGGACGGCACAGCAGCAGCTCACCCACATGACGGTCAACGGCGCCTCGCTGCGCACCGGCGACCTGTTCGCCTCGGGCACCGTCAGCGGGCCGGAGCCGGAGACCCGCGGCGCGCTGATCGAGCTGACGTGGAACGGCGAGGAGCCGCTGAAGCTCCCGGACGGCACCACCCGGACGTTCCTGGAGGACGGCGACGAGGTCACCATCACCGCCACCGCGCCGGGGCCGGACGGCGCCGTCATCGGGTTCGGCGAGGTGACGGGGCGGGTCCAGCCGTAGCCGGTCCACAGCCTCCGGTCCACAGCCTCCGGTCCACAGCCTCCGGCCGACAACTGACGGCGAACGGATGACAGATAACAGCTGACAGATTTCATCATCTGTCAGCTGTTATCCGTTACCCCCGCCCCCTCCTCGAACTCCCCCCCGCGCACCGGACGCACCGCGCCTACAGGCCCGCCCCACCGGTGGCGTCGATGACCCGGCCGGTGACCCAGCGGGCGTCATCGGAGGCGAGGAAGGCGACGATGTCCGCGACGTCCTCCGGTTGCCCGACCCGGCCGAGGGCCGCGAGCGAGGCCGCATGGGCCTCCGCCTCCGCGTTGCCGCGCAGCCAGCCGGCGTTGACGTCGGTGTCGACGACACCCGGCGCGACCGAGTTGGCGGTGATCCCGCGCGGGCCGAGCTGCTTGGCGAGGTTGAGGGTGAAGGTGTCGAGCGCCCCCTTGGTCGCCCCGTAGGCGATGATCTCCGGCATGGCGAGGCGGGCCGCGCCGCTGGAGACGTTGATGATCCGGCCGCCGTCGCGCAGCCGGTGCAGTCCGTGCTGGACGACGAAGAACGGCGCACGGACGTTGACGGCGAAGACCTCGTCGAAGCCCTCCTCGGTGAGCGCGGCGAGGTCGGCACTGCGCCCGATCCCGGCGTTGTTCACGATGATGTCGACGCCGCCGTCGGGCGCGTGCGCGCCGATCCCGGCGTCGAACGCCTCCCACAGCGCGGCCGCGTCCCCGTGTCGGCCGAGTTCGGCGGGCAGCGCGAAGGCCCGGCCGCCGTCGGCGCGGATGCCCGCGACGACCTCACCCGCCGCCTCCTGATCGCGGGCGTAGCCGACGGCGACGGTGGCGCCGTCGCGGCCGAGCCTGCGGGCGATCGCCCGGCCGATCCCCCTGCTGCCCCCGGTGACCAGCGCGGTCTTGCCCTTGAGTGCCTGCCTGCCCATGACTGAGCCCCTTCCCGCTTCGCCCACCCTATTTGTTGAGTGGTCGCTCAAGAAAGAAGCTAACACACTTGTTGAGCGGGTGTTCTAAAATTCCGGCATGACCGAGAACCCGACGCGGCCCCGGCGCGGACGACCGCCGACCTTCGACCGGGGCGAGGCGCTGACGGCGGCGACCCGGCTGTTCTGGGAGCGCGGCTACGAGGCCACCTCCGTCACCGACCTGACCACCGCCATGGGCATCCGGCCCGGCAGCCTCTACGCCGCGTTCGGCGACAAGCGCTCACTCTTCGAGGAGGTCGTCCGCCACTACGGCCACTCCCCCGTCGGCGCGTTCGCGGAGGCCGCCCTACAGGAGGAGACCACCGCGTACGCGGCCTTCGCCCGGATCCTGCGCGAGGCGGCGGCCATCTACCCCGACCCCTCCCACCCGGCCGGCTGCCTGGTGATCAGCGCCGCCACCAACGTCTCCCCGCAGGACGCCGAGGTCCAGGCCCACCTGCGCGACCTGCGCAACCGCAACCTCCACGCCTTCGAGACCAGGCTGCGCACGGCCCAGGCGGACGGCGAACTCCCGCCCGACGCCGACCCGCACGCGCTGGCCGGCTACTTCGGCACGGTCATCCAGGGCATGTCGCAGCAGGCCCGGGACGGCGCCACCGCCGCCGACCTGGCCCGGACCGCCGAACTCGCCCTGCGCGCCTGGCCGTAGGGCCCCGAACCGGGCCCGGGCGGCCGGCCGGCGGGCCGCGAGGACGGCCCGCCCCCCCCGGTCAGGTGATCACGGCTCCGCGCCGCCCCGGTACGGTGGGCGACAGGAGTCGTCAAGACCGAGGAACGACCGAACGACGGGAACGGACCCGATGAGCGCAGAGGTGGCGGAGGTCCAGGTCTCCCTGGACGGCGGGGCCGGACGGATCGTGCTGAACCGACCGCGGGCGCTCAACTCGCTGACCCACGGCATGATCACCACCGTCCACGCGACGCTGGCCGGGTGGGCCGCGGACGACCGGGTGCGCACCGTCGTCCTGACCGGCGCCGGCGAGCGCGGCCTCTGCGCCGGGGCCGACCTCCGCGCACTGCACGACGACGCCAAGGCCGGCGGGGCCGGCACCCGGGCCTTCTTCCGCGACGAGTACCGGCTGAACGCGCTGATCGCCCACTACCCGAAGCCGTACGTCGCGGTGATGGACGGCATCACCATGGGCGGCGGCATCGGCCTGTCCGCCCACGGCGCGGTCCGGATCGTCACCGAACGTTCCACCGTCGCCATGCCCGAGACCCGGATCGGGCTGGTCCCGGACGTCGGCGGCAGTCGGCTGCTCGCGCTCGCCCCGGGCGAGTTGGGCACCCACCTCGGCCTCACCTCGGCCTCGATGGGCCCCGGTGACGCGCTGCTGTGCGGGTTCGCGGACCACTTCGTCCCCTCGACGCGGATCGCGGCGCTGCTCGACGCCCTGGCCGAAAGCCCCGACCCGGCCGCCGTCGTCGCCGCGCACGCCGAGCCCGCGCCGGGGGCCCCGCTCGCGGAACAGCGCGGCTGGATCGACGCCTGCTACGCGGCCGACAGCGTCGCGGAGATCGTCGAACGACTGCTGAACTCCGGCGTGGCGGAGGCGAAGGAGGCCGCGGAGCTGGTCCTCGGCAACTCCCCCACGGCCGTCACGGTGACCCTCGCCGCGCTGCGCCGGGCCCGCACGCTCCCCTCCCTGGAGGCCGTGCTCGACCAGGAGTACCGCGTCTCCTGCGCCGCGCTGGGCGGGCACGACCTGGTCGAGGGCATCCGCGCCCAGGTGATCGACAAGGACCGCACCCCGCACTGGTCCCCGGCGACGCTCGCCGAGGTCGGGGAGGCGGACGTCGCCCGCTTCCTCGCCCCTCGCGTGGGCGACGAGTTGGGCCTGGCCTGACCGGGCGGCGGCGCCGGCCCCGCACCGCCACGCGTCATGAACCACGCGTCATGAACCACGATCAAGGAGCCCGCATGACCCGCCCGAGCCCTCCGCCGCCTGCCGGGGACGCCGACCCGCTGTCCCGGGTGCCGCTCGGCGAGCAGGTGCGCGGACTGCTGCTGGAGGGCCTGCTGAACGGGCGCTGGCAGCCCGGCGACCGGATCGTGGAACGGCGCCTGGCCGCCGAGTTGAACGTCAGCCAGGCGCCGGTGCGCGAGGCGCTGCGCTCGCTGCAGTCGCTCGGGCTGCTCGACGCCGAGCCCAACCGGGGCGTGCGGGTGCGCGAGATCAGCCCGGCCGAACTGCGCGAGGTCTACCAGGTGCGGGCCGCACTGGAGCGGCTGGCCGCCGAGTCGGCGGTCATCCGCCTGGCCGGGGACACCGCCGCCCTGGAGCGGCACGCGGAACGGATGGCGGCGGCGGCCAGGGCGGGTGACGCGCTCGGGCAGGCCCGGCACGGCGTGGCCTTCCACCGCGAGATCGTGGCCGCCGCCGGCAACGGGGCGCTGCTGCGGACCTGGGAGGGGCTGGGCGTGGAGGTGTGGACGGTGCTGTCGCTGCACCGGGTCCGCCCGGAGCTGCACGAGAACGCGGCCGACCACGCTCCGCTGATCGAGGCCTTCCGGCGGCGAGATCCGGAGGTCGGGCGGCTGTTGGCGGAACACGTCCTGGAGTACGCCGACCGCTCCGCCTAAGCGGATCCGGGCGGGGTCCTGGCCCGGGATTATAGTTCGTATAAAGATGATCGATCATCGCTCACATTACCCCCCGGTAGCGGTTGACGCGCCGCCGGATCACTCCCTACCGTCCATAGAGACCTTCCATGGAGAGAAATGTCATTCCGCATCCCGGAATCGACACTCTGAAGCACCGGCAAAGGGGAACCATCCGTGTCCCAGCTCGACCAGCTTCCCGACCACGACCCCGAAGAGGTGGCGGAGTGGCGCGCCTCCCTGGACGCCGCCCGCGACTTCGGCGGAGCGCACCGCGCCGCCCACCTGCTGCGCCGCCTCGTCGAACACGCCGAACTGCGCCGGCTCGACGTCCCGCCGCTCCTGGACACCCCGTACGTCAACACCATCCCGACCGGCGCCGAGCCCGAGTTCCCCGGCGACGAGGCGATGGAGCGCCGGATCACCGCCTGGAACCGCTGGAACGCCGCCGCCATGGTGACCAGGGGCAACCACCGCGGCGGTCTCGGCGGGCACATGGCCACGTACGCGTCCGCCGCCTGGCTGTACGAGGTCGGCTTCCAGCACTTCTTCCGCGGCAAGGAGGCCGACGGCTCCGGCGACCAGTTGTACGTCCAGGGCCACGCCGCGCCCGGCGTCTACGCCCGCGCCTTCCTCGAAGGACGCGTCGGCGAGGCCCAGTTGGACCGCTTCCGGCAGGAGGCCGGCGGCGGCGGCCTGCCCTCGTACCCGCACCCGCGCCGGCTGCCGTGGTTCTGGGAGTTCCCGACCGTGTCCATGGGCCTCGGACCGCTGTCGGCCATCCACCAGGCCCGGTTCAACCGGTACCTGACCGCGCGCGGCATCAAGGACACCTCCGGCTCGCACGTCTGGGCGTTCCTCGGCGACGGGGAGATGGACGAGCCGGAGTCGACCGCCGCGCTCGCCCTGGCCGCCCGCGAGGGGCTGGACAACCTCACCTTCGTGGTCAACTGCAACCTCCAGCGCCTGGACGGACCGGTACGCGGAAACGGAAAGATCGTCCAGGAGCTGGAGCGCCAGTTCCGCGCCGCCGGCTGGAACGTCGTCAAGTCACTGTGGGGCGAGGCCTGGGACGACCTCCTGGCCCGAGACACCACGGGCGCGCTGGTGCGCCGGCTCGGCGCGGTGCCGGACGGACAGTTCCAGACCTACGCCGCCTCGGACGCCCGCTACGTCCGCGAGCACCTGTTCCAGGCGGCGCCCGAGCTCCGGGCGATCGCCGAAACCGTGGACGACCAGCGGCTGTTGGAGATCGTCGCGACCTCCCGGGCCGGGCACGAACCGCGCAAGGTGTACGCCGCCTACCGGGCGGCGCTGGAGCACCGGGGCGCCCCCACGGTGGTGCTGGTGCAGACGGTCAAGGGCTGGACGCTCGGCCCCGGCTTCGAGGCCCGCAACGCCAACCACCAGATGAAGAAGCTCTCCGGGGCGGAGTTCCGAGCGATGCGCGACCTGCTCGAACTTCCCATTCCGGACAGCGCCTTGACCGGCGAGCTGGTCCCGTACGCGCACCCGGGCCCGGACTCCCCGGAGGCCCGCTACCTCCGGGAGCGGCGCGCCGCGCTGGGCGGCCCCGCGCCCGCCCGCCGGGTGCGCTTCACCCCGCTGCCCGAGCTGCCCGCGAAGCCCTTCGAGACGCTGCTCAAGGGCTCCGGCACCCAGGAGATCGCGACCACCATGGCGTTCGTCCGACTGGTCAAGGACCTGATGCGGGACAAGGCCACCGGCCACCGCTGGGTTCCGATCGTCCCGGACGAGGCACGCACCTTCGGCATGGAGTCGCTCTTCCCGAGCGCCGGCATCTACTCGCCGCTGGGGCAGACCTACGACCCGGTCGACCGCGACCAGCTGCTCCACTACAAGGAGTCGGCGACCGGCCAGATCCTCAACGAGGGCATCACGGAGGCCGGTTCGATGGCCTCGCTGACCGCCGCCGCGACCGCTTACGCCACCCACGGCGAGCCGGTGATCCCGTTCTACATCTTCTACTCGATGTTCGGCTGGCAGCGCACCGCCGACCAGATGTGGGCCCTGGCCGACCAGTTGGGCCGGGGCTTCCTGATCGGCGCCACCGCCGGCCGCACCACGATGACCGGCGAGGGCCTTCAACATGCCGACGGACACTCGCAGTTGATCGCCTCCACCAACCCGGCGGCGCTGTCCTACGACCCCGCCTTCGGGTACGAGGTCGCGGTGATCGTCCGCGAGGGCCTGCGCCGGATGTACGGCAGCAGCCCCCGACACCCGCACGGCGAGGACGTGTTCTACTACCTGACCGTCTACAACGAGCCGCTGCCACAGCCGCCGCTGCCGACCGGCACGGATGTCACCGACGTCACCGACGTCACTGACATCACCGACGGCATCCTGCGCGGGCTGTACCGCTACCGCCCGGCGGAGCCCTCCCCGGACGGCGACGCGCCGCGGCTCCAACTGCTCGCCTCGGGCACCGCCGTTCGCTGGGCACTCGCCGCCCAGCAACTGCTCGGCGAGGACTGGGGCGTGGCGGCGGACGTCTGGTCGGCACCCTCCTGGACGGAGCTGCGCCGGGAGGCACTGGACTGCGACGCGGCCAACCTGACGCAGGCTGCGGCCGGTACGGGCGCGGCGGCGCGCGTCCCCTACGTGACGCGGGCACTGGCAGGGGCGCCCGGGCCGGTGCTGGCGGTCAGCGACTGGATGCGCGCGGTGCCGGACCAGATCCGCCCGTGGGTGGAGCAGGACTGGACGTCGCTGGGCACGGACGGCTTCGGCCTCTCCGACAGCCGGGACGCGGCTCGCCGGCACTTCGGCGTGGACGCCCAGTCGGTCGCGGTGGCGGCGCTGGCCGCGCTGGCGCGCCGGGGCGAGGTCAAGGCGGAGACCGTCCGGCAGGCGGCCGAGCGCTACGGGGTCCGCTTCTGACCCCTGGCGGCCCGTGTCCGGAGCCCTGGGCCCCGGCTCCGCAGCGGGGAGCCGGACCCGTGACGACCGTCTCGCATACCAAGACTGGCGCGAGGCGGGGCGCGTCGTAGATCGTTGGATGGTCAGGGCGCGCCCGCGCGGCGCCGAGCAGCGGAATGGGAGTCAACGGCGATGACCGAGACCGAGACCTACGAGACGATCCTGGTCGAGCGCAAGGGCCGGGTGGGACTGATCACGCTCAACCGGCCGAAGGCGCTCAACGCGCTGAACACCCAGCTGATGAACGAGGTGGTCGCGGCCGCGACCGCCTTCGACCGGGACCCGGAGATCGGCTGTCTGGTGATCACCGGCTCGGAGAAGGCGTTCGCGGCCGGCGCCGACATCAAGGAGATGCAGGGCAACCGGTTCCCGGACGTCTACCTGGACGACTGGCTGGGCCCCTGGGACCGGCTCGGCGCGCTGCGCAAGCCGGTCGTGGCGGCCGTGGCCGGGTTCGCGCTGGGCGGCGGCTGCGAGCTGGCGATGCTGTGCGACATCCTGCTGGCGGCGGACACCGCGAAGTTCGGGCAGCCGGAGATCAAGCTCGGCGTGATCCCGGGCATCGGCGGCTCGCAGCGGCTGACCCGGGCGGTCGGCAAGGCGAAGGCGATGGAACTGTGCCTGACCGGCCGGATGATGGGCGCCGAGGAGGCCGAGCGGGCCGGCCTGGTCTCCCGGATCGTCCCGGCGGACCAGCTGCTGGCCGAGGCCCTGACGGTGGCCGAGACCGTCGCGGCGATGTCCACCCCGGCGGCCGTCATGCTGAAGGAAAGCGTCAACCGCGCCTTCGAGACGACCCTCGCCGAGGGCGTCCGTTTCGAGCGTCGGCTGTTCCACGCGGCGTTCGCCACGGCGGACCAGAAGGAGGGCATGGCGGCGTTCGCCGAGAAGCGCCCGCCGTCCTTCA
Source organism: Kitasatospora sp. NPDC091276 (assembly GCF_040684355.1). NCBI lineage: Bacteria > Bacillati > Actinomycetota > Actinomycetes > Kitasatosporales > Streptomycetaceae > Kitasatospora > Kitasatospora sp. NPDC091276. The sequence continues at coordinate 94,979 of NZ_JBFBFU010000001.1, read as the reverse complement.
CCAATCGGTGACCTGGCCGCTCACGACTGACAGCTGACAGGTAACAGCCGACAAGCAACAGATAACAGCTGACAGATTTCGTCATCTGAAATCTGTCAGCTGTTATCTGTTAGCTGTTACCTGTCGGCTGTTACCCGTCGGCCGCCATCACACCTCGTCCACCAGCGCGGTGTTGAGCCGGGCGAGCCCGCTACGGGTGGCGGCGACCACGATCTGGTCGCCGGGGGTGAGGCGCCGGGTGCGGTCGGGGAAGTTCCACTGCAACTGCGCGCTGCGGGCGAACCGGACGGCGATCACCCGGACGCCGCCCGGGTCCTCCAGGTCGTGCCGGTTCATCCCGATCAGCCCGCTGCCGTCCTCGACCGTCAACTCGGCGATCAGCAGCACGTGCCGGAACACCGACAGCATCCCGCGCACCTCGCGCCCCATCAGGGCGGCGGCGAAGGCGGGTGCGGCCAGGTACGAGACCGAGCGCGAGGCCGCGTTGTCCAGCGTCGCGTAGAAGTGCCCGGCGAAGTTGTCATCGAACAGCCGCACCACCACGCGGACTTCGGGATTCCCGTGGCGCGCCTCCAGGGCCGCCTCCAGGTTGGTGGCGTCGTCGCCGCTGACCGCGACCAGCGCCCGACTGTGCTTCAACCGGGCGCGGCGCAACTGCTCCTCGAACGGGCCGTCGCCCAGGACCACCGGGATGCCGAGCGCCCGGGCGGCGGCGATGCCCCGGGCCTGCGGGTCGCGCTCCATGCAGACCACCGGCACGCCCAGTTCGTGCAGTTGGGCCGCGACCCGGGTGCCGACGTTGCCGAGGCCGACGACGATCACGTGGTCCCGGGTGCCGGCCCCGGGGTTGCGGGGCTGCCCGCGCCGCCCGGAGCCGAGCACCTCGACCGCGATGGCGGTGGCGACCGGGGCGAAGGTGATCCCGCAGATGGTGATCACCACCTGTGCCACCCGCTGCCACAGCCCGCCCGTCCCGGTCCCGGCGGCGATGTCGGCGAGTTGGTCGGGCTGGGCGGCGCCCGCGAGGTCGAGCAGCGAGATGTAGAGGGTCCAGCCGAAGTTCCGGTTCAGGTACCAGAGCACGCCGAAGGCCATCAGCACTGCGGCGAGGGCGGTGAGCAGCACCAGCCGCATCCGGGCGCTGGTGAAGAAGCGCATCATGTCGAGCAGCCGCCAGCGCGCCCGCCGCACCCAGCTGATCGGTTCCCTGGGTTCGATGCGCAGCGCTTGGAGGGCGGCCACGCCGCCCGGCTCCTCCTCGGGCACCGGCTCCGGCTCCGGCTCCGCGTCGCGGCGGACGCCACCGGGGCGGACCGGCCCGTCGTCGCCGAACTCGCTGGCGAGCCGGACGAAGTCGGCCGAGTCGCCGCGCTGTTCGGGCAGCAGGCGGATCCTGCTGAGGTCCTGGCGGTCGATGTGGTCGGCGACCACGCAGATCCGGTCGGAGGTGATGGCCTCGTCGAAGGCGATGTGCAGGAAGCGTCCGCCGATCTCGACCGAGTTGGGCCGCCCGAGCGCCGCCGCGGCGAACGCGGGTGCGGCGGTGGCGGAACCGGAGAGCGCGGCGCCGTTCCTGAGCAGCCGTTCGATGTTCTCGCCGAGGCGCTGGTTGAACATCCGGAGCACGATCCGGATGTCCGGGTTGTGGCCTTGGGCGCTGAGCGCGGCGTGGATGTTGTCCTGGTCGCTGCCCTCGACGAGGGCGAGGCCGCGGGCGGTGTCGATCGACACCTCGCGCAGCGCCTCGTCGGTGATGCTGGCGTACTCGACGACGGCGGCGACGCCGGGGAGTTGCTCGATCTGCGGCGCGTGGTCGCGGGTGCGATCGGCGACCAGGACGACGACCGGGACCTCGTAGTGCTCGACGAGTTCCAGGACCAGCCGGTGGGCCAGTGCGTTGCCCCCGCAGACGATGTAGTGCTGACTGACCGGCTCGACCGAACGGGTCCCCCACCCTTCAGAAGTCATACCGCCGGATGATATCGACGGCAGGCGGCCGGACGGTGTCGTTCCGGCGACCGGAAGGCCACCGGAGCCGCTCCATCGAACATTCGTCTCCTCCCTGCTCCCTCTCCCGTCCCCCTTCCATCCCCCTCCGCCACCTCTCCTCCCTCTCCTGTCTCCGTCCCCCGAACGGCCGTACCCGACGCGCCGGTCGGCGGTGGCCCGGCCAGTCTGGGGTTCGACCCCTGCCCGTCCCCGGCCCCGAGGAGTGCACCACCGTGGTTTCCCCGATCATCACCCCCGACGGTTCCCCGGTCCAGGGTCCGCTCGGCCAGCTCGCCAAGGCCGCCTGGCAGGTCCTGCTGCTCGCCGGAATCGTCTCGCTGGCCCTCGGAATCGTCGTCTTCGTCTGGCCGAAGGAGACCCTGCTGGTGGTGGGCGTGCTGTTCGGCCTCTACCTGCTGGTCATCGGCATCGTGCAGCTGGTCGCCGCGTTCGGCACCCACGCGACCACCGCACTGCGGGTGCTGGCCTTCATCAGCGGGGCGATCTGCGTCCTGCTGGGGCTGCTCTGCTTCCGCAGCGCGGCGCAGTCGCTGGTCCTGCTGGCGATCTGGATCGGCATCGGCTGGCTGTTCCGGGGCATCACCCAGCTCGCCGCCGCGGTCTCCGACCCGGAGATGCCGGCCCGTGGCTGGCAGGCCTTCGCAGGAGCGGCCAACACGGTGGCCGGTGTGCTGCTGCTGGTCTGGCCGGTCGGTTCGATCGCCGCGTTGACCGTCCTGGCCGGTTGCTGGCTGCTGATCCTCGGGCTGATCGAGATCGTGACGGCCCTCCAGATGCGAGGCCGGGCCAAGCAGATCCCGGCGGGGGTCTGACTTCACGGGCCTGACTTCACGGGCCTCACTCCGCAGCTAGCTAGCGCGTCGGCGCGTAGCCGATCCGGAACGTGGCGGCCTCCAGCCGTTCCGGCGTGAGCCGGACGTCCGTCAGCCGCTCGGCCAGCGCGAACGCGGCCTCGGTGTGCAGGTCGTGACCCTCCCCGTCGAGCTGGAAGCCGCAGGCCGTCAGCAGCGCGGGGACACCGGGGGCGTCGGCGTCCGAACCGTGCCGCTGGGTGGGGAACAGCGGCTCGAACTGGAGCCGGCAGCTGCCCTGCTCCCACCAGTTGAAGTGGTCCACCGCGACGGCGTTCCGGAAGTGCGAGACCAGCCGGGTGCCGTCGGCGAGGCGGCGGATGACGTCGGGCAGGCTGCCGAGGTAGCCGAAGACCTCGACGACGACGGCCCACCCGTCGAGTTCGGCGACGGCGACGAGCAGCCGGTCATCCTCCGGCTCGATCCGGGCCTCGGCCTCCTCGTCCTCCCCGTCGTCGAAGGTCTCCCAGGCGGCGACCACGGCGTCCAGGCCGGTGACCTCCCGCCCGGGCAGGGCGCCGAAGCGGCGCAGCAGTTCGTCGGCGGTGATCCCCTCGACCAGCGTCAGGCAGTGGGCCGCCCCGGGGATGGGGTAGCGCTGCTCGAACCAGGTGTAGTCGGTGGCGTGTGCAGTCATGCGCCGATGCTGCCAGCCGCCGGTGACACCGCCGGTCGGGGCGGCGGTTGCGCGGCGTCCTCAGAGCCAGACCGGCGCGTCCGTCCCCCAGCGCCCCGGCGGGCGGGACCAGTCGGTGGGTGCGCCGGTGTAGGCGATGGGCGGCAGGGCGTGGCGCAGCCGTCCGTAGGCGGAGTCGGTCTCGGCGAGCCACCGGGCCGGGTCGTACGCCCCGGTGTCCGGAGCGCCGTCCGCCGGGGCAGCAGGGGCGGGCGCCTCGGGCGGGATGCCGTGCAGCAGCCACGAGGCCGTACCGGCGAGGGAGAACCGCAGGTGGCGGCCGCCGGGCCGACCGGTGCGCTGCTCGGTGAGGGCGCGCAGGACGGCGGCGGCGACGAGGTAGCCGGTGCCGTGGTCGAGGGCCTGGGCGGGCAGTACGCCGGGGCGGCCGTCGGGGCCGGCCTCGTGGGCGGCGATGCCGACGCCGGCCTGGACGAGGCTGTCGAAGCCGCGCCGGCCGGCCCAGGGGCCGGTCCAGCCCCAGGCACAGAGCTGCGCGACTATCAGGCCGGGGTGGCGGGCCGGCAGTGCGTCGGGGGCGAGGCCGTGCGCGTCGAGGGCGCCGGGGCGGTAGCCGGTGACGAGGACGTCGGCGGTGGCGAGCAGGCCGTCGAAGACGGCGCGGTCGGCGGGATCGGCGAGGTCGAGGCGGGTGGAGCGCTTGCCGAAGCCGGTGTCGGCGTGGGCGTCGTCGGCCTCGGGGAGCTGGGGCGGGTCGACGCGCAGGACGTCGGCGCCCAGCAGGGCGAGGGTGCGGGTGGCGACCGGTCCGGCGATGACCCGGGTGAGGTCGAGGACGCGGATCCCGGCGGCGGGCCGCTCCGGGCCGGCGTCGCCGAGCGGGCGGACGGGCGCGGTGCCGGTCACCCGGCTCTCCACCAGGGGGTGCATGGTGGCACTCACCGGCGCGACGGCCACGGCGAGCGCCCCCGCTTCGAACGCCCGCTCCTGGACCTGCTCCGCCGGCAGTCCACCCAGCAACTCGGCGACTTGTTCGGGCCCGGCGTCGGCGGGCAGGTCCAGGGCGGCGAGCAGTCGGGTGCGGTGGTGCGGGTAGTTGGCGTGGGTGCGGACCCAGCCGTCGGCGGTGCGCCAGAAGCCGGAGTGCGGGGCGAAGCTGACGGGCGTGCGACCGTCGACGGTCAGGTGGCGTTCGCTGACGAAGGCGGTGGCGACGGCGCCCTGGTCCACCCGGACGGCGGGGACCGGACCGCCGGCGCGGTGGGCGGCGAGTTCGGCGGCGGCCAGCGAGCAGGCGGCCACGGTGGCCCGGGCGAGCCGGCGCACCGGCAGGCCGGAGGGCAGGACGTCGCCGGGGCCGTGGAAGGAGACCCGCCCCAGCAGGTCGGCCGATCCGCCGAGGGCGGTCCAGAGTTCGGCGGTGGGCCGGTCCGCGGGTTCCCCGCCGGGGGCGGGCTGTTCGGCGGACACGGCCTGACCGGTGGAGGCGGGCTGATCGGCGGGCGCGGGCTGATCGGTGGACACGGCCTGACCGGCGGGCGCGAGCTGATCGGCGGGCCGGGTGCCGGGGAAGGTCGGACGCTCTGTCATGCCCGGCATTGTGCTCCCGTTCTCAGGCGCTCGCCGTGACGCCCGCCACCAGCATCAGCAGCACCGCCGAGACGAGGGTCATCCGGCGCGCCGCGCGCGGGGTGCCGCCGAGCCGTCCGCCCAGGCGTCCGCTGGCGTGCGCGACCAGCCCGTACACGACGGCGCAGGCCAGCACGTTGAGCGAGCCGAGGGCGAGCACCTGCCCGCCGACCGGCAGCGCGGCGCCCGGCTCGACGAACTGCGGCACCAGGGAGAGGTAGAGCAGCAGCCCCTTGGGGTTGAGCAGGGCGGTCAGCATGCTCTGGCGCAGCACGGTCGCGGTGGGCTGCGGCTTGGGCTCGGTGAGGGCCGTGGCGCCCCCGCCCTTGCGCAGCGCGAGCAGCATGGTGACGGCCAGCACCAGCAGGTACGCGGCGCCGGTGAGGCGCAGGACGGGCAGAGCGGCGGGGACGGCACGCAGCGCGGCGGCCAGGCCGGCGCTGGAGAGCAGGGTGTGGACGGCGTAGCCGGCGCAGACGCCGCCGACCGCGGTGAAGGCGGCGCGCCGGCCCTGGCCGAGGCCCCGGGCGGCGATGTAGAGCCAGTCGGGCCCCGGTGTGCAGACCAGCAGCAGGTCGACTCCGAGGAAGAGGAGGAGGGCGTGGGTGTCCATGGGTGGCGGTGACCTGTCGTGCTCGTTCGGGCGGGTCCCGGCCGTTGGTCCGGTGATCCTCGCGGCACCTGTCCGGTGCGTTCGGTCACTGAAGGTAGCCGGATAGCCCTGGCACGCGATGGCCACTTCCTGCTCGCCCGGCCCGCGTTTTGGCAGAATATTGCGCCATGGACCGAATCGACCGCAGAATCCTCCGCGAGCTCCAGCAGGACGGCCGCCTGACCAACGCCGACCTGGCCGCCCGGGTGGACCTCACCCCCTCCCCCTGCCTGCGCCGGGTCCGACAACTGGAGCAGGACGGCGTGATCCGCGGCTACCGCGCGCTCCTGGACGGCACGACGGTCGGACGCGGCTTCCAACCCTTCGTCACGATCACCATGCGTCACGAGGATCAGGTGACGGTCGCCGAGTTCGAACGCCGGGTGGCGGAGCTGCCGGAAGTGGTGGAGGCGCACCGCCTCTTCGGGGAACCCGACTACCTGCTGCGCATCGCGGTGGCCGACATCGCCGCGTACGAGCGCTTCATCACCGACGTGCTCTCCGGCCTGCCGGGGATCGCGCAGGTCAACTCCCATCTGACGATGAAGCAGGTGAAGGCCGACCGGGGGCTGCCGATCGGCGGGTAGGGCGCGAACGGGGGCTCGGAGGGCTGGAGGGTTCGGAGAGCTCGGAGGGCTCGGAGGGCTCGGACGGTTCAGAACGTGAAGCGCAGCGACCGGACCCGGTGGTCGAAGTTGGACGGAACGATGTCCGGCTCGCCGACCGACCGCACCTCGGGCAGCCGGGCGAACAGCTCGCGGAACAGCACCTTCATCTCCTGCCGGGCCAGGTGCGCCCCGATGCAGTAGTGCGGCCCTCCGCCGCCGAAGCCGAGGTGGGGGTTGGGCGTGCGGGTGATGTCGAACGCGTCCGGGTCGGGGAAGACCGTCTCGTCCCGGTTGGCCGAGCCGAAGAACAGTGCGACCTTCTCTCCCGCGCGCAGCAGCGGGCCCCCCGGGCCGCCGAGCTCGTGGTCGACGGCGAGGGTCCGGCGGAAGTGGATGATCGGCGTGGCGTGGCGGATGATCTCGTCGACCGCACCGCCGAGCCCCCCGTCGAGGTCCGCGAGCAGCAGGGCGCGCTGCTCCGGGTGCGCGGTCAGCAGGTGCAGGCCGTGGGCGAGCGCGTTGCGGGTGGTCTCCACGCCGGCCACCAGCAGCAGGGAGAAGAACGCGCCGAGTTCGCGTCCGGTGAGCCGACGGCCGTCCACGTCGGCGGTGACCAGGGCGGAGATCAGGTCCTCGGTGGGCCTGCGGCGGCGCTCACGGCCGATCGAGGCGACCATGCCCTGCATGCGGGCCAGCGCCAGCAGCCCGCGCCCGGGCATCCGGATCCGGCGGCGCAGCGGGCGGGCCACGCCGATGTTCTCGGAAGCGTGGTTGACCTGGTCCAGGATCATTCGGCGCGGGTGTTCCGGGATCCCCATCATGGTGCAGATCACCTGGAAGGGGAGCTCGGCGGCCACGGAGGTGACGAAGTCCTCCGGCCGCCTCCGCTCGACGTCGTCGACCAGGCGGGTGGCGACGCGGCGGATGTCCTCCTCGACCTGGCCGAGCAGCCGGGGGGTGAAGGCTCGCGAGACGATCCTGCGCAGCTGGGCGTGCCGGGGGTCGTCGAGGTTGACCATCGAGTCGCCGAACACCAGCCGGACCCAGCGGGGCGGTTCCGGGGTGGTGACGCCGGGGCCGCTGAGGAACACCGCGGGGGTGCGGCTGGCCTCGACCACGTCGGCGTGGCGGACCAGCGCGTGGAAGCCCCGGCCGGTGGCGGGATCTCCGAAGAACACCGGCGCGGGGAGTCGGCGCAGTTCGGCGAAGGCGGCCGCGCGGGCGGGGGCGGGCAGCTGCCAGAAGCGGGGGTCGGCGAGGTCGGCGGCGGGGGCCGCCAAGCCGGTCGAGGTCTCCATGGCCGGGCCTCCTGCTTCGCGTTCGGGGTCCGCCCGGCGGCCACCATCGGTGCCGGGGTGTGCACATTTAGTGAGCAAGCGGGGAGCGATGTCAAACCGTGTCGATGGTCGTACGAACGGGTTGGTGCGGCGGCCGGACCGGGCGTCCCGACGCGCGGCGGCACGGGGCCGGGCATGGTCTCACGGGGTGGAACCGGCCAATACCGGAGGGTGCGGTCCGGGCCGGGCGGGACGGGTGCGACGATGAGTGCCATCGTGATGACCGACCGGATCCGCCTGCTGCGCGCCGTGGTCTTCGCCGCGCTGTGCGTGGCGCTGGCCGCCGCGGCGCACGTCGCCATGGCCGGAGCCGGGGTCTCACCGCCGGTGCTGGCCGGCGCGTTCGGGGCCGTCCTCGGTCTGACCTGGCTGCTCGCCGGCAAGCGGCGCGGGCTCGGCGCGATCAGCGCCTGGATGGTCGCGGCGCAGAGCGCGCTGCACCTGCTGTTCGAACAGGCCGCGGCGCTCGGGCGGGGAGGCGGCGGTCTCGGCCGGCTCGCCACCACGGACTGGGCCTCGCTGCTGCTCTGCAACCCCGAGCGGATCCCCGGCGGGCTCTCCCCCGTCGAGCTGGCCCGGATGGCGGGCCTCGACCCGGACGTCCCGCCCGCCGCCAACGGCCTGCACGCCATGGCTGGCATGCACCACGGGACGGCGGCGGCGGGTGTGGTTTCCGCCCCGGTATCGGTATCGGTACCCACGTCCGCGTCGGTCTCCATGTCGGTCTCCGCGTCCGCTTCGGCTTCGGCTTCGGCCGATGGGACGGCGCTGGACGTGGCCGGGATGGCGGGGATGCCCTCCGGGACGACACACGGCATGGCACACGGGATGGCGCACGGGATGTCCCCCGGGATGATCGCCGCCCACGCGCTCGCCGCGCTGGCCTGCGCGCTGCTGCTGTGGCGCGGGGACGCCGCGCTGGTCCGGCTCTTCGACCTGCTCGGCGCGCTCGGCACCGTGGTCGCGGGAGTGCTGGTGCTCCCGCTGCTGGCGCTGTTCGCGCGCCCCTTCGGCTACCGCCCGCCGACTGCGCCCCGGCCCACCGGCAGCCGGACCCGGCCATCCCGGTCGGTGCTGCTCACCCATGCCGTGGTCCGGCGCGGCCCGCCGGCGCTCGCCCTCGCCTGCTGACGCGCCCGCCGCCCCCACTCCTCCGCCCACCGCCCCAGCAGCCCACCGCCGCCGGGACCGCAGGGCCCACGGGGTTCGCTCGGCGGGCAGGTCGCCCTGCCGCTCGGCCGTGCCTTCGCCGCCGTGCCACCAGGGCCCGGGCCCGCGCCCGCCCGCCGTCTCCTCCGTGGAGGCGCCGTGGGCCGCGCGGAAGTCCCATCGACCGCCGGCGGCGCCGCCTCGGGTGGCGCCGCTCCCAGCCCTCCCCTCAGGACCTTCGCATGCCTGACTACGACGGCGCACCGGCTTGGGCCGGCGCCACCGTCCTACCGCTCCACGGCCTCCGGCCCGTCCGGAGCCTGACCGCCCCCGAGCCCCCTCACGCCGAGCCCGTCCAGCAGGCGGGCCGACCACTCCTCCGACGGGCCGGCGGCGGCGCTCACCCGGACGCGGCCGCGCAGTTGCTCGGCCCGCTCCAGCCACGCCCGGCAGCCGGCGCAGCGCGCGACGTGCCCGTCCAGCCGGCCAACCGGCAGTCCGGTCGGTTCGCCGTCGAGCCGGGCCGACAGGGCGGTACGGAACTGCGCGCATCTCATACGACCATCGTCCCGCACTGCCCTCGCGGTGGGACCGGCCGGGTGGGAGGCCGCCGTGGATGACGAGCAGCTCACCGCGCTCGCGCTGACCGCCCGCGCGGGCCGGGCCCCGGACGTCGAGGCCTTCGTCCGTGCCACCCAGCGGGACGTCTGGCGGTTCGTCGCGCACCTCACCGACGTCCAGTCCGCCGACGACCTCGCACAGGAGACCTTCCTGCGCGCGCTGCGCGGCCTGCCCGCGTTCGCCGGCCGCTCCTCGGCCCGCACCTGGCTGCTGTCGATCGCCCGGCGCACGGTGATCGACCGGTACCGGACGGCCGCCGCCCGACCGCGCTGCGCGGCGCTGCCGGACTGGCAGGAGGCGGCGGAGCGGCAGGGGGCCGAACCGGCGGCCGGGTTCGAGGACGGCGTCGCGCTCGGGGACCTGCTCGACCGGGTGCCCGCCCAGCGGCGGGAGGCCTTCGTGCTCACCCAGGTGGTCGGCCTGAGCTACGCCGAGGCGGCCGAGGTCGCCGGTTGCCCGATCGGCACCGTACGCTCCCGAGTCGCCCGCGCCCGGGAGGAGCTGATAGCCCGGCTCCGCGCGGCCGAGGGCGGGGAACTCGCAGCGGCCTGCTGAGCGGACGGACGGCAGGTGGCGGGTAACAGATGACAACTAACAGATAACAGATTTCGAAATCTGTTATCTGTTAGTTGTCAGTTGTCTGTTGCCATCTGCCCGCCGCGCGCCACCTGCCACCCCCACCCGCCCATCCGTCCGCCCATCCGAAAATTCCCCCACATGTTCGGAACTGGAGCCCCCGCGCCTCCGACTGCTGTACCGGACCCCGCCGCCGAGGCGGTGTCCGGGACAGCAGCCGGGCAACGGAGGGACTCCATGGCAGCGCAACAGCCACTGGCCGCCGCCACACTGACGAGCCGTCAATCCGATGCAGCGGACCGGTGGATCCTGGTCGTGGCCGCCGGGCTGCTCTCGTTCGTCGCGATGCTCGACATGAACGTGGTCAACCTGGCCCTCACCGACATCTCGGCCAGCCTGCACGTGTCCGCCGGGGTCGCCCAGTGGGCCACCCTCGGCTACCAACTCCCTCTGGTGGCGCTCCTCCTGCCCGCCGGGCGCTGGCTGGACCAGGTGGGCACCCGCTCGGCGCTGCTGCTCGCCGTCAGCTGCTTCGCCGCGTGCAGCGTGCTGGCCTCCCTCGCCCCCTGGGCGGGCTGGCTGATCGCCGCCCGGCTGCTCCAGGGCGCCTTCGGCGCGGTGCTGTTCGTCCTGATGCCGGTGCTGGCCGCCACCTCCGTCCGCCCCGAGTCCCGCGGACGGGCGATGAGCGTCCCGGCGACGCTCGGCCCGCTCGGCGCCGTCACCGGGCCGGTCATCGGCGGCCTGCTGCTGGACCACTTCGGCTGGCGGGCGGTCTTCCTGATCAAGCTGCCGGTCTGTCTGGCCGCCGTGCTGATCGTGCGCCGGTACGCCCCGCGGCGGGGCCGCCTGCGCCCGCCCGACCGGGCATCACTCGGCGACGCCGCCCTGATAGGCGCGGCCGTCGCCGCCGTGCTGCTCGCACTGACCCTGGCCCCGGAGGCGCCGCTGTGGCTGCTGCTGGCGCTGCCCGCCGCCCCTCTGGTGCTGGTCTGGCTGCGCCGCCCCGGGGGCAGGCCGGTCGCCGAGGTGCTGCGGGCCGCCGGAACCGTCGGGGTCAACGCGTCGGTGCTGGCCCTCGCCGCCGGCTTCGCGGCCTGCCACTACCTGCTCGCCCAGCACCTGCGCGGCCCGGGTGGCGAGAGCGCCACCGCCACCGCGCTCACCATGCTGGCCTTCCCGCTCGGCATGGTGCTGGCCGGCCGGGTCGGCGGGCGGCTGGCCGACCGCTGGGGCGCCCGCCCGACCGCGCTCGCCGGCGCCACCGTCACCACCCTCGGCCTGGCGCTGCTCGTCCCGCTGGACACCGGCTGGTCCGCGGCCGACGTCGCCTGGCGGCTCGCCCTGGCCGGTGTCGGGATGGGCCTCAACGGCGGCCCCACCCAGGCCCTGGTGATGACCGCCTCGCCCCCCGGGAAGCTCGCCACCGCGGGCTCCGCCGTCCAACTGGCCCGCAGCCTGGGCTTCGCCCTCGGCCCGGCCCTGGCCGGCGCCGCCGCGCTGGCCGGCGACCGTGCCACCACCGGCACCCGGGCGGGTATCGCCATGGCCGCCCTGGTCGCGGCGACGGCCGTGGTCCTGCTCGCCCTGCACCGCCGTCCACGGACCTGAGACCGCCGGACCGCGTCTCCCCAGCTCCCCTCGCCCGCACCCCGGGGCCCGTGCCCCCAGAGCCCGCACCCCGTCATGCCCGCACGACCGGAGGAACACCGCAGATGACCGACACCGTCCACGACCCGGCGCCGGCCCACCCGGCGGACGAGCCGCGCTGCCCGTACGGGTACGACCAGCTCCCGGACCCCGTACCGCTGTACGGCCCCGCGTACAAGAGCGACCCGTACCCGCTCTACCGGCGGATGCGCGAGGCCGGGCCGGTACACCGGGTGGAGTTCCCGAGCGGCATCCACGCCTGGCTGGTCACCGGCTACCAGGCCGCCCACGAGGCCCTCAACGACCCCCGGTTCGGCAAGAACCACGCGCTGGGTAACGAGAACTGGCGCAAGCTGGCGTCGATCATGCCGGAGCCGCAGCACTCCCAGTTGCAGGTCCACCTGCTGCACCAGGACCCGCCCAAGCACACCACGATGCGCAGGCTCGTCCTGGACGCCTTCGCGCCGCGCCGGGTGGAGTCGTTGCGCCCGCGCTTCCAGGAGCTGGCCGACGAACTGGTCGACGAACTGCCCGAGGCCGGCGGCGCCGAGCTGGTGGCCGGCTTCGCGGCACACTTCCCGTTCCGGGTGCTCGCCGAAGTGATCGGTCTGCCGACCGAGTTGGCGATGCGCTTCGACCGCGACTGGGGCAAGGTCGTGCAGCCCGTCGGCCCGCACGACCCGGGCCGCCCGGCGTACGAGGCGCGGCTGCGCGGCCTCCAGACGTACATCGCCGACGTCGTCGCCCACAAGCGCGCCGGGAACCCCGCCGATGATCACGACCGGCACGACCCGGCCACGGCCGGCGCCGACCTGCTGGGCCGCCTCGTCGCCGCCCACGACGCGGGCGAGTTGAGCCGCGAGGAACTCGACTCCATGGTGTTCCAGCTGCTGGTCGCGGGCCAGGAGCCGGTCACCAACCAGATCACCACCATGCTGATCACCCTGCTGCGCCACCCCGACCAGCTCGCCCGGCTGCGCGGCTCCCTCTCCGAGGGGCCCGCCCACGACCCCGGCCTGCTGGCCCGCGCGGTGGAGGAACTGCTGCGCCACGACGCCGCGTTCGAGCTCACCACCTGGCGTTTCCTCGCCGAGGACGGAGACCTGTTCGGGACCACCGTCCCGGCCGGCGACTCGGTGATCGTCTCGCTGTGTGCCGCCAACCGGGACGAGACGCGGTTCCCGGACGCGGACCGCCTCGACCTCGACCGCACGCCCAACGCCCATCTCGCCTTCGGCCACGGCATCCACTACTGCCCCGGCGCCGCCCTGGCCCGGGCCGAACTCCAGACCGCCATCGCCACCCTGCTCACCCGGCTGCCCGGGCTGCGCCCGTCCGAGGCCCCCGGCGAGGGCCTGGACTCCCTCGCCTGGATCCCCGCCGTCCTGGCGCGCGGGGTCAACCGGCTGCCCGTCGGCTATGACCGGCGGGTCTGAGCCGGGGCCCTCGGCCACCGCACGAACACTTCTCGGCCGCCCGCCGACGTCCACCCGGCGTCCGCTCCACGCCCGCACCACCTTCCACGGAGGACCACCATGCCGCCCGCCGGCACCGTTTCCACCCGCCACCACCACACCGCACCCGGGCCCACACCCGCGCCCGAGCCCGCGAACACCGGGGGCGGCGCCGACCCGCAGTCCGACCCGCAGTCCGCCGCGCGGCTCGCCGCCCGGATCCTCGGCCTGCTGCTGCCGCACCGCCGCGCCTCCGACCCGGGGCTGGACGCCAGGCCCGAGCATTTCCCGTTCCAGATAGCCCAGTTGACGGACTTCATCACCGCCGGCGACCCGATCCTGTTCACCCTGCCCGGCTTCCCCTGCAAGTCACCGAATCCCGCGAAGGTGCTCAGTCACCTGCCCGACGAGGGCGAGCGACTGTCGCTCACCTTCCTCGACGGGCTCTGCGCGGAGATCAGCGGGTACTACGAGCCCGGCGCGCGGATCCTGATCTGCTCGGACGGCCACATCTTCGGCGACCTCGTCCACGTCCCCGACGACCACATCGACGAGTACTCCGACGAGTTGACGGCGATGATCGCACGCGAGGACCTCTCCCACCTCGCCACCTTCGACCTGCGGGACGTCCTCGGCGACCTGCCGTACGACGACAAACGCGCCCGGGTGCACGCCCAGTACGCGCCGAGCGTCGAGGAGTTGCGCGAGCTGGTGCTGACGGACGAGGAGACCCTGCGGCTCTACCGCGGCATCACCCGCTTCCTGACCGACGACACCGTCGGCTTCACCGGCACCCGCTCCGCCCTGCAACGCGACTGCCGCCGCCGCGCGTACGGGGTGATCCAGCGCAGCCGCGCCTGGGGCGAGTTGATCGCCGAGCAGCACCCCCGGTCGGTCCGGCTCTCCATCCACCCGCAACCGGCGGGCGCGCCGAAGTTCGGCATCCGGCTACTGGAGGCCGCCGACGCCTGGATGACGCCCTGGCACTCATCGGTACTCCACCGTGCCGACGGGGACTGGGAGTTGCTGCGCAGCGAGGACGCCGCGCAGCGCGGCCGGCTGGTCGAACTCGACGGCCGGCCGAGCCACTACGAGGCGTTCTGACGCGCGGGCCCCACCTCGGCAGCCTGCACCCCCTCGACCCCCGCCCCACCAGCGTCCGCCCCGGCCCCGGCACCCTCCACCGGGGCCGGGGCGGTCGGGACGGCCGGTGTGCGGTGGTCGAAGGCGATCAACGGGTCGCCGGTGAGCGGGTGTTCCACCACCGCGGCCCGGACGCCGAAAACCTCGGCCAGCAGCTCCGCGGTCAGCACCTCGCGCGGCGCCCCGGAGGCCACCAGGGCGCCGCGGTGCAGGACGTGCAGCCGGTCGCAGACGGAGGCGGCGGCGTTGAGGTCGTGCAGCGCGACCAGGGTGGTGCGGCGCTGGTCCCGCAGCAGGGCGAGGAGTTCAACCTGGTGGCGGACGTCCAGGTGGTTCGTCGGCTCGTCCAGCACCAGGACGTCGGGCTGCTGGGCGAGCGCGCGGGCCAGCAGCACCCGTTGCCTTTCGCCCCCGGACAGTTGGGCGAAGCGGCGGTCGGCGGCGTCCGCCATGCCGACGCGTGCCAGCGCGTCGGCGGTGATCCGGTGGTCCTCGGCGTCGTCGGCGGCGAACGACCGCTTGTAGGGGGTTCGGCCCATCGCGACCACTTCGCGGACGCTCAACTCGAAGTCCCCGCCCCGCTCCTGCGGCAGCGCGGCGATGTGCCGGGCGGACTGCGCGGGGCGCAGCCCGGCCAGGTCGCGCCCGGCCAGCAGCACCCGCCCGGCGCTGGGCCGCAGGTGCCGGTAGACGGTGCGCAGCAGGCTGGACTTGCCGCTGCCGTTGGGCCCGACCAGGCCGGCGATCTCCCCCTCCTCGGCGACCAGGTGGACGCCGGCCACCACCGCCCGCCCGGACAGGGTGACGCTCAGGTCCTCGACGGCGATCCTCACGTGCGCTCCAGTCGTCGGTCCAGCAGGTAGAGCAGGGTGGGGGCGCCGAGGACGGCGGTGACCACGCCGATCGGCAGTTCCTGGCCGTCCAGCGCGGTGCGGGCCACGGTGTCGACCACGACCAGCAGCAGCGCGCCGGTGAGCGCGGACAGCGGCAGCAGGCGCCGGTGGTCGCCGCCGACGAGCAGACGGCAGACGTGCGGCACCATCAGTCCGACGAAGCCGATCGCGCCGGAGACCGCGACCAGCACGCCGGTCAGCACGCTGGTGACGACGAAGACCTCCCGGCGCAGCCGGGTGACGTCCACGCCGAGCCCGGCGGCCGTCTCGTCGCCCATGAGCATCGCGTTGAGCCCGCGGGCACGGGCCTGGAGCAGGGCCAATCCGAGCGCCACCGCGACGGCGGGGACGGCGAGTTGGGCCCATACGGCGCCCCCGAGACTGCCCATCAGCCAGAACAGCACGCCACGGGTCTGCTGCTCGTCGCGGGTCTGCAGGACGAGGTAGCTGGTGATGCCGCCGAGGAACTGGGCGATGGCGATGCCCGCGAGGACCAGGCGCAGCGGGGAGAAGCCGCCGCCGCGCCGGGCCGCCAGCCAGACCAGGGAGAACGCGGCGAGCGCGCCGGCGAAGGCCGCCAGGGAGACGGTGAGGCCGAGCGCGCTGCCGAAGGCGAGGTCGAGGCCGAGCGAGGTGCCGAGGACGATCGCGGCGACCGCCCCGAGGGAGGCGCCGGAGGAGATGCCGAGCAGGTAGGGGTCGGCGAGCGGGTTGCGGACCAGGGCCTGCACGGCCGTGCCGACCAGGCCGAGCCCGGCCCCGACCATCGCCGCCAGCAGGGCGCGCGGGACGCGCAGCTGCCAGACGATGAGGTCGCGGGTGCCGGGTTCGGGGGCCCGCCCGGTGAGGTGGTGGGCGACCACCGACCAGACCTCGCCGGGCGGGATGTCCACCGCGCCGAACGACACGGCGGCGGTCAGCGCGAGCACCAGGGCGGCGGTCAGCGCGACGGCCAGCGGCCCGGCCCGCAGGGTGCGGGCCGGGCGGGGCTCGTCGCGCCGTTCGGCGGAGACGGCCGACGTCACCGGCTACTGCCCGTTCTTGACGAGGTCGGGGTGGACGGTGGCGGCGATCTGCCGGACGGCGTCGGCGTTGCGCACGCCCGCGATGGTGGTGACCTCGGAGCCGAGCCGCACGAAGTGGCCCTCCTGGACGGCCTTCAGACCCTGGGTCGCGGGAAAGCCACGCAGGAACGCCTCGGCGTCGTCGAAGGCCTTGCGGGTGGCCTCCTCGCTGCCCCGGTTGCGGACGGCGAGCTGGATCCAGTCCGGGTTCTTGGCGACGACGTCCTCCCAGGAGCCGGGCTTGAAGTCGGCGTCGCAGTCGGCGAACACGTTGCGGGCGCCGGCCTGGGTGATCACCGCGTTGGCGACCTGCCGGCCGCAGACCGCCACCGGCTGCTTGGTGCCGGCGTCGAAGTCGAAGACGAAGTAGCCGGGCCGCTGCGCCTCCGCGACGCCGGCGAGGGCGGTGCGCACCTCGCCGATCTGCTTCTCCATCCCGGTGACGAGTTCCTCCGCACGGGCGGCCGTGCCGGTGACCGCGCCGAGGCGGCGGATGTCGTTCTCGACCCCGGACAGGTCGGTGCGCGGCGCCTTGGCGGCCTTGGGGGTGCCGGCGCAGGCGGTCGAGAGGAGGTAGACGTGCTGGATGCCGGCCGCCGCGAACTCCTCCTCGCTGGGCCCGGTGGCGCCGCCGCCCATCATCGGCATCGCGCCGAAGGTGTCGACGTACAGGTCGGCGCCGGAGCCGAGCAGCTTCTCCTTGGGGATGGCCTTGTCGCCGAGCACCGGCACCTTGGCGCCCTGTTCGGCCAGGGCCGGCGGGAGAGTGCCCTTGCCGGGCGGGAAGCCGGTGCCGATCACCCGGTCGCCCGCGCCGAGTTGGAGCAGTATCTCCAGGGCGGCGGCGTTGCTGGTGACGATCTTGGCGGGGGCCTTGGCGATGGTGGACTCGCGGTCCGCGCAGTCGGCCACCTTGACGGGGTAGCCGCCGGCCGGGGCGGTCTGGGCGGCGCCGGCCGCGCCGCGCTCTCCGCCTCCCCCGCCGCCGTTTGCGGCGCCGTTTCCGGCGCCGCTTCCGCAGGCCGTGGCGAACAGGGCGACGGCGGCCGCGATTCCGCAGACAACGCGAGGGCGCATGACAATTCTCCTGGTCGGTGATCGTGCTCGGGGCCCGTCCTGCGAACCCGGACCAGGTAGTCGGCCGGACCGTCCGGGGGGTTCCCGGGGATTTCCGCACCGCCCGGCTCCCGTTCACCCGCCGGCCGCTGCCCGTTCGCCGCCCGACCGCCGCCCGTCCGCGAACCCCCGGCGTAGGGTGGCCGGATGGCCGATCCCACCGTCCTGCGGGACGATCTCGACCTCCCCGTCCGGTTCGGCCCGCGCCCGCCGCGCCGGGTGGTGTCGTTGGTGCCGTCACTGACCGAGGCGGTCGCCGCCACCGCACCCGGGCTGCTGGTCGGCGCCACCGACTGGTGCAGCCATCCGGCCGACCTGGCGGTCACCAGGATCGGCGGCACCAAGAACCCGGACGTGCCGGGCATCCTCGCCCTCGCCCCGGACCTCGTCCTCGCCAACGACGAGGAGAACCGGCGCCCCGACCTGGACGCGCTGCGGGCGGCCGGCCTGCCGGTCTGGGTCACCGACATCCGCACCCTGGACGACGCGTTCCGCTCGCTCGACCGGCTGCTCACCGCCGCCTGCGCGCTCCCGCGCCCGGACTGGCTGGACCGGGCCGAGGCAGCGTGGGCCCCGGTCCGGCTCCCGCCGGACGGCCCGCGGGCGATCGTTCCGGTCTGGCGCCGCCCGTGGATGGTTCTGGGCCGCGACACCTTCGCCGGGGACCTGCTGCGCCGCCTCGGCCTCCGGCTCGTCCACGCCGGGCACGCCGAGCGCTACCCCGCCATCCCGCTGCCCGAACTGCTCGCCTGCCGACCCGGGTTGGTGGTCCTCCCGGACGAGCCGTACCGCTTCACGGCACAGGACGGCCCCGAGGCGTTCCCCGGCGTCCCGGCGGCGCTGGTCAGCGGACGCCACCTGACCTGGTACGGACCGTCCCTGGTGACGGCGCCGACGGTCCTCGCGCACGCGTTGAACCACCCGTTCGTACGGGGCTCGAACGGCACATCGTAGGATGACCGCCACTCACCGGGACCGCCGGTGACGAGTGGGGGGAACCACAGTGGCAGTCAGCGCATCCCGGAGAGCACTGGTCATGGTGTCGGCCGCAGCAGTCTCGACGGCCGTCCTGGCCGGCTGCGGCACCAAGCACGCCGACAACCACCAGAACAGCGCGCCGGACACCACGGCGGTCGCCGCCACCGGGACGCCGACCGAGACGCCGAGTGCGAGCCCGTCCGCGACCGCCACCCCGACGCCGACCGCCTCCCCGACGGCCAGCGCCTCCCACAGCCCGAACCCATCCGCGAGCAAGTCCAGCAAGCCCGCCCCGACCACCCCGGCCCCGACCGCCACCAAGCCCGGCGCCCCGAGCAGCCCGCCCGCCGCTCCCACCACACCGCCCCCGGTCGCCAAGCCCGCCGTCGTGGCCCCCGTGCCCGTCGCCAAGCCCGGCCCGGTCGCTCCCCCGCCGCCGCCCGCGCCGCCGACCCCGCACGTCCCGCCGCTGCAGAGCAGCTGCCAGCCCAGCAAGCCCCAGCCCGACGAGCCCAAGGAGGCCGTCGGCGCGGCCCTCGCCACCGCCGCCGGCCAGGCCCGCACGCTCAACCTCAGCAGCGGCGGCACCGACAAGCTCCCGCCGCTGCCCGTCAACCTGGTCAAGGCGATCGCCTGGCAGGAGAGCGGCTGGCAGTCCGGCATCCTCGCCTGCGACGGCGGGATCGGCACCATGCAGATCATGCCGAACACGATCAGCTGGATGAACAGCAAGTTCGGCACCACCTCCGACGCGAAGACCCTCCCCGGGAACGTCCAGCTCGGCACCCAGCTGCTCGACTGGCTGGTCGCCTACTACGGCGACTCCTCCTTCGACGGCAAGTACGACCTCTCCCCCGACCCGGCCACCGGCAAGACGCCGCTGCTCGACCTCGTCATCTCCGCGTACAACGCCGGGGCGGGCAACGTGCACTACAACACCGTCACCGACCCGGCCACCGGCCAGGTCGTCGGCAGCCTGGTCATCCCCAACCCGGGGTACGTGGCCAACGTCAAGGCGCTGATGACCGGCCAGCCGTGGACCAAGACCGGCTGACAAACCCCCGAACCCGAGCGGGACGGCGGAAGGGCCCGGAACGCGATCTCGCGTCCCGGGCCCTTCGCCGTTGTTCCCCGCTGGTACGTCAGCCCCGCGCGGCGGTGACGGCGGCGCCCAGCGCCTCCTTGATCCGCGGCCCGAGGCGGGCGAAGCCCAGCTCCTTCATCGCCGCCCGCAGCAGTTCCTCCTCCGTACGCTTCACACCGTCACCGTCCACCCACCGGACGACGGCGAGCAGCTCGTCGGCCGAGTAGGCGGTCACGGGCCGGCCGGGCGTGAAGTCCGGCTTCTCGGGCCGGCCGGCGGCGACGGGCGCGGGCTCGACGACGGGCGCGGGCTCGACGACCTCGACGACCTCGGCCACCAACTCCGCAACGGCGGCGGGCTCAGCAACCGGCTCGACCTCGGCCACCGGCTCGTCGGCCTCTGCCACGGGAGCCTCGACCACCTCGACCTCGGCGACCGTCTCGGGCTCCGCAGCCGACTCCACCTCAGCCACCGGCTCCGCGACGGCGACAGCAGGCGCCTCCTCGACGGCCTCGGCCTCAGCCACCGGCTGCACGTCCTCAATGGCCTCGGTCGCTTCAACCGACTCCACGACGACAGCGGCGGGCGCGTCCTCGACGGCCTCAGCCTCGACCACCGGCTCCACGACAACGGCAGGCTCAGCAACCGGCTCAGCCTCGACCACCGGCTCCACGACAGCGGCGGGCTCAGCAACCGGCTCGACCTCGGCCACGGGAACCTCGACCACGTCGACCTCGGCAACCGTCTCAGGCTCCGCAGCTTCCTCGACCTCGGCCACCGGCTCCGCGACGGCGACGGCGGGCGCCTCCTCGACGGCCTCGACCTCGGCCACCGGCTCCACGACAACGGCAGGCTCAGCGACCGGCTCGACCTCGGCCACGGGAACCTCGACCGCGTCGACCTCGGCAACCGTCTCAGGCTCCGCAGCCGGCTCGATCGTCTCCGGCTCGACGACGGGCGTGTCCTCCAGGAGCGGAGCTTCCTCCGCAAGCTCGACCTCGGTCTTGGCGTCGGCCACGGCCTCGACAGCGGAAACCTCGACGGCGGCCTCGGCCTCCGTGGTTTCCGCGGCCTCCGCCAGGGCGGCGGTCGCGGCGGCCACGAGGTCGTCGGCGGCCGGGGACGGTGCCGGGAGGGAGACCACGACAGCGGACGGGGCTTCCTCCGTCACCTCCTCCTCGGCTGCCTCGGCCGTCTCGACCACGGCCTCAGCCTCGCCCGAGTCTGCTTCCGCTTCCGCGTCCGCGTCGGTCACCGTCTCCTCGACCGAAGCCGGAACCTCGACGGCGCTGCCCTCCCCCGCGAGCCCATCACGCTGGCCGCCGGCCAGGGCCTGGCGGGCGGCGAACGCGGCTTCGGCGGCGCGGCGGTCGGCCCGGGCGGCGGCGAGTTCGGTGAGCAGGTCGCCGAGGCCGGCTTCCTCCAGGGTGGTGCGCAGCCCGCGGATGGTGGGCAGGCGGTAGAGCGTGCCCTCGTCCGCGGCGAGCCGCTCGACGAGGTCGACGAGCTCGGCGAAGGCCAGCCCGTCGAGGTCGTGGTCGGGGAGCAGCCGGGCGAGGCCGCGCAGTCCGGTGTTGATCGCCTCGAAAGCCTGGGCGGTCCGCTCGACCAGGGCGCCGTCGGCGGGGACGACCGGCAGGGTGCCGACGGGGGCGAGGGCGGCCCAGGCACGGCGCTCGACCTCGGCGGAGGCGAGTGCCTCGTGCAGGTCCTCGCGGCGGATGCGGCGGTCGGCGGCGAGGGCCGTGGCCTGCTTGCGCAGGGAGCGGGCGCGCAGCCAGGAGAGCTTGACGCCGTTCTCGCGGCGCCAGGTGCCGTCCGCGGTGGCGGCGGCGAGGGCGCCGAGGTCGGCGTCGTAGGCGGCGGTGGTGAGGGTGGCGGAGGTGCGGTGGACGCGCTGGAGCATCTCGACGAGGAGTGCGGCCTTGGCGACGGTGTCGGGTTCGTCGAGCTTGGCGTCGGCGGCGAGGACGGTGACGGCGTCCCAGGTCTGGCGGAGGTCGCGGCCACGCAGTTCGGCGAGGGCGGTGGAGCCGGCCCGGGCGTCCTCGGGGGTGGCGACGGTGTCGACGGCCGCGTACCAGGCGTGGGTGTCGGCGGTGAGGGTGAAGGCCCCGAGTTCGGCGTAGCGGCCGAGGTCCTCGCGGAGGTCGGTCTCCGCCGTGGTGGCCTTGGCGTCCTGGGGGTCCTTGACGTCTGCGGCGTCGGCGACGTCCGCCGGGTCGGCTGCGTCGGCGTTGCGCGAGTGAAGCACTGTCATGTGAGGTCCGGTTCTGGGCGACGACGGCGGGGCTGGCGGCGAGGGGGCGGCGGACCGGTTGCGCGGGGTGCCCCGGGGGCGGGGCTGGGGGGCGCGCGGGCGGGCCGCCGGTTGTGGACGCCCAGAATACGGGTGCCCGTTCGAGCCTTGCACGCACCCACCGCCCGACGGGCCGGTGTCGTGTGCCATACCCCCCGCCTGGCCGCTACCCGGGAGGGCCGCACGGGTGGTGGGACGTTGGGCCGGACGGGTACTGGGGCCCGTGGCCGTCGGGCCGGGCGGGCCGGGCGGGCGGGGTCCCCGGGCGGGCCCCGGGCCGCCGCGGCCGGTCCAGCGGGACGGCGCGGAGCCGTCGGCCGAGGGGTGGGCGGTATCCGGCGCGGCCGAGGGAGGTGAGGTCGACCGGCGCGAGGTACTCGTGGAGCGCGGTGCGGTGCCACCATGCGCCGGTTTCCCGCAGTTCGCGCCAACTGGTGAACCGGTAGAGGTAGAGGGTCGCCCGGACGTGGGTCGGCGGGGTGCCGGGAAAGGGGTTGTGGCGCAGCAGGCGGAGCGTGGCGGGATCGCCGGCGAGCAGGCGCGCGACGAAGGGCAGGAACCAGGGGCGGGCGTAGGCGGGTGAGATGCCGGCGAACCACATCAGCCAGTCGAGCCGCAGGTGGTAGGGGGCGTACTGGCGCGGGAGACGGCGCACGTCGCCGGGTTTGCCCTTGAAGCCGTACTCGTGCCAGACGGTGTGCGGGGTGAGGGTCGGTTCGTCGGTGCCTTCGACGACGACCTCCTGACGGACGCGGCTGATGCTGCCGAAGGCGCCGTAGGTGTTGACGAGGTGCAGCCGGTTGAAGGAGCGGTTCATGGCCTGGCGGCGGGAGACGAGGTTGCGGACCGGCCAGTAGCTCAGGACGGCGACGGCCGCGGTCAGGGCGATCACCAGCGCCTCGAACCAGACGGGCGCGGCGGGGTGGACGCGGGCGTGGACGGGCAGTCCGACGCGGGCCGGGTCGACGGCGGCGAGGGCGAGCGTGATCGTGAGCCAGTTGAGCCAGGCGAAGTTGCCCGAGGCGATCAGCCACAGCTGGGTGGCGACGACGGCGCAGGCGGCGTAGCTCGCGACCGGCTGCGGGAGGAGGAGTCCGACGGGGACGACGAGTTGGACGAAGTGGTTGGCGGCGACCTCGACGCGGTGCAGCGGGTCGGGCAGGTGGTGGAAGAACCAGCTGAGCGGCCCGGGCATGGGCTGGGTCTCGTGGTGGTAGCGCAGGCAGGTGAGGTCGCGCCAGCAGCGGTCACCGCGCAGTTTGATCAGTCCGGCGCCGAACTCGACCCGGAAGACCAGCCAGCGCATCAGCCAGAGCACCAGGGTGGGCGGCGCGGTGTCGGCGTTGCCGAGGAAGGCGGCGAGGAAGCCGGCTTCGAGCAGCAGCGACTCCCAGCCGAAGGAGTACCAGGTCTGTCCGACGTTGACGATCGAGAGGTAGAGCCCCCAGAGCACCGCCCACAGCAGGACGGACGCCCAGAGCGGGACGGCGTCACCGAGTCCGGCGGTCACGGCGGCGGCGAGCGCGGCGCCGCTCCAGGCGACGGCGGCGAAGAAGCGGTCGCTGTAGTGGAGGTGGAACAGTCCGGGCGCGTGGCGGAACGGGACCCGGGCGGTGAAGCGGGGCACCGGCAGCATGCCGTCGCTGCCGATGAGGGCGCGGAACTGTGCGGCGGCGGCGAGGAATCCGATCAGGTAGAGGCCGGCGAGCAGGCGTTGGACGAGCAGTCGGCTCAGCCAGTGGCCGGGGGCGGCGAACCAGTCCATGCGGCCCATGCCTACCATCGGCGGCCGCCGGGCGGGACGCGGCCGGGGTGCGGGCGGGGACGGTTCACCCGCTCGGGCCCGCACCCGGACGGCACCGTGGCGGGGAGCCTCTCCTCGGGGGTGAGAGGCGCCCCGCCACGGTGGTGGGTGGTGCGCGGTGGTGCGGATCGGCAAGCGGTGGTGCGGAGGGGGACGGCGACGCCGCACGCGGACGGCGGGTCGGCGGCTCAGTTCGGCAGGACGAGTCCGGACTCCCCGGCGATGCCCGGGCGGCCGACGGGGGTGGCGCCGTTCTGTTGGAGCCGGTCGACCAGCAGGGCGGCCAGCGTGCCGAGTTCCTCCTCCGTGCGGGACTGCGCGGTGACGTCCATGCCGACGGTGAGGACACCGTTGACCTGGCCGGTGCGCGCGGCCCGCAACGGGGTGCAGGTGAAGCTGAAGACCTGCTGGCCGCGCTGGGCGTCGGGGCGGCCTGACTGGATCCGGACGTCGTTGAGGACGGTGCTGCGCCCGGTGTGGTAGGCCTCGACGATGGCCTGCTGGAGGCCGGCGGCGCCGAGCTGCGGGTAGGCCAGGCCGATCGCGCCGTACGCCACCGGGGCACCGAAGGTGTCGGCGTGCTGGGCGTTGGCGTAGCGGATCTCCTGACCGGGGCCGTCGGTCAGCATGATGGGGAACGGGGAGCCGTCGAAGGCGGCGAACATCTCCTGCTGCTGGGCGAGCAGGTTGTCGCGCAGCCGGATCTCGGAGAGCAGCGCCTCGGCGAGGTGCTGGATGTCGCGCAGCCGCTCGCGCCCCCACTGCCGGGGTTCCCGGTCGAGGACGCAGACGGTGCCGATGACGGTGTTGGTGTCGTCGACGAGCGGGGCGCCGAGGTAGGCGCGCACGCCCAGTTCGTCGACGACCGGGTTCCCGGAGAACCGGGGGTAGGCGAGGATGTCGTCGAGCGCGAGGGGGGAGCGCTGGGCGACGACGTGCGGGCAGAAACCGTGACTCAGCGGCATCTGACGGGTGGGCAGGTCGAAGGCGATGCCCCGATCGGCCCAGGAAGCGCCGTCGTCGACCGCGACGTCGTTCGAGTTTGGCGGAATGTAGAGCCCCCGGAACATCTGGCGCTCGTCGTTGATGAAGTTGACCATCGCGATGGGAGCGCGGGTGATGCTGGCGGCCAGGTGGGCGAAGCGGTCGAAGGCCTCGTCCGCGGACGGTTCGTTGAGACCAAGGCTGCGCAGCCTGCGGGTCCGCTCGGACTCCCCGGCGGCACCCGGGAACTGGCCTTGAGTGCTCATCACATCAGTCATGGCGCACATGTAATCAGACATCCGGGCGGTTCGGTGCTCCCGGTCCGGCTCATCGCCGTTGCTGATGGACAGTCAAAGCCGCATGTGAGCGGCCGCTCAGCAGGTTGCCGCGGCGGGTCAAGATCACTTCCCACTCAGAGCCATGGCAAAACTCCTCAGCGTAAGGACGGGCCGATTTCCGCCAATTCAAGATCGACTCTGGGTCAGCACAGGAGGCCCATACGACAATGAGCCCTGCCGAAGACACGGGCGGCATTCCCAACCCCTGGGAAGTCGCCCCGAGTTCCGCATGCACCGATTGCGACGGGGCAGTCGGCCGCCACCACCTCGAACCCCCACTCATCCCCGGGGAGCGGCTGGAGCGACTTCGACAGCACGGACGGAGGCACGGCACATCCACTGACACGAGAGGACCCCAGCATGGCGATGGACTACTTCACCGACGAGCGCCACGAGAGTCTCCGAGCGGAGGTCCGGGAGTTCGCGGAGAAGGAGGTACGCCCGCACGTGGCCCGAATGGAGGCCGAACGGACCGTCGAGTTCGAACTGTCGCGGGAGATCGCCCGGCGGGGCTGGATCGGGGTGACCATTCCGCGCGAATTCGGCGGACTGGGGCTGGGACACCTCGCCAAGACCGTCATCGTGGAGGAACTCGCCCGGGTCAGCGGCGCCATGGGCGCGGTGGCGCAGGCCTCACAGCTCGGTGTCGCCAAGGTCATCCACTTCGGCTCGGACGTCCAGCGGCGCAAGTGGCTGCCGAGGTTCGCCTCCGGCGAGTCGCTGCCGACCATCGCCGTCACGGAGCCGGAGTGCGGCGGCCACGTGCTCGGCATGTCCGGCACCGCCCGCCGCGAGGGCGACCAGTACGTGCTCAACGGCCGCAAGTGGTTCGTCGGCAACTCCCACATCGGCGACATGCACGGCGTGGTCCTCCGCACCGGCGAGGGCAGCAGGGGCCTGTCCGCGTTCCTGGTCGAGAGCGAGCGCCCCGGCTTCCGCGTCGGCGAACTCGGCTCGCAGAGCGGCCTGCACGGCTTCAGCTTCGGCGAGATCGTCTTCGAGGACTGCCGCATCCCCGTCGGCAACCGGCTGGGCCTGGAGGGCCAGGGCCTGGACGTCGCCTACTCCTCCTCCACCCTCTACGGCCGGCTCAACCTCGCCGCCGTCGCGCTCGGGATCCACACCGCGATCGTCGAGGACACCGCGCGCTTCGCCGAGGAGCGAGTGCTCTACGGCAAGCCGATCAGCCGCCTGCCCAACATCGCGCTGAAGCTCGGCGAGATGCAGTCCCGGCTGATGACCGCCAAGCTGGCCGCCTACCACGCCTCGCACCTGCTCGACCACGGCAAGGCCTGCGATGCCGAGCTGATGAACGCCAAACTCATCAACACCGAGTACGCGCTGGACTCCGCGCGCAACGCCATGGAGATCCACGCCGCCCGGGGCCTGCAAACCGAGTTCAGCATCGAGCGCTACCTGCGCGACGCCACCCACGTCTACCCGCCGGCCGGGACCTCGGACGTCCAGCGGCTGCGGCTCGGCCAGGTCGCCTGCGGCACCTACGGCAAGCAGTGGTCGGCAGAGCTGTCCGACCTGGCGAGCTGGGCGTGGACCGAACTGTCCCAGCGGGAGGCCGCCGTGGAGCTTCAGGCCATCGGCGGCGGGCAGGTGGTACCGATACCGCTGGCGGGCTGAACCGGCGCTGCGCACCGACGGACCGGCGGACCTGTACACCGACCGACCGACGGACCTGCGCACCGGCGGACCGGACTGTCGGACCGGGCTGTCGGACCGGGCTGTCGGACCGGGCTGTCGGACGAGGGCGAACGTTCGGCGCGACGGTGAATTGACCTGTTCCTGACGACTCTCCGGGAGGTTCTCCCGGCCCCCGGAGAGTCGTCCGCGCACCGTCCAGGCGCCGCCCGCGGCCGACGTGAGCTGCGACGTTCCGCCGGCGGACACTCCTTCCGGGCGCCTCCACCATCGCCATCACCCGTCCACATATCGTCAGTTGATGTTGCGATGAGGGCACTTGGGACTGATACCGTTCCTGCCGTCGGCGGCCGTGCTGCACCCCCGCCCGGGCGATGACACCGCGTCACCCCGTCCGGCCACCCCGGCCGTGGCGCCCTGAAGCCCCGGCCGGACCTCGTTCAGGCCGACCAGCCGTTCGGCCCAGCGACTCGGCCCTGCACCAAGGAATCAGATGCCAGGCATATCGGCCCCCCGCACGGCCCACCGCGCCGGCCGGTCCGGCTCGCTCCGCAGCTCGCTCCTCGCCCTCGTCCTGGTCCCCAGCCTGGGCCTCGCCGCCGCCTGGGGCTACGCCGCCTACCTGCTGCGCGGCGCCGAACACCGCACCGCCGTGATCGCCGGAAGCGCCGTCGTCGCCCTGGTCCTGCTGATCAGCCTGGTCCACGGCATCCGGACCGCGCGAACCCTGTCCGCCCGCCTCGGCGCACTGCGCGCCGACACCCTCGCGCTCGCCCAGGACGAGATCCCCGAGGTCGTCGGACGGCTGCGCGCCGGGGAGCCCGTGCCCACACCGCCCGCCTGGTCGCCGTCCCGCCGGACCGGCGACGAGGTCCAGCAGACCTCCGACGGCCTCGCCGCCGTCCGCCAGGCAGCCGTCGCCGCCATCATCCACCAGGCCCAGGGCCGCGAGGGGACGAAGAAGGTCTTCCTCAACATCGCCCGCCGCACCCAGATCCTGATCCACCGGCAGATCAGCATGCTCGACGCCCTGGAGCGCGAGCACGAGGAACCCGAGCTGCTGCGCGAACTGTTCGCGGTCGACCACCTCGCCACCCGGATGCGGCGCAACGCCGAGAACCTCGTCATCCTCGGCGGCGCCCTGCCCGCCCGGCGCTGGCGCAACGCCGTGCCCATGGTCAACGTGCTGCGCAGTGCCGTCTCCGAGACCGAGAACTACGCCCGCGTCGTCGTCCAGGGCGTGCCGCGCGCCTCACTCAGCGGACAGGCCGTCGCCGACGTCATCCACCTGATCGCCGAACTCATCGAGAACGGCACCACCTTCTCCCCGCCGTACACCCAGGTGCAGGTCTCCGCGCAGGAAGTCCCCAAGGGCCTGGCGGTCGAGGTCGAGGACCGCGGCCTCGGCATGGGCGAGGACGAGTACGAGCGGCTCAACGACTACCTGGCCAACCCGCCCGAGCTGGACGTCTCCGCCCTCGGCGACGACCTGCGCCTCGGCCTGTTCGTCGTCGCACGGCTGGCCGCCCGGCACGACATCCAGGTCACCCTGCGGCCCTCGCCCTACGGCGGCACCCGGGCCGTGGTGCTGGTGCCGTCGGTGCTGCTGGAGCAGGCCGAACAGCCGGCCGCCATGGCCGGGCTGCCGTCCGGCGCGCGGGTCACCCGGACCCCCGTCCCCGAGCCCCTGCGGGCGGCGGGCGGCAACGACCCCGGCGGTCCGGACGGGGGGCTGACCGGCGCGCTCGGCGGGCTGATCGGCACCGGACCGGGCGCTCCGGCGCCCGGGGCCGAGCCGGGTGCGCCCGGCGGGCCCGGGGCTGGTGGTGTCGCCGGCGGCCTGGTGGCGCCTGGTTTCCCCGGCGTGCCTGGTGTTCCCGGAGCTCCTGGCGTGCCCGGTGCGGGTGGCAGCGGTGTGATCATCGGCGAACTGCTCGCCCAGTACCCCCTGGAGGGCGGCCCGGCCGGGGGAGCCGCCCCCGGCCCGGCCAACGGCGGTCTGCCGGTCGGTGCCGAGATACCCGGCCTGCCCGGGGCCGTGGTCGTCCCCCGGCCCGTTCTCCCGCGCCCGTACGAGGTCCCGTCCGACGGTTCGCCCGGTGAGCCGACGGCCGACGGCCGTGCTGCGGACGTGCCGGCCGGAACCACGGCCGGGACCACGGCCGGGCCCTTCTACGGTGCCACCGCCGAGCCCCCTGCGCCCGCGCACGAACGCGCCCAGGAAAAACAGTTGCACCACGGACCGGACGGCGAACTGCGCACCCCGCGGGTCCTGCCACAGCGGGTCCGCAACGCCAGCCTCGCCGAACAGCTCCGCGAGGCCCACGCTCCCGGCGCCATGCCGCCCCCCGTGGTCGGCCCGCCGGCCCAGGCCGGGCCCTGGCACGGAGCCACCGGGGCCACCGGAGAAACCGGGGCCGCCAGGGCCGACGACCCGTCGCCACAGCGCTCCCGCACCACCATGGCCGCCATCCAGCGCGGCACCCGGACCGCCCGCGCGGCCGACCCCGACGCGCCGGCCATCCCCACCGCCCCCCAGGCGCCCGCCGCGCCCAACTTCCCGGCCGCACCTTCCGCCGCCCGGGAAGCCTCCGCCGTTCAGGAAGCCAAGGAACAGCAGTGATGACGCAGCACACCGACACCCAGCGCGACCTCAACTGGCTGCTGGACCAGCTGGTGGCGCGGGTACCCGAGACCCGGCACGCCATCGTCCTCTCCGAGGACGGCCTGCTGGTCGGCATGTCCCAGGGTCTCGACCGGGCCGACGCCGAACACCTCTCCGCCGTCGCCTCCGGCCTGCAGAGCCTCGCCCGCGGCGCCGGCCACCGCTTCAACGGCGGCCGGGTCCGGCAGACCGTGGTCGAGATGGACCAGCTGTTCCTGTTCGTCACCACCGCCGGGCAGGGCGCCCGGCTCGCCGTCCTCACCAGCGAGCAGGTGGACGCCGGGCTGATGGCCTACGAGATCAACATGCTGGTCAAGCAGGTCGGCCAGTACCTCACCGCGGCGCCGCGCAGCGACGCAGGCCAGGCCGGCGCGGGCGGCGGTGCGTGACCGCCGACGCCGACGAGGCCTGGTTCTACGACAAGGACGCAGGCCATCTGGTCCGCCCCTACGCGATCACCAACGGGCGCACCGGCCCGGTCCGTGACGGATTCGCGCTGATCACCCTGGTGGTCACCTCCGACCCGCGCACCGACACCAGCCGGCTCACGCCCGAACCGGCCGCGATCCTCGACCTGTGCCGCGAACGCCCGCTGGCCGTGGCCGAGATCGCGGCCACCCTCGACCTGCCGGTCAGCGTCGTCAAGGTGCTGCTCGACGACCTCGCCGAGGCCCGGCTGATCCTCACCCGCGCCCCGGTCCAGCTCGCCGAGGCGCCGGACATCTCGCTGATCCAGGCCGTGATCGAGGGCGTCCGCCGGCTCTGACCCTGCGGACCCGACCGCCCCGCACCTCTCAGTCCCACTCCAGGAGACCCGAATTGACGACCCAGAGCCTGGTGCCGGGCGCGGTCAAGATCCTCGTCGCCGGCGGCTTCGGCGTCGGCAAGACCACCATGGTCGGCTCGGTCAGCGAGATCGAACCGCTGCAGACCGAGGAGCGGATGACCCGCGCCAGCATCGGGGTCGACAGCCTCGACGGCGTCCAGGGCAAGTCCACCACCACCGTGGCGATGGACTTCGGCCGGATCACCGTCCGCGAGGACCTGGTGCTCTACCTGTTCGGCACACCCGGCCAGTTCCGGTTCTGGTTCATGTGGGACGACCTCGCGCTCGGCGCCCTCGGGGCGATCGTCCTCGCCGACACCCGGCGGCTCGAATCCAGCTTCGCCGCCGTGGACTTCTTCGAGCAGCGCGGCATCCCGTTCGCAATCGGCGTCAACTGCTTCCACGGCCGCCGCGACGCCAGCCCCGAGGACGTCCGGCGCGCCCTCGACCTCGACCCCGAGGTCCCGATCGTGCTCTGCGACGTGCGGGAACGGGCGTCCAGCAAGGAGCTGCTGCTCGCCTTGCTCGACCAGGTGCACCGCACTGCCCTGTCCGCCGGGCGGCGTTGAGCGTCCGGTCCGCACGGGCTTGCCGGCTTGCCGGGGCCGGCGCCGACCTTGATGTCGGGGTCGGGGTCGGGGTCGGGGTCCGGGTCAGGGCCGGGGTTCAGGCGTTGGACGGGGTTCAGGCGTTGGACGGGGTTCAGGCGTTGGACGGAGTGCGGCCGGTGAGCCCGGCCGGGTCGTCGAGTCCGGAGAGCGCGTGGACCAGCGGTGCCAGCTCCGGCACCTCGGCGGACTGCGCCAGCGTCGCCTCCAGGGTGGCGTCGTGCACCGGGCGGGCGGCCGTCAGCAGGGCGCGGCCCTCCGGCGTCAGCTCGGTGTAGATCCCGCGCCGGTCGTCGGCGCAGAGGTAGCGGCTGAGCAGCCCACGGTCCTCCAGCCTGGTCACCAGGCGTGTCGTCGCGCTGCTGCTCAGCGCCGCGGCGCGGGCCAGCTGCTGCATCCGCATGTGCCACCCGTCCTGCCGCGACAGGGCGTCCAGCACCGTGTACTCGACCACCGAGAGCCGGTGCTCCGCCTGCAGCGCCTTCTCCAGCGCCGCGTCGATCAGCCCGTGCAGCGCGGCGAGAGTCCGCCAGCCACGGGCCCGGACCTCGGCCGCGTCGTCGCGGATACCCATAGCTCGCCTTCCCTTCCACGTCCCTGCACGTCTCGCGACGTCTTCCCTGCGACAAGTATGCCAGCCGACGCGGATTAGCTGTCTATGCAAATACTTTTCCTTATACCTCCCCCTGATGCCGGTCCAGAACGGGCTCCCCGGCCCAGGCGGCGGCGCAGAGCGCGGCGGCCAGCTCCTCCGCGTAGCAGGCGGCCGCCAGCCAGGACCCGGCGAAGGCGTCGTGGTCGTCCGGGACCACCCGGCCGAACACGTCGCGGCGCCGGTCGGCCGCGGCGGCCCGCAGGGCGTCCAGGAGCTCGGCGGCCGTCACCAGCCCGGCGGCGCGCAGCAGGCTCCCGTCGGCGGCCGCCGTGGCCGCGCTCGGGGCCAGGGCGTGGCGCCCGGTGGTGACCGCCTGCTCGACCCGGCGGCCGAGCACGTGGACGGGTGGACCGTACGGGGCCTCGCTCGGGAGACCGGCCGGGAAGCCGGGCCCGGCATCGGCGGGTGCGGCATCGGCGGGTGCGGCGGTCCGCTGGCCGGCGGTCCGGAGGTCGGCGGTCCGGAGGTCCGCGGTCTGGAGGCGTTCGAGGCCGAGATTGACCCGGTCGGCCCGGTCCGCGGGGACGGCGAGCGAGGGAAGGCCGGGGACCTCGGGGACCGTCGAGGGCTCCGAGGGTGTGCCGATCGCGAGCAGGCGAAGCTCCGGCCGGTCCGATCGCTCCAGACGGCCGATCACCCGCAGCCGCAGGCCGGGCGCGGTGGCGAGCAGTGCGAGGTTCGCCCGGAAGGCCAGCCCCGGGTGCTCGTGCCCCGTGCACAGACCGACCACCAAGCCACCGTCGGCACCGCCCTCGCAGCGCGCCAGCAGCCTCGGCGCCCCGCCCGGGCCGGCCGGAGCCGGGCCCAGCAGAGTCACGTCCAGGAACAGCAGGTCGCTCCCGGCCGGACGGCCCTCGTACGGCAGCGGCTCCGCCGCGAGCGCCCGCGCCACCTGGGCGGCCGCCGGTTCGGCCCAGAGCGCGGCCACCGGCTCCGCCGTCCACGCCGCGCCCGCCGCCCGAACCGCCCGGACGGAAGCACCCGCGCCCAGCCGCCCGGCGGCGGACCGGGTGGCGCCCTGGACGGCCAGCCCGGCACGGCTGAACTCCCGGTGGCTGAGCGGGGCCTCCCCCAGCCGGACCGTCCGGTTGCCCGCACCGACCGCCTGCGGGGCCGCGGCCGCCACGTCACCGTGCGGCATCACCTCGGCCACCGTGCTGAGCCGCCCCCCGGCGTCCACCGCCCAACTCACCACTCCCGCATGCGTGGCCGTCAGCACCGGCTCGGCGAACAGCCCGTACAGCCGCAACCCGCCCTCCTCGCCGTACGCCTGGCGAGCGGTGCCGCGCAGCTCGGCGACCGGGCCGCAGCCGGTGCTCAGAGCGGTGGTCAGGTCAAGCAGCTCACGCAGACCGGCCACCAGGTCCGCCAGCCGGTGGTCCGGCGCCCCGGACCGGGCCGCGCGCACCCTCGTCACCACCGCGACCGCCGCCGCGGCCGGGCGGTACAACCCCGCCAGCCGCGCGCGGTGGGCCGCCCGCAGCAGCTCGGCCTGCGCGACCGCCCCCGCGCCGCTCACCCCGGCGGCCAGCACGGCACACCCGGCCCGGTGGAGGTGGCGGGCCGCCGCCACCTCCACCGGGGTGGGCCCGGCCTCGGGCTGCGCCTCCTCCGAGGACGCTGGGGCGACCTCGGTCGGCGTGACCTCCTCGGTCTCCTCGGCCAGCTCGGCCAGCTCGGCCAACGGGCAGAGCGTGACCGCAGCGGCCCGGTGCACGCAGGCCGGGGCCAGCAGGCAGCCGCAGCGCACGTCGGCCGCATCCGCGACCACCGCGCCCGGGGCGTGCAGCACGAGCGCCGTCTCCTCATCCACCTCCACCCGCCACTCGTCACCGCAACGGATCACCGGCCGCTCCGCCAGCTTCGCCGCCGCGCCGTCCAGCCGCTTCTGCAACCGGGCGCTCAACCCGGCCACCACCTCCGCGACCACCTCCGGCCGGACCACCGGCCAGCCGCTCGTCCGCTCCGTCACACTCATCGCACCTTCTCCCCCACCCAGCGGGCCAGTTCCAGCGGACTCAACGCCGCCACGGGCATGCCGGCCGCTACCAGCTGGCCCGCGACCGCCTTCGAATAGCGGGCCGTCCCCGTGTCGTCCAGCGCCGCGCAACCGAGCAGGTGCACACCGGAATCCACCAGTGCCCGGGTCTGGGCCAGCAGCCCGCCCACCGGACCGCCCTCCTCGAAGTCGCTGACCACCACGACCAGCGTCCGGGACGGCACCGTCACCAGCTTCCGCGCGTACCGCAGGCCGCCCGCGATGCTGGTGCCACCACCGATCCGCACCTCCAGCAGCACACTCAGCGGATCCTCCACCCGCTCGGTCAGGTCGACGATCTCGGTGGAGAACGCCACGAAGTGGGTGCTGAGCGAAGGCACTCCGGCCAGGATCGACGCCGTCAGCGCCGCCCAGACCGTCGACGCCTCCATCGACCCGGAGACGTCCACGACCAGGATCAACCGCCAGTCGGCCGACTGCCGGGCCCTGGTCCGGAACACCGGGCGCTCGGGCACGATGAGTGTGCCGCCGTCCCCCGACGGGCGGGCCGTGGCGAGATTGGCGCGAATGGTCCGGTCCAGGTCCAGTCCGCCACCCGGCCGACGCGTCAGACGCGGCACGCTGATCCCGGTCAGCGCCGGACGCAGCCTGGTCGCCAACGCGCGCGTCAGCTCGTCCACCAGACGCCGCACCAGCGGACGCAGCCGCGCCACCCTCGCCTCCGGCAGGCCGCCCGCATGCTCCAGCACCGTGCGCAGCAAGTCGACCGACGGGCGGACGGCGCCCGGCTCGATCGCCTCCAGGACGTCCGTCCGGCCCTGCGCCACGGCGGCCGCCAGCACCTCCTCCCGGACGCCCGGCCCGAACAGCGCCGACAGTTCCTCGGCCCACTCCCGCACCCCCGGGAAGGGCGCCTCGCGGCCTCCTCGCCCGGACCGCCCGTCCAGGCCCGGGCCGGAGCCCTCGCCTCGCCCGCTGCCGTACAACTCGTCCAGGGCAGTGGCGAGTCGGGCGCAACGCCCGTTCAGGCCACCGCTGCCGGGGCGGCCGAGGAGCAGCCGCCAGCGCTCGGCCGGGGCGAGGGCGTGCCGCGTGGCGACGGGTGCGGAAGGGAGAGGGCCGACGTGGTGCGGAGGCTCGGGCACCGGGTCGTCCCCGGGCGCCGGCAGCAGGCCGCGCCGGGCCAGCGCCGCGCGGGCGGCCAGATCCGCGCGGACCCAGCCGGCCACCACCGCCGGTGGGACGTCCTCGGGCAGGCTCGCGAGCCGGGTGCCCAGGCGTTCCTCGACCAGGACCAGCAACCGGTCCCGGGCGGCCGGACTGAGCGTGTCGAAGCCGCCGCGCAGCGCCGGCAGCCGGTCCAGGAAGGCGGCGTCGGGCAGCGAGGTGATCCGCTCCAGCACGGGCTCCAGCGCCTCCGGCGCGGCGGCGAACAACCCCTCCGCCGCCGTCAGCAGGCCGACCAGCCCCCGACCGAGCGCGTGCCGGGCCTCCGGACCGGTCGCCCCGTCCACCCACGAAGCCGCCCGCCCGCCCAGCACCTCCGCCCGCTCCCGGCCCAGCAGCACCCGCACCGCTCCGGCCGCACCTCGCACCAACGGACTCCCCCGGTCCGCGAGTTCGGCCAGCACGTGCCCCAGCCGCAACCCGCCGTCCAGGTCCGCCCGCCGCGCCAGCTCCACCAGCGCCCGCGCATCCGCCGGATCGTCCGACCCGCCCAGCCCCTCCAACTGCCGTACGGCCGCCACGGTCAACACCTCGCCCACCGCCCCCAACCGCCCCGCCCGCACAGCCGACGACCCGCACGCATCGGACGCATCGGACGCATCGGACGCATCGGACGCATCGGGCAACGGTGCGGAGCCGTCGGAGCCGTCGGGGGTGTCGGGTGAGGGGTATCCCGGGAGGTGGCCGGCGGCGAGGCGGTCGAGGAGGACCAGGGCATCGAGGAGTTCGGGGAGGGTGCCGGAGGACGGGAGGACGGCGGCGAGTTGGGTGAGGCGGGTGTCGGCGAGGGCCGGGAGGCCGCAGGCGGCCGCGTCGGTGAGGCCTTGGAGGACCTCGCGGGCGGTGGGACCGTCGGCCTGCTGTTCTCGGCGGAGGCGTTCGCGCAGGGTGCCTTCGGCGGCCTGCGCGGGAGTGACGCCTCGGGTGCCCGCGACGGTGAGCATCGCGGCGGTGGCCGGGGTCCAGTGGAGGCTCCAGCGCGTGCCGATGGTTTCGGTGCCGCCCGCGCCGGTGGTGGTGACGGGGTCGGCGTAGGGGACCCCGCAGGTGGTGAGGCGGTGGAGGAGGATCTCGCGGCGGCGGTCGAGGGGGGTGCGCAGCGGGTCGAGGCGGAGTTCGCGGGGCTCGGGGTCTGCGGGGCCGGGGAGGCCGAGGTCGGCGAGGAGGGTTTCGACGGCGGGGGCGAGCCCGCTGCGCGGGGCCGCGGGGGTGGCGCGGCCGGTTCGGGTGCCGACCAGGACGCGTTCGAGCGCCCGGGCGACGGCCCGGCCGCGGCCGAGGGGTTCGCCTTGGGCGAGGACGGTCTGGACGGCTTCGACGAGTTCGCCGCGGCCGGGGGCCGCGTGGCCGCGCAGGCGGGCGAGATCTCCGGCGAGGCGGACGATCTCGCGGGCGTCGGCCGGGCCGGAGGGGTGGTCCTGGCTGCGCAGTGCCTCGCAGATCCGGACGGCGGTGGTGGTGAGTGCCCGGGTGAGGCGGTCGGGGTCGCCGCCGGCGTCGAGGACGGTGTGCTGCCACTCGGGATCGCGGATGCCCGCCGGATAGCCGGAGCGGGCGTCGAGCAGCGGGTACGTGTAGGGGATCAGGGAGAGGGCGTGCCCGAGGTCGTCCGGGTGCGGCGGTTCCTCGGTGGCGGCGGGCCCGTCGAGCAGGGCGGGCGCGTGGAAGGCACCGACGACGACGGCGACCCGGCGCCCGTCGGCCGCAGCGGCCTGGATCCGGGCCCGCATCCAGGCTTCGCGCCGCAGGTCGTACGGGTCGACGCCGGAGCCGGTCTCGGCGTCGCGGCGCAGCGCCCAGCCGACCAGCAGGGCGGCGCGCCGGACGGCGTCGGGGGTGGAGCCGGGGGCTGCGGTCTCGACGAGGCGGTCCCACAGGTCGTCGTCAAAGGCGCGCCCGGTGAGGCGGTGGCGCAGCGCGTCGGCGACGCCGGGGGTGCCCGGGGCGTCGGCGACGGGCTGTCGTTCCCCGCGGAGCGTGGTGCGGTGGGCGAGCGGGAGGTCGCAGGCGAGCGTCTCGACGCCGTTGCGCCGGGCCCAGCGCAGGGCGACCAGCTCCGGGGAGAAGTCGGCGAACGGGTAGAAGGCGAGCCGGCCGGGGCCGGAATCGGCCGCGGTGCCCCGACCGCCCTCGCGGCCGGCCGGGGCGGCCGCGAGGGCGACGGGGGCCTGGGTGGCCTCGTCCGCCAGCCAGCCGAGCCAGGGCTGGAACTCGGCGGGGAGCTCGACCAGCACCACCTCGGGCTTGGCGGCGTCGAGCAGCGCGGGGAGGACCGCGCTGAGCGACGGCGCGTGGTGCCGCACGCCGATCAGGTAGGGCCCGGGCCGGCCGGTGCCGGAGGCCGCCAGTTGGTCGGCCGCGGCCCGGACGGCCCGGCGCGGGTCGCCCAAGCCGTCCAAGCCGTCCAGGTGGTCAGGACCGAGCGGACGGGCGGGGCCGTCCTGGTGGTCACGGCCGGCCTGGCGATCAGGGCCGGCCGGGGCGGGCGTCACCGTGCTGGTCATCGCCTCATGCCTCCAGGGCCGAGCGGAGGTCCCACAGGGTGCGCCAGGTGCCGGCGCCCTGTTCGGCGCGCCGGCGGACCGGTCCGTCCCAGTAGCCAAGCAGCCGGGCGGCGTCGGCCGGGTCGTCCTTGCGCACGACGCCGATGAGCTGGCCGGGGAGGCGGCCGAGCAGGTCGCCGCCGTCGGGCAGGTAGGCGGCGGTGACAC
Source organism: Kitasatospora sp. NPDC091276 (assembly GCF_040684355.1). Lineage (NCBI taxonomy): Bacteria > Bacillati > Actinomycetota > Actinomycetes > Kitasatosporales > Streptomycetaceae > Kitasatospora > Kitasatospora sp. NPDC091276. The sequence goes on along the minus strand of NZ_JBFBFU010000001.1, from coordinate 57,758 downwards.
CGAGCGCGGTGGCGACCGAGACGGCTTCCGCGGTGCTCATCACGGTGGACGGGCGCTCGACGTCCCAGCCTTCGGTGGAGCGGCCTGTGCGCAGGTCGCGGAAGGCGGTGACGAGGGCCTCCAGGACGGCGTCGTCCACCGCGTAGGTGGCTCCGGCCCGGGCGACGGCGACGGTCGACTGCCGGCGGACGAGTTCGACCTCGGCGGCGAGGCTGGCGATCGGACCGACCGTCTCGAAGTTGAACCGCCGCTTGAGCGCCGCGGACATCTCGCTGACGCCCTTGTCCCTCAGGTTGGCGGTGGCGATCAGGGTGAAACCGGCGGCGGCGTGCAGCTGTCCGTCCGGGGTGCCGGCCAACTCGGGGACAGCGACCCGCCGTTCGGAGAGCAGGGAGACCAGCGCGTCCTGCACCTCGGGCAGGCAGCGGGTCACCTCCTCGACGCGGGCCACCGCCCCGACGGTCATCGCGGTGAGCACCGGGGAGGGCACCAGGGCGTCCCGGCTGGGCCCCTTGGCGAGCAGGAGGGCGTAGTTCCAGCCGTACTTGAGCTGGTCCTCGGTGGTGCCGGCGGTGCCCTGGACGGTGAGCGCGCTGGTGCCGCAGACGGCGGCGGCGAGCAGTTCGGAGAGCATGGACTTGGCGGTGCCGGGCTCGCCGACGAGCAGCAGGCCGCGCTCCCCGGCGAGGGTGACGACGCAGCGTTCGACGAGGGCGCGCTCGCCGACGAACTTCTGCTCGATGGCGAGGCCGCGGCGGCCGGCCTTGAGCTTCTCGCCGTCGCTGCCCATGACGAAGGTGACGACGGCGCGCGGGGTGAGCCGCCAGCCGGGCGGGCGCGGGCCGGTGTCGTACGCGGCCAGGAACTCCAGTTCGGCGGCGTGTTTCTCCTCGGGCGGGATGATCTGCCGGCTCGCGGGGGCGGCGTCGACACTCACCGGTGTGCTGTTCGTCGGTGTGCTGTTCGTCGGCGTGGCGCTCATCGGCGGGCCTTCCTGCGCTTGCTGGTCTGGAGCTCTTCGTAGCCGGGGGCGTCGCCGTCGAGGGTCCGCTGCCAGGCCCGGGCGAACAGCTCCGGGACGGGCAGGTAGGGCAGCGAGACGCGGTGGGTGGGCAGTTCGTAGAGCGCGGCCTTCCAGGTCTCGGCGGGCAGGGCGGGGGCCTTGGCCTCCTGCCAGCCGCCGGGCAGGAAGAGGGTGCGGCCGGCCCGGGCCCGCTTGGCCTCCAGCACCAGGTCGGTGGCGGCGAGTTCGGCGCGGGCGCGCTTGAGCCTGGCCGGCTTCCAGCCCGTCCAGCGGGCGATGTTGCGGTCGGCGGGGTCGGGCAGGGCCAGCAGTTGGAGGTAGAGCACCGCGGCGTCCTCGCCGAGGCCGTGGGCCCGGGCCGCCTCGGCGACCAGGTCGGGGACGGTGAGCTGCGGGTGCTGTAGCCAGGCCGCGGCGTCACCGGCCGCGGCGGCGGGGCCGGCGGCGGCGGCCGCCAGACGCTCCACTTCGCCGCGCAGGACGGCCTCGATGGCGCCCCGCTCGGTTTCCAGCCAGTAGCTGGCGCCCAGCCCGCCGAGCAGTTCGAGCACCGGGTCCTCGGGGCCGGTGAGCCCGGCCGGGCGCAGCCAGACCCGCTCGTACTCGCCGTGGTAGGGCGTCAGGACGAGGGCCGGGCCGCAGTCGACCAGTCCGTTCGGGTCGACTCCGCCCGCGGCCGGCAGGCCGAAGTGGGGGCGCAGGACGGCCGACATCGAGGCGCCCTTGGTGGTGTGGACGAGGTGGAGGTCGAGCAGCAGGTCGGGGTCGGCGAGGCGGCTTCGCAGCGCGGCGGCGGCCGTGGGCAGCAGCGGGCGCAGCGGGCTGTCGGCGGGCAGGTGGTAGGCGAGCCAGCGCAGGGCGTCGACGGCGTGGCCGAGGTCGCCGGAGGCGGGTGCGGCGCTCTGGTCCTCGGCGAGCAGCTGGGGGGTGGACCCGCCGTCGTCGCTGAGCCGGAAGGCCGTGGTGCCGGTCAGCCAGGGGGTCTGTGCGAGGTTGAGCACAGCCTCGATGTGTTCGATCCGCGCGCCCGTGACGGTGGCCTGGGCGGCCTCGGGGAGGGTGACCAGCCGGCCGAAGTGCCGGATCCAGGCGGCGGCGCCGGCGTCGACGTCGGGGCCCTCCGTCCAGAGGGTCTTCGGGTCGGCGGGCAGCAGGGCGCCCCAGACGTCGGCGAGGGTGGTCCGGTCGCGACCGCGCAGCCAGTCCCGGGCGGCCTTGGCCTCGGTGGACTTGAGGCCGTACTCGGCGAGGCGGTCGGCGGGCAGGACGGCGCTGTGCCACTGGAAGAGCCCGGGCGGCGGGCTGAGCAGCAGGGCGGCGCGGGCGGCACCGATCCCGGTGAGCCCGCCGAAGGCGATGGCACGGGCGGGCTGCCAGGGGGCGCCGCCGTGCAGCACGGCCGCCTGCCGGAGGGCGGCGATCCAGGCGGCGTCGACCCGCTCCTCGGTGCCGCGTTCCTTGACGGTGGTGAAGTGGGCGACGGGGCCGAACGCGCCGCTCGGGTCGTGGTCGACGGCGTACCACTGCTCCGTGCCCTCGTGGTGCCGACGGTGGCCGAGGATGACGACGGTGCGGTCGCCGTGGCGCAGCACCTGCCCCTCGCGGGGGACGGCGGGCCGGCGGCGGTCGGCGCGGTCGGCGGGTTCGCCGAGGACGATCTCGCGCAGGGTGGCGCCGCGGTCGGCGAGCACTCCCTCGGTCAGTTCGCCGAGGAGCAGCACGAGGCTGGCGCGGTGGGCCGGTTCGGTGAGCGGGGCGGCCACCGCGTAGGCGAGGGTGTCGAGACGGCCGAGCAGGTGGAGCCAGCCGTGGTGGGTGTCGCCGTGTTGCAGGGTGACGGTGGCCTGGGTGCTCCAGCCCTCGCCGGTGGCGGTCGGCGGGTCGGCCAGGACGGCGGTGACGGCGCGCAGGTTGGTGAGCACCCGCCACCGGTCTCCGTCGCCCCAGTTGGGGCCGAAGCAGGCGACGTCGGGCAGGAGGGTGGTGACGGCCTCGCGCAGTTCGTGGTCACGGCCGTGCTCGGGCCGGTACCCGGCCGCCTCGGCCTTGGACGGCTTCTCGGCCTCCGGCTGCGGGACGAACCGGGCGGTCCGGTCGAGCAGGTCGGCGGCGGTGCGGGCGAGCCCGGCGACCCCGGCGAGCAGCAGCGGGTGGCTGATGCCGGGCAGGACGGTGCCGACCGCCTGAACGGGCAGGGCGCGGCGGGCGCCACCGGAGCGGGCGAGCGGGCGCCGGACGCCCTGGACGGTGATCCAGCGCTGCTCCTCCTCGGGCGCGGGCCGGCTGTCGGTCGGCCAGGCGGCGTCGATCAGGCGGGCGGCCTGCTCGGTGTCGACGCCACGCAGGACGCGGGAGCCTGCCTCGTCGCGGGGCCGCAGGGCGTGCCAGTGGTCGAGCGGGGGGACGAGCCCGGTGCCGGCGGCGGCGAAGTCCCCCGGGCGGCAGGGGCGCAGGTCGGCGGTGCGGTCGGTGTCCGTGGCCAGGTCGGGCAGGCTGAGGGCGAGGCCGCCGCGCTGCGCCTCGGTGACGACCGGTCGGGCCTGACCGGGGAGGGTGAGGCGGCCGACCGGGACGTGGTCCGGGTGGCCGTCGGTGATCGGCAGGACGATGGCCTGTCCGTCGGCGGTCGTGGTGGTGACGGCGCGGCCGGGGTCGATCCGGACCCAGCTGCCGAGCACGGTGCCGTCGGTGCCGAGCGGCGTCTGCTCCAGGCCGGGCTGGAGCGGCAGCAGTCGGGCGCGAGCAGCGGGCAGCCAGCCTGCGGCCGCGGTGGCGGCGATCACCGGTGGTTCGGCGGCGCGACCGAGGGCGCCGGTGTGCGGGTCGAGTTCGCGCAGGACGGCGCCGTCCTGGCCGTAGCGCAGCGTCCAGTGGCCGGTGCCGTCGCCGAGGACCCGGTGTTCGCCGGGCATCCGGGTGTCGCCGGGGTGCAGCGGGCGTTCGCCGGTGGTGCGGCCGCCGCCGGGCAGCGGGAGGGAGGGGGGCTCGGGATCCCGGTCGCCGTAGTAGTAGCCGGCGATGGTCTCGCCGGTGAGTTCGATGACCTCGCCGGGCCGGCTGGACCAGTAGGCGTGCTGCTTTCCGTCCTGGTACCAGGCGACGAGGAGTTCGCCGTCGACGAAGCGCAGCCGGGGCTGGTTCCAGCGTTCCTTCGCCGGGGGCAGGCGCAGGGTGTGTTCCAGCAGGACGCCCTGCGGGCCGACCACGACGGCCTGGTCGTGGCGGGCGAGGATCAGGTGCGGCCAGGCGTCCTCGACGATCAGGCCGGTGAGGCGCCCGCCGTTGAGGCCGGGGGTGTCGGGCGACTCCGAGTCCGGCCCGGCGGAGTCGGGGTCCGCAGGGTCCACGGGCTTGGCGGGGTCGGTCGGGTCGGTCGGGTCGGTCGGGTCGGTCGGGTCGGCGAGCTTGGCCAGCGCCTCTTCCAGGGCGGGCCAGCCGAGTTCGTCGAGGATGCCGGCGCCGAGCGCCCCGGCGAGCAGGGCGGTGACGTCGAGGGCGGCGATCCGCTCGGCGGCGGCCGGGGCGACGGCCCGCACGGCGGTGCGGTACGGGCTCAGCGACTGCACCAGGTCGGCGGCGCCGGCCAGGCCGCGGGCGGCGGTCAGCTCGTCGGCCCGGAGTTCGGCCCACTCCTCGAACAGGCGGCGCAGCAGCGGCAGGGCGGGCACCTGCCGCTTGACGGCGGTGTCCCAGGCGGGCGGGGTCGCGGCGCGCAGGGCGGGCCGGAAGCGCGGGTCGGCGGCGACGGCCGCGAGGCCGGTGCTGTCGGCGCCGCACTGGTCGACCCAGTCCTTGAGGTCGAACCGGTGGGTGGCCGACGGGTCGGCGACGGGCACGCCGTCGGCGAGCAGCTGGTCCAGCAGGTCGAGTTGGGTCTGGCTGCGGCGGACGTCGGTGTACAGGTCCACCGGGACTCCGTCGGCCCGCAGCCGCTCGGCCATCCGGCCGGCCAGGGCGACGGTGGCGGCGCAGCTGGGCCGGGAGCGCCAGCCGCGCCCGAGGTGGTGGCACCAGCGCCGGAGCCACGCGGCGGCAGGCTCGGAGCCCTCGGCGCCCTCGGGGCGCGGGCCGGTGAGCAGCTGCTCGGCCCCGGTCTCGGCGAGCAGGCCGAGCCAGGTGGTGTCGTTCAGGGCGGCGTCGGTGCCGGCCGGGTCGGGCATCAGCTCCAGCAGCCGGGCCCGGACCGCCGGGTCGCGCCGGCCGAGTTCGGTCAGGGAACCGTGCCAGGACTTCCAGAACGCGCCGGGCGCCCGGTTGACGCCCGGGGCGGCCAGCAGTTCGGCGAGCAGCGCCTGTTCGTGCTCGGCGCGGTCCAGCCCGGCGGCCTTGATCAGCGCGCGGGCGTCCTCGGCGACCCCGGCGTAGGGGGCCATGCCGGCGGCGGAGCGCTCGGTGCACAGCTGGCGGAAGCGCTGCCAGGCGGTCAGCGCGTCGAGCCGTCCGGCGAGCTCCTTGACGTACTGGCGCAGGGACTTGACGGTGAGCGCGCCGGCCAGGGCGAACTCCAGGAAGACGGCGCGCAGCCGCTCCTCGTCGACCGTCAGGCGGTAGGTGCGCTCGGCCTCGCGGGCCTTGCCGAAGTAGCTGGCGGCGTAGGTCTGGTTGCCGTGGGCGAGGAAGATCCGGCCGACCTCCTCGCAGAAGGTGGGCAGGAAGTGCGGCACGGCGCGGCCGAGACGGGCGGCCAGCGCCTCGAACCCGTCCTTGGCGGTGCCGGGCTTGGACCGGGCCTGGCGGGAGAGCCGTTCCATCTCCTTGACCAGGGCGAGCGCGTGGTGCCCGTTGGCCGGGTCGTGGACCAGCGCCCAGGCGGGGAAGCCGAGCGCCTCCTGGCGGACCTGGCCGACCTCGGCGGGCGCGCCGTCGGGGACGAGCCCGAGGAAGTCGACGGCGAGGTCCTCGGCCGGTCCGAGCGCACCGGGGACCAGCCGGACGATCCGGCGCCCGTCGAGCGCGGGGTGGGTGTAGGCGCGGGCGGTGAGCACGTCGGCGGCGCTGTCGGGGCGGCCAGCGCCGGGCAGGGTGCCGGGCGGGAGCACGGCCCCCGCGTCGAGCAGCCGCTCGTGCGGCCCGGTGTCCTGGGCGGCCGCCCGGTCGGCGTCCTGAACGGCCCTCTGGTCGAGTCCGGTGGCGGTCATGCGGCGTCCTCCCCTTCGATGGTGCGGCCTGCGTACAGTGCGGCGGCCATCCGCATGCCCTCGGACCAGGCGATCGGGCCGACCTCGGCGAGCGGCAGCACCCGGCCGTCCGGGCCCGCCCAGCTGAGCGCACCCGTCTCGCAGGCGTCGTACTCGTAGTAGTCGCCCACCCAGACGCGGGCCTCGACGGTGCGCCCCGCCTCCACCACGGGCTGGACGGCGGAGCCGCCGCGCACCCGGTGGCCGAGCCGGGCGCAGCGTCCGAGCAGCTCGCGCAGCTCCCGGTAGCGGCCGCCGGCGTAGGTGGTGACCTCGGTGCCGGCCGGCAGTTCGTCCGGCCGGTGCCAGACCTCCCGGTAGAGCTGCGGCACTCGCTGGGAGACACCGAGCTCGACGGCGAACTCGCGCAGGTCGTCGAGGTCCGGGAGCAGCACGGGGTGGGGTATCAGGATCTCTCCGCCGGTGAGCCGGACGGTGTCGCCGTCCAGGTCCACCAGGCCGATCCCGCGCTCGGCGTCCGCACCGCGCAGGAAGCCGGCGACGGCGCCGTCCGAGCCGGTGACCACCAGGTCGCGCAGGACGGCCTGCCAGGCCTCGTCCGCCCAGACCGCGGTCAGCACGGCGGCGGGCACCGGCAGCGAGCGCACCATCCACCGCTCGACGTCCTCCTGGCAGCGCCGCTCGTGCGCGGCCAGCCACTCGGTGAGCTGCCTCAGCTGGACGACCACCGGATCGTCACCGAGCTTCGACGGCAGGGACTTCAGCTCGCGGCCCGCCGCGTTGCGGCAGACCACCTTGCCCTCCCCGTCGAGCGCGACGCGGTACCCTCCCGCGCCTGTTTCCACCCATGCCACGGACGTCTCCTCCCACCTGCCGGTCAGCGATGCGAGGAACGTAGCGAGGCCCACTGACAAAGCGGCAGCCGGAGAGGCCGCTCCGCGGCTTCCTGGGCGCAAACCCGTCGAACGAGTGAACGGGGCAGACGGCACGCCGCCTGCCCCGCCACCCGCCTCCCGTCGCGCGCCAGGTCATGCCTGACGCATCGTCAACGCACCGGCGCCGCACGGGGAACGATCACCGGCGCGCCGTCCCCGGGGGCGGCGAGCACGTCGCTGTCGATGTCGTACAGCGCGCGCACGAGCGGTGCGTCGACCACCTCGCGGGGCGGGCCGCAGGCCACCACCGAACCGTCGCGCAGGGCGACGACCAGGTCGGCGTAGCGGGCCGCCGCCGCGAGGTCGTGCAGCACCATGACGACCGTCCGCCCGCCGGCGGCGACCTCGCGGACCAGTTCCAGCACCTCGACGGCGTGCCCGAGGTCGAGCGCGCTGGTGGGTTCGTCGAGCAGCACGACGGGCGCGTCCTGGGCGAGCACCATGGCGAGCCAGCAGCGCTGCCGCTGGCCGCCGGAGAGGCGGTCCAGCCGGCGGTCGGCGAGTTCCTCGACGCCGGTGGCGCGCAGCGCCCCGGCGGTGAGCCGCTCGTCGTCGGCCGACCACTGGCGGAAGAGCCCCTGGTGCGGGTGGCGGCCGTAGCGGACGAGTCCGGCGACGGTGACCGCCTCGGGGGCCTGCGGGCTCTGCGGGAGCAGCGCGACCCGGTGCGCGGCCTGGCGCGGCCGCAGCCGCCAGACGTCCTCGCCGCCGACCAGCACCCGCCCGCCGTCCGGCCGGTGCAGCCGGGCGACGGCCCGCAGCAGGGTGGACTTGCCGCAGCCGTTCGGGCCGACGACGGCCACCACCCGGCCGGCCGGGACGGTGAGGTCGACGCCGGCGAGCACCGGGCGGCCGGGGCCGTAGCCGGCGGTGAGGCCCTGGATCGTCAACTCCATCGGGGGTTCCTTCGGTTGGAGGGGGCTGCGGGCCGGCCGGGCAAGGTGCCGGCCGACCGGGTACGAGCCCGAGCGCGGGCGCGATCCCGGACAGGGCCCGAACGCGGAAACGGCCCCGGACAGGGCCCGAACGCGGACCGGTCAGGAGGCGGCGAGCGCCTTGCCGATGTCGCCGATGACCACGTCGGCCGCGAGCGGCCCGCCGCGGGTGGACCAGACCGAACCGTCCACGGTGACGGCGTGCTTGTTCTTCACCGCGCCCAGCTCCTGGTAGGCGGGCTTGGACTGGACGTCCTTGAGCGCGGTCTTGCCGTCGTCGGTGAGGGTGGACAGGAACAGCCAGTCGCCGTCGATCTCGGCGAGCTTCTCCAGGCTGAGCGCCGGGCTGTGCGCGTTGCCGTCCTTGTCCTGCGCGGCCGGGCGGGTGAGGCCCATGTCGAGGGCGACGCCGCTGGCGAACTGCTTCTTCTCCATCCAGCTCGGCCCGGTCGGGTTCCAGCGGACGATGGAGACGGCCGCGCCCTTGTTCTTGCCGAGGTCGCCACCGGCCTTGGCCGCCTTGGCCTCGTAGTCGGCGATCACCTTGTTGGTCTGGTCGAGCTTGTTGACGGCGTTTCCGATGCCGCGGAAGGCGAGCTTCCAGTCGTCGGTGGGCGCCATGGTGACGAGGGTGGCGGGGGTGATCTCGCGCAGCTGCTTGAGCATCTGCTCGTCCTGCATGTCGCCGGCCAGGATGAGGTCGGGCTTGGCGGCGATGACCTTGTCCATCACGGGCTGCAGCAGGTTGCCGACCACCGGGACGCCCTGGACCTTGTCCTTGAGGTAGGCGGGCGGCTCGTTGAGCCCCTGGCCGTTGGTGATGCCGACGGGCTTGACGCCGAGGGCGAGCACCGCGTCGAGGTCCTCCTGGGTGAGGGTGACGATCCGCTGGGGCGCGGCGGGGATCTCGACGGCCTTGCCGGTCGCGTCCTTGACGGTGCGCTTGCCGCCGGCCGCGTCCGCCGCCGGGCTGCCGGCGGCGGCGGAGGAGCCGCCCGCGGAGCCCGAGGATCCGGAGGAGGACCCGGAGGAGCCGCACCCGGCGAGCAGGAGGGCGGCCGCCCCGGTGACGGCCAGCGCCCGGGCCGCGCGGCGGCGGACGGGGTGGAGCGGGCTCTGGGCGAACGGCATGGGTGCCTCCGGGCAGCGGTGGTACGGGGGTTGGGCGGCGTCCGGGCGACCCGGCACGGTGACGGTGCCCACAGGACGATGCGCTCATTAGGTTAGCCTTACCTTATGACATTGTCGCAAGTGGGCGCCCCCGGGGAGTCCCGCACCGAGCCGGACGCCCCGCCGCCGCCGACGCCACCGCGCGGGGACGGCCGCCGGGCCGCCTGGCCGATCGCCCTCGGCGCGGTCGCGGTCCTGCTCGCCCTCGCCGCGCTCTCGCTGTCCGTCGGCGCCGGGGAGGTCGGCCCCGGGCGGGTGCTGGACTACCTGCTGGACCGCCACGGCGCCCGCGCGGACGGCCGGCTCGCCCTCGTCGTCGGCGACCTGCGCCTGCCCCGCACGGCCACCGCCCTGCTGGTCGGCGCCGCGCTCGGGGTCGCCGGGGCGCAGTTGCAGTCCGTCACCCGCAACCCGCTCGCCGAGACCGGACTGCTCGGCGTCAACGCCGGCGCCTCGTTGGGGGTCGTGCTCGGCATCGCCGTGCTCGGCATCCAGACCTCGTACGGGTACCTGGCCTTCGCCTTCGGCGGCGCCGTGCTCGCCAGCACGCTGGTGCTGCTCATCGCGGGTGCCCGGGGCGGGTCTCCGATGCGGCTGGTGCTCGGCGGCTCGGCGGTCGGCGCCACCTTCGGCGGGCTCACCGGCGTGCTGATCGTCAACTCTCCCGAGGCGTACGACCGGTACCGGGTGTGGGTACTCGGCTCGCTGGCCGGGGTGGAGGGCTGGACGACGCTGCGCCAGCTCGCCCCGGTGCTCGGCGTGGGCTTCCTGCTCGCCCTGCTCGCCACCCGGCCGCTCACCGCGCTCGCGCTCGGCGACGACCTCGCCCGCGGTCTCGGCCACCGGCCCGGCGCCACCCGGGCCGCGGTCGCCTTCGCCGTCACCCTGCTGACCGCCTCAGCCGTCGCGCTGGCCGGCCCGATCTCCTTCCTCGGCCTGCTCGCCGGGTTCCTGGCGCGGGCCGTCGCCGGCCCCAGGGTCGGGCAACTCACCGTGCTCGCAGGTCTGTTCGGTGCCGCCGTGCTCACCGGGGCCGATGTGCTGGCCCGGGTGGTGGCCCGCCCGTTCGAGGCGCCGGTGTCGGTGATCGTCTCCCTGGTCGGCGCCCCCGCGCTGATCGCGATCGTCCGCTCCCGCCGGACCGCCGCGCTCGGCATGGCCGACCCGGCCGAGCCCGCCCCCGTCCGGCGGTCCGAGCCGCCCGCGCCGAAACCCGACCTGGTGCTGCGGCGCGGCGCCTGGTCGCTGCTGCTCCCCCGCCGGGCGCTGCTCGCCTCGCTCGCCCTGGCCGCGGCGCTGCTCGCCGTCGTCGTCGTGTCCGCCCACGCCGGGCAGAGCGAACTCGGCCTCGGCCGCACGCTCCAGGCCGTGTTCGGCTACGGCGACCGGCTGGACGTGCTGCTGGTGCAGAAGTTCCGGCTCGGCCGGATCGTCGCCGGGCTCGCCGCCGGCGCCGCCCTCGGCCTGGCCGGCTGCCTCACCCAGACCCTCGCCCGCAACCGCCTCGCCACCCCCGAACTGCTCGGCGTCAACGACGGTGCCACCGCCGCCGTCCTGATCTCCGCCACCGTCTCCGGCACCTTCGGCGCCTGGTGGGCCGGCCCGCTCGGCGCGCTGGCCGCCGTCCTGGTCGTCACCCTGGTCTCCGGCGGGCTCGGCGCGCAGGGCTACCGGGTGCTGGTCGTCGGCCTCGCGATGTCCGCGCTCGCCTCGGCCGTCATCCAGGTCGCGCTCGCCCGCCGCTCGCTCAACTCGGCCGGTTCGCTGTACGTCTGGACCTCCGGAAGTCTCAACGGGCGGGACTACGCCGTCGCCACCCCGGTCCTGATCGGGCTGGCCGTGCTCGTACCGCTCGCGCTGGCGGTGGCCCGGCGGCTGGCGGTGCTGCGCTTCGACGACAGCGTGGCCGCCTCGCTGGGCGTCGACCCGGGCCGGGTCCGGCTCGGCTGCCTGCTGCTGGCCGTCGCGCTGGCCGGGCTGGCCGTCGGCGTGTGCGGGCCGGTCGGCTTCGTCGCGCTGGCCGCGCCCGTGATCGCCGGACGGCTGGCCGGGCCGGCGCGCGTGCCGGTCCTCGGCTCGGCACTGACCGGCGCCGTCCTCGTCGTGCTCGCCGACACCGTGGGGCGGGTGCTGATCGGCGGGGTGGAGATCCCGGTCGGCATCGTCACCACCGTCCTCGGCGGCCCCTTCCTGCTCTGGGTGCTGCTCGGCCGCAAGGGCACCCCCGCTTAACCTCCCCGAGGAGTACCGCAGATGGAAACCCTTCCCCTCGTCGAGCCCGATCCGGCCGACCCCGCCTACCGCCTGGTCACCTTCGTGCACGAGGACGCGTCGTGCGACGGCGTGCTCGCTCTCCTGCACACCGTCACCGACAAGGACCGGCACGACGGCGACCTCTCCCCGCACCTGATGACCCGCCGCGACGACGGCCGCTGGTCGATCACCTACCGGCTGCGCGCCGACCACCGGGCGTCCTACCAGCTGTACCCGTTCCGGGGGGACGCCCCCGGCACCGCCCGGGCGGACTGGCTGCGCGTCCTCGACCACGCCCGCCCCGACCCGCACGACGCAGCCCCCCGGCTGCCCGCCCGCGACGGGCGCCACCCGTCGTCCGTGCTCAGCCTGCCCGACGCCCCCGCCCAGCCGTACGTCCGGCGGCGCGACGGCGTGCCGCGCGGGCGGACGGTGGCCCACGAGGTGGCCGGGCGGCGGGTGGACGTCCACCTCCCCGCCGGGGGCGGGCCTTCCGCCGGTGGCGGGCCGTTCGCGGTGGCCGTGCTGCTGGACGGCGAGATGTGGGGCGAGGTGCTGTCGGTCGGCGACACCCTCGACAACCTGGCGGCGGACGGCGCCATCCCGCCCACCGTCGCCCTGCTCGTCCACACCATGGGCCCCTGCCGACCCGACGACCTCAGCTGCAACCCGGCCTTCGTCGACCTCCTCGCCGACCGCCTCCTCCCCTGGGCGGCGGCGGAGTTCGGCACCACCACCGACCCGGCCGCCACCGTGATCGCCGGCCAGAGCGCGGGCGGCCTCACCGCCGCCTTCGCCGCGTTCCGGCGCCCCGACCGCTTCGGCGGCGCGCTCTGCCAGTCCGGTTCCTTCTGGTGGCCGGACGAGACCGAGTTCGACGAGGGCAGTGAGTGGCTGACCCGCCAATTCGCCCGCGAGCAAAGGCGGGAGGCCCGGTTCTACGTCGAGGTCGGCCTCCAGGAGTGGATGCTGCTCCCGCAGAACCGCCACCTGCGCGACGTCCTCACCGCCCGCGGCTACGACCTCGCGTACCGCGAGTTCAACGGCGGCCACGACTACGCCTGTTGGCGCGGCGGGCTGGCGGACGGGCTGGCGCACCTGCTCGGGGGTGCCTGACGGTCCCCACCGGGTCGGCGGACCGGCGCGCCGCGACGGGGGCGTGCTAGCGTCCCGGTGGCGGCGCGCCGGTGACCGCCCCGGACGAGATGTGCGCCGTACCCGGCCCGCCAAGACGACGCACCGAGGGAGACGTCATGGCCGCCGGTGCCCCGCTCGCCCGTCCGCTCGACGTGCGGTGGATCCACGGGTCCCCGTCCGCGAAGCACAACACGGACCCGGACATCCAGGTCCACGCGTACGACGAGCACACCGTCATCCTGCGGCAGAACAAGGCGGTCGACTACGAGGCGCCGTTCCTGTTCCTGCTGTTCGGGGGCGAGCGGGCGGTCCTGATCGACACCGGGGCCACCGCCTCCGCCGCGTACTTCCCGCTGCGCACCGTGGTCGACGGCCTCATCGACCAATGGCTCGCCGACCACCCCCGCGACGGCTACGGACTGCTCGTCCTGCACACCCACCCGCACGGCGACCACGTCGCGGGCGACGGGCAGTTCGCCGACCGGCCCGCGACGACCCTGGTCAGCGCCGACCCGGCCACGGCCTGGCCGTACTTCGGCTTCGACCAGGACCCGGACGCCGTCGCGCGGGTGGACCTGGGCGGCGGCCGGGTGCTCGAATGCCTGGCCACCCCGGGCCACCACCCGGCGGCCGTCACCTACTACGACCCGTGGACGGGCCTGCTGCTCACCGGCGACACCGTCTACCCGGGCCGCCTCTACATCGACGACTGGCCGGCCTTCACCCGCACCGTCGACCGGCTGATCGACTTCGCCGAACGCCGCCCGGTGACGCACCTGCTCGGCTGCCACATCGAGATGACCCGCACCCCCGGCGTCGACTACCCCATCCGCACGACCCACCAGCCCGACGAGCCGCCCCTGCAGCTGACCGTCGGACACCTCCGGGCCATCCGCACCGCACTCGCCGACCTCGGCGACCGGCCGCGTCGGCACGCCCTGCCCGACCTGATCCTCTGGCCGAGCGCCTGAGCCCGGAAGGCCGCGTCCACCGAACTGACGCCGCACCCCGCGATCGCGGGGTGCGGCGTGGCTGTTCAGTCGGCGGGGGGTGGTCCCGGCGCCTCCCGGGGGAGGCGGGTGGTGAGGAGGGTGCCGGCGGCGACCAGCGCGGCGGTGAGCAGGAGGGCCAAGCGGTAGGGGCCGGGTGAGCCGCCGCCGGTGTCCAGGGCACCGATGAGGGCGGCGGTGGCGGCGATGCCGAGGGCGCCGCCGAGGGTGCGGACGATGGTGAACAGGCCCATGGCGCGGCCCATCGCGGGCCCGGGGACGTCGGCGAAGCCGGCGATCTGGACGGTGAGCACGGCGGTGCCCAGGACGAGCCCGACCGCGAACATCAACGCCCTTACGGCCCAGGGGTTCTCGGCGAAGCCGAGGGCGGCCAGGACGAGTGCGGCGAGCAGCAGCGCGGGCAGCGCGAGGCGGCGGGGGCCGAACCGGGGCAGCAGGCGGTCCACCACCTGGGAGGCGGCCATCAGGCCGATCGCCTCGGGGAAGACGCTCAGCCCGGCGTCGAGGGCCGAGGCCCCGAGGGCGGCCTGGTAGAGCAGCGGGAGGACGAACAGGGCGCCCATCAGGCCGGCCGAGGTGAGCAGGGCCAGCCAGGTGGCGGTGCCGAAGGTGCGGTCGGCGAGCTGCCGCAGGTCCACCAGCGGTTCGGCGGCGCGGAGTTGGTGGCGCACGGCGATGCCGAGCAGGAGGAGACCGGCCACGCCGCTGAGCGCCACTCCCGGCGAGGACCAGCCGTGCGCCGGGCCGAAGCCGAGCGCGTAGGTGAGCAGTCCGAGGCCGGGCGTGGCGAGCAGGAAGCCGGTGGTGTCGAAGCGCCCGGGCGGGGGCTCGTCCGCCGCGCGCAGGCCGATGAGCCCGGTCACGACGGCCGCGACCCCGATCGGCACGTTGACCAGGAACAGCCAGTGCCAGGAGAGGTGTTCGGTCAGGAGGCCGCCGAGCGGCGGGCCGAGGGCGGGCATCAGGGCGGTCGGGACGATCAGGATCCGGCCCAGGCCGGCCCGCTCGTGCGGGGCGAAGGCCCGGAACAGCAGGGTCATCCCGACCGGGGTGAGCAGCCCGCCGGCCACGCCCTGGACGGCCCGCGCGGCGGCGAGCGAGCCGAGGCCGGGGGCGGCGGCGCACAGGGCGGAGGCGAGGGTGAACCCGGCCAGGGAGCCGAGGAAGACCCGTTTCACGCCGAACCGGTCGCCGAGCCAGCCCGCCACCGGCAGGCCGACGGCGAGGCCGACCAGGAAGGCCGTCTCGACGGCGTTGGCGGCCGAGACGGGCCGCCCGAAGTCCTCGGCGATGGTGAACAGCGCGGGGTTGACGATGGTCGAGTCCAGGCCGTTCATGCACATCGCGGCGGTGTAGACCACGACCACCGCGGCGCGCCCCGCGAGCAGGGGGCGCGCCGGGGCGGCCTCGACGGCCGGAGGGGTCACAGGTCGGTCCAGTGGGCGGTGATCCACTGCACGGCGTCGGCGCGCTCGCACGGGCCGTGGGAGACGTTCCAGCCGGCCGGGACGGCGGCGAAGGCCGGCCAGAGCGAGTGCTGGCCCTGGTCGTTGACGAGGGCGAGGAACTCGCCGTCGCCGTCGAAGGGGTTGGCGGGGGCGTCACTCATCGGAGGACTTCTCCAGGTGGTCGGTGATCACGCGGGCGATGTGCGCGATCGGGGCGGGCAGGGTCATGTCCTTGTGCGAGCAGGCGACGTCGGTGTTGTCGATGCGGCCGGACACGTACGGGGTCCAGAGTTCGGGCACCAGGGTCTCGTCGATGGTGTCGACGGTGGCGCGGAAGAACAGCACGTCGCCGTCGAAGGGGCGGTGGTCGTGGCCGCGGACGAGGTGGTTGGTGTTGAGGTAGATCCGGTTGAGGGCGGCCACGGTGGCGTCGTCGAGTCCGGCGAGCGGGCTGCCCTCGCGGCGCAGCAGCTCGGTGACGGCGGCGAGTTCGAGTGGCCGCCCGGCGAGGTCCTCGGGGCCGTAGCCGCCCATGGTGAGCAGCGCCTCCAGCGCCTCGGCCTGGTCGGGGACGGGCAGGTCGCGGAAGCCCTCGGCGGGGTAGGCGTCCAGGATCGCGAGCAACTCGACCGCGTGGCCGAGGTCCTGGAGCCGGACGGCGACGGCGTGCGCGATGATCCCGCCGGTGGACCAGCCGAGCAGCCGGTACGGGCCCTCGGGCTGGACCTCGCGCAGCCGGTCGACGTAGTGCGCGGCCAGCTCGTCCAGGGTCTGCGGCAGGGGCCGGGCCGCCGTGGCCGCGCCGACGCCCTGGGCCTGGAGGCCGTAGATCGGCAGGTCGGCGGGCAGGTGGCGGATCAGGCCGGTGTAGCACCAGCTGAGGCCGCCGGCGGGGTGGACGGCGAACAGCGGGGTACGGCGTCCGGGCGCGGCGGGCCGCAGCGGGAGCAGGACGTCCAGCGCGTCGGCGCTCTGCGAGCCGGCCGCCAGGGCCGTGTCGAGGGCGGCGACGGTGGGCGACTGGAACAGGGTGCCGATGCCGACGTCCAGGCCGAGCAGTTCGCGGATCCGCCCGGCGAGGCGGACGACCAGCAGCGAGTGGCCGCCGAGGGCGAAGAAGTCGTCGTCGACGCCGACCGCCGCGACGCCCAGCACCTCGGCGAAGAGTTCGCACAGCTGCTGTTCGCGCGGGGTGCGCGGCGGGCGTCCGGCCCCGGTGGCGGGCGCGTCGGGGGCGGGCAGGGCGCGGCGGTCGAGCTTGCCGTTGGCGGTGAGCGGCAGCCGGTCGAGCAGGACGACGGCGGAGGGCACCATGTGGGCGGGCAGTTCGGCGGCGGCGTGGGCGCGCAGGTCCTCGGGGGTGGGGGCGGCGACGGCGCTCGGGTCCTCGGGGCTCGCCGTGGTGACCGCGTAGCCGACCAGTCGCTTGTCGCCCGGGGCGTCCTCGCGGACGACCACGGCGGCGTCGGCGACGCCCGGGTGGGCGGCCAGCACGGCCTCGATCTCACCGAGTTCGATCCGGAAGCCGCGCAGCTTCACCTGCTGGTCGGCGCGCCCGAAGTACTCCAGGACGCCGTCGGCGCGGCGGCGGGCGAGGTCGCCGGAGCGGTACATCCGGGTGCCCCGTTCGCCGAACAGTTCGGCGTACGGGTCGGCGACGAAGCGTCCGGCGGTGAGGTCGGGGCGGCCGAGGTAGCCGCGGGCCAGGCCGGCCCCGGCGACGTACATCTCGCCGGTGACGCCGGGCGGGACGGGCTGGAGGTGCTGGTCCAGGACGTAGACCCGCAGGTCGGGGATGTTGACGCCGATGGTGCTGCTGCTTCCGGCGGCGGCGGTGGCCCGGTCGAGGGCGATGTAGGAGACGTGCACGGTGGTCTCGGTGATGCCGTACATGTTGACCAGGGTGGGCGCGTCCTCCGGGTGGCGGGCGTACCAGTCGTCGAGCCGGGCCAGTTCGAGCGCCTCGCCGCCGAACACCACGTAGCGCAGGGCGAGTTCGGATCCGGGGCGGTCCCGGTCGGCGGCGCTGAGCTGGTAGAAGGCGGACGGGGTCTGGTTGAGCACGGTGACGCGTTCGCGGGCGAGCAGGTCGAGGAAGGCCGCCGGGTCGCGGCTGACCAGGTGCGGGACGACGACCAGGCGTCCGCCGTGCAGCAGGGCCCCCCACAGCTCCCAGACGGAGAAGTCGAAGGCGTAGGAGTGGAAGAGGGTCCAGACGTCGTCGGCGCCGAAGCCGAACCAGTGGTCGGTGGAGCTGAACAGCCGGACCACGTTGTGGTGGGTGACGGGGACGCCCTTGGGCCGGCCGGTGGAGCCGGAGGTGTAGATGACGTAGGCGGTGTCCTCGGCGCGCAGCGGGCGGGTGCGCTCGTGCTGGGCCAGCGGGGTGGCCGGGTGGGTGGCCGACTCCGGTCCGTCGACGAGCAGTTGGGGCACCTGGTGGGCGGGCAGCCGGGGCGCGGTGGCGCGGTCGGTGAGCAGGGCGGCGGGGGCGGCGTCGGCCAGCATGTAGGCGAGGCGGTCGGCCGGGTAGTCGGGGTCGAGCGGCAGGTAGGCGGCGCCGGACTTGGCCACCGCGAGGAGGGCGACGACGAGTTCGAGCGAGCGCGGCAGGGCGAGGGCGACGATGGTGCCGGGGCCGATGCCGTTGGCGGCCAGCAGTCGGGCCAAGCGGTCGGCGCGGGCGGCGAGTTCGGTGTAGTCGAGCTGATCGTCACCGCAACTGACGGCGACGGCCCGCGGGTTGGCGGCGGCGGCGGCCTCGAACAGCCCGGCCAGGGTGGCGTCCGGGGCCGAGGCGTGCGGGGCCGACGTGTGCGGAGCCGACGTGTACGGGGTGCCGTTCCACTCGACGAGGGCGCGCAGCCGCTCCTCCTCGCCGATCAGCGGGAGCCGGCCGATCGCGGTGTCGGGGGCGGTGGCGGCGGCGGCGAGCAGCCGGGCGAGGCGGGTGGCGAGCCCTTCGACGGTGGCGGCGTCGAAGAGGTCGGTGCGGTACTCCAGGAAGCCGCCGATGCCGCCGTCGGGGAGCTCGCCCGCGTTGAGGGTGAGGTCGAACTTGGCGGTGCCGCTGGGGACGGCGGCGATCCGGGCGGTGAGGCCGCCGCCCAGCGGGTGGGGCTCGTCGGGGCGGCTCTGCCAGGCGAGCATCACCTGGAACAGCGGGTGGCGGGCGAGGGAGCGCGGCGGGTTGAGCTCCTCGACCAGACGGTCGAAGGGCAGGTCGGCGTGCTCGTGGGCGGCGAGGACGGTGCCTCTGACCTTGCCGAGCAGCTCGCGAAAGGTCGGGTCGCCCGAGGTGTCGGTGCGCAGGACCACGGAGTTGACGAAGTAGCCGACCAGGTCGGCGGTCTCGGGGTCGTCGCGGCCGGCGACCGGGGTGCCGACGGGGATGTCGGTGCCGCAGCCGTGCCGGGTGAGCAGGGCGGCGAGTCCGGCCTGGACGGCCATGAAGACGGTGCCGCCGGCCGCCCGGGCGAGCGCGGCGAGGGCGGCGTGGGCCTCGGCGTCGAGGGTGAAGGGCACGGTGGCGCCGTGGTGGCCGGCGACGACGGGGCGCGGGCGGTCGGTGGGCAGTTCCAGCTGGTCGGGCAGGCCGGCCAGGGCGGTGCGCCAGTACTCCGACTGCCGCGCGGCGAGCGGGCTGGGCGCCTCGGCGGTGCCGAGCAGCTGCCGCTGCCAGGCCGTGTGGTCGGCGAACTGCACGGCGGGCGCCGGGAGTTCCGGTGCGCGGCCGGCCAGCCGGGCGGTGTAGGCGGCGGACAGGTCGCGGACCAGCGGGGTGGTGGAGGCGCCGTCGCTCGCGATGTGGTGGAGCAGCAGGAGCAGGGTGTGTTCGGCCGGGCCGTGGGTGAACAGGGTGGCGCGCAGCGGCGGCCGGCCGGTGAGGTCGAAGGCGTGCCGCACGGCTTCGGCGAGCTCGGTGCCGTCGTGCAGTTCGACGGGCTCGGCGGGCAGCAACCGCTGGTACGGCGTGCCGTCCGGCTCCTCGCCGTAGACCGTGCGCAGCACCTCGTGCCGGGCGGCGAGGTCGCCGAGGGCGAGGGTGAGGGCGGTCCGGTCGAGCGGGCCGGTGAGGGTGAGGGCGAGCGGGATGTTGTAGGTGGGGCTGGGGCCCTGGAGCCGGTGCAGGAACCACAGGCCGCGCTGGGCGGGTGACAGCGGCATCCGGTCGGTGCGCGGCACGGGCACCAGCGCGGGGCGGGTCTCGGGCTCGCCGCCGGGGTGCGCGTCGAGCAGGGCGGCGAGAGCGGCCGGGGTCGGGTGGCGGAAGACGTCGGCGAACCCGACGGCGGCGGCGAAGGTCTCGCGCAGCCGGGCCGCGAGGCGGCCGGCCAGCAGCGAGTGGCCGCCGAGGTCGAAGAAGGAGGTGTCCCGCCCGGGCGCCTGCGGCAGGTCGAGGACGTCGGCGAACAGCCCGCAGACCAGTTCCTCCTGCGGCGTGGCCGGGGCCGTGCCGGGCTCGGCGGCGGCCGGCTCGGGCAGGGCGCGGTGGTCGAGCTTGTCGTGGGCGGTGCGCGGCAGTTCGTCGAGGACCAGGACGGCGGCCGGGACCATGTGTCCGGGCAGCCGGGCGGCGAGGGCGGCCCGCAGCGCGGCCGGGTCGAGGGCGACGCGGGGGGCGGGGGCGGGTTCGGCGGTGTCCTCCGGCTTGGCCTCGGACTCGGAGACCGCCTCGGAAACCGCCTCGGAGGCTGCCTCGGGAGCCGCCTCGGAGAGCACCTCGGGCACGACGTAGCCGAGCAGCCGCTTGCCCTGCGGACCGGAGCGGGCGATCACCACGGCCTGGGCGACGCCCGGCAGTTGGGCGAGGACGGCGGCGATCTCGCCGGGCTCGATCCGGAAGCCGCGGATCTTCACCTGGTCGTCGGCGCGGCCGAGGAATTCCAGGGTGCCGTCCGGTCGGCGGCGGGCGAGGTCGCCGGTGCGGTACATCCGGTCGCCGGGCGGGCCGAACGGGTCGGCGAGGAAGCGTTCGGCGGTGAGGTCGGGGCGGCCGAGGTAGCCGCGGGCCAGGCACGCCCCGGCGACGTACAGTTCGCCGGCGACGCCGTCGGGCGCGGGGCGCAGCGAGCCGTCGAGGACGTAGGCGCGGGAGCCGCGCACCACCCGGCCGACCGGGGCGCCGTCCGGGCCGGGCGTCCAGGCGTAGGCGTCGACGGTGGTCTCGGTCGGGCCGTAGAGGTCGATCGGGTGCAGGCCGGGTGCGGCGGTGAGGCGCTGCCAGAGGGCGGGCGGGGTGGCCTCGCCGCCGACCGCGATGACCGCCGGGCGGTGCCACTCCTCGTCCAGGATGCCTTCGGAGAGCAGGACTTCGAGGTAGGAGGGGGTGACGTCGAGGTAGTCGACGCGTTCCCGGTGCAGGTGGCCGGCCAGGGCGGCCGGGTCGCGGTAGGTGGCGTCGTCGAGCAGGTGCAGCTCGTGGCCGTGGACCATCCACAGCACCGGGTCCCAGGAGGCGTCGAAGGCGAACGAGGCGCTGTGGGCGACGCGCAGGCGCTCGCGGCCGGTGCGGCGCACGGCCGGGGCGATGTGGTCCTCACCGTGGCCCGCGTACAGGTTGGCCAGCGAGGCGTGGGTGACGACGACGCCCTTGGGGCGGCCGGTGGAGCCGGAGGTGTGCAGCACGTAGGCGGCGTGGTGGGGCCGGGGGGCCGGGGGTGCGGTGGCGGGCTCGGCGTCCGCGTCCCCGGGCAGCACGGCGGGCAGGCCGGCCGGCAGGTCCAGTTGGGCGAGGGCCTCGGCGGTGCCGACCGCGCAGACCGGGCGGGCGTCGTCCAGGACGGCGGCCAGGCGCTGCCGGGGGTGCGCGAGGTCGAGGGAGACGCAGGCGCCGCCGGCCTTGAGCACGCCGAGCATCGCGATCAGGGTGTCCACGCCGCGCGGCAGGGCGAGCGCGACCGGCGCACCGGCGCGCACGCCGAGGGCGTTCAGGCGGTGGCCGAGGCGGTTGGCGGCGGCGTCCAACTCGGCGAAGGTGAGGGCGACTTTGCCGCTGCGGACGGCGACGGCGGCCGGGGTGCGGGCGGCCTGCGCGGCGAACAGCTCGGGCAGCGTCCGGTCGAGCGGCGGCTCCGTGCGGCCGGCGGTGGCGCGGCGCAGGCCGTCCGGGTCGAGCAGGTCGATCCGGGCGATGGGCGTCTGCGGGGCGGTGAGCAGCAGGTCGGCGAGGGCGTCGAGGTAGCGCAGCAGCCCGTCGCGGTGGGCCGCGAGTGAGGCGGCGTCGTGGCGGGCGGGGTCGGCGTCCAGGACGAGGCGCAGCGCGCCGCCGGGGGCGGGCGAGACGCCGACGGCGAGGTCGTCGACGGGCCCGGCGGCGAGGTTGCGGACGACGCCAGGCAGGCCGGCCAGGTCGAGATCGCCCTCGAAGGCCTTGATGTTGACCATCGGGCCGAACAGGGCGCGCCGCTCGCCGGTCAGCCCGAGGTCGCGGCGCAGGTCCTCCAGCGGGTAGCGCTGGTGGCGGCGGACGGCGCGCAGTTCGCGGACCACCCGGCGCAGCAGCGCCTCGGCGCTGTCGGCGGGGCGGACGGCCAGGCGCAGCGGGAGGACGTTGGCGGCGGCGACGGGGGTGCGCAGGGCGGCCGGTCCGCGGCGGTTGGCGAGCGGCAGGCCGAGCACGACGTCCTCGGTGCCGGCCAGGCGGTGCAGGTAGCCGGCGGTGGCGGCGAGGAGCAGTTCGGCCCAGGTGGCGCGGGCGGTGGCGGCGGCGCGCTCCAGCCGGTCGCGGGTGCCGGCGGGCAGCTCGGCGGTGAGGCGCAGGGGGGCCTTGACCGGGGTTGCGGACGGCGCGGGCGCCGGGCTGCCCGGCAGGGTCGCCGGGGCGTCGGCTCCGGCCAGGCGGTCGGCCCAGTAGGCGCGGTCGGCCGGGTACTCCTCGCCGTCCCGGTAGGCGGCCTCCTCGGCGGCGACCTCGGCGAGGGTGGCGAACGGGCGTGCGGCGGGCTCGGCGCCGGTGGCGTGCGCGGTGTACAGCTCGGCGAGGCGCTCGCCGAGGAGGTTCAACGCGTAGGCGTCGACGGCGAGATGGTGGATCCGCCGGTACCACTGGTACCGGTCGTCGGCGAGGCGGATCAGCACGTGGGTGAACAGCGGGCCCTCGGCGAGGTCGGCCGGGCGGGCGAGGTCGGCGCGCATCCAGGCCTCGGCCTCGGCGGCCGGGTCGTGCGCGGCGCGCAGGTCGAGGTGGTGCAGCGGCCAGCGGCGGCCGGGGCGCGGCTGCTGGCGGGGCGTGCCGTCCGGGCCGGTGACGACGACGGCGCTCAGTGCCTCGGCCTCGTCGACCGCCTGCCGCAGCGCGTCCTCGAACCGGGCCTCGTCGAGCGGGCCGGTGATCTCGACGGCGTCGCCGGTGTTGTAGACCGGACTGTCGGGGTCGAGTGACTGCGCGTACCAGATGGCGGCCTGGGCGGCGAGCAGCGGGACATCGACGGCCTGGGTTTCGACGGCAGGCATGGTTCGGGGTGCTCCTCGGGGTCCGGCGAACGAAACGCCTAGTTAGGTTAGCCTAATCTAACTTCATATGATCTGGTCAACGGCCCCCCAGCGCGGGGGCCCTGACATCACGGAGGCGCCACCCATGCCCCTGACCGCGACCAAACAGGCCGTCCGCGAACGCGTCCACGCGCACCGCGCGGAACTGCTCGCGCTCAGCCACCGCATCCACGCCCACCCCGAGACCGCGTTCGAGGAGCACCGCGCGGCCGCCTGGTGCGCCGAACTCCTGCGCGCCCACGGCTACGCCGTCACCGCGCCCGCGCACGGACTGGACACCGCGTTCACCGCGAGCCTCGGCAGCGGGCCGGTCACCGTCGCACTCGTCTGCGAGTACGACGCGCTGCCCGGCCTCGGGCACGCCTGCGGGCACAACCTGATCGCCGCCGCCGGCCTCGGCGCGGCACTCGGCCTCGCCCCGTACGCCGACCAACTCGGGCTCACCGTAAGGGTGATCGGCGCGCCGGCCGAAGAACGCGGAGCCGGAAAGGCACTCCTGCTGGAGGCGGGCGCCTTCGACGGCGTGGACGCGGCGATGATGGTGCACCCCTGCCCGATCGAGGTCGCCGACTTCCGCTCCTTCGCGCTCGGCACTCTCTCCGTCCGCTACACCGGCCGCGCCGCCCACCCGAGCCTCAACCCGCACCAGGGCCGCAACGCCGCCGACGCCCTCACCGTCGCCCAGGTCGCCCTCGGGCTGCTGCGCCAGCACCTGCCGCCGCAGTGGCGGGTGCACGGCATCACCACCGCCGCCGGCACCGCACCCAACCTGATCCCCGACAGCGCGAGCGCGGAGTACGAGATCCGCGCCTCGGCGGCCGAGGACCTCGCGCAGTTGCGGGCCCGGGTCGAGGACTGCTTCCGGGCCGGGGCGCTCGCCACCGGTTGCGAGGTGACGCTCGACCGGCCCGAACCGGACTACCTGGACATGCGCTCCGACCCCGCCCTGCTCGCCCTCTGGCGGGCCAACGCGGCGGCGCTCGGCCGGCCGGAACCGGTCGAGAGCGGGCCGTTCGCGTGCACCGACATGGGGAACGTCTCCCACGCCGTGCCCGCCATCCACCCAGTGCTGGACATCACCGGTGGCGCCTGCGCCCCGCACGAGGCCGCGTTCGCCGAGGCCGCGGTGGGGGCGGAGGCCGACCGGGCGGTGCTGGACGGCGCGGTCGCCATGGCCTGGACGGCGGCCGACCTGGCGGCGAACGCCTGACAGCCGACGCGTGCCGACCGACGGCCGACGACTGACGACTGACGACTGACGACCGACAGATGACAACTTTCAGATAACAGATTTCATCATCTGTTATCTGAAAGTTGTTCACTGAACGTTGTCATCTGTTCGCCGCCCTCGCCCCGCCCCCGTCAGCCGCCCAACAGCGCCGCCGACGACGCCCGCACCGCCGTGACGCCCAGCTCCCTCACCAGCTCCCCGACCTCGCCCGGCCGCTGCGGGTCGGCCAGCACCACGGCGGCGCCGGTCCGCAGCGGCCAGAGGAACTCCCAGAGCGGCAGGCCCAGTTGCAGCACCCGGTCACCCGGGCCGAGCGGGTGGGCCGCCTGGAGCTCGCGCACCCGGCGGTCGGCCTCGGCGTGGGTGAGCCGGACGGCGTCCGGTCGCCCGCCCGGGCCGTACCCGACGCAGAGCAGGTGCTGCGGCGTGAGCGCCCGGGGCGGGTCGGTGGCCAGCTCGCCGTCCACGTCCAGCCCGGCCAGCGCCTCCGGCACCCCCTCCCCCAGCACGCAGACCGGCGCGGTCTCCGCGAGCAGCCGCTCCCGGCGCCCGGGCGCGTCCGCCGGGTCCAGCGGCAGGTACGCCGCGCCGGACTTGGCCACCGCGAGCAGCGCGGTCAGCAGCTGCGCCGGGTGGCGGGCCGGCGCCAGGCCGACCACCGCCCCCGGCCGGGCGCCGCGCGCGGCCAGGGCGCGCGCCAGCCGGTTGGCCGCGGCGTTCAGGTCCCGGTACGTGACGACCGCGCCGCCCGCGAGCAGCACGGCGGGGGCGTCCGGGGTCCGGGCGGCCTGCGCCTCGACCGGCCCCACGACGGTGGTCGGCGGGTACTTCGCCGCCCGGTCCGTGCGCGGGGGCACCTGCGGCCCGGCGGCCTCCAGCAGCACCGTCTCCATCAGGCCGCGCCGAGCAGTGCGGCCCAGGCCTCGACGGCCGGGCGCTCGGCCAGTTGCACGAACGCCACCTCGGCGCCCTCGGCCCGCCAGCGCTCGGCGAGCGCCATCAGCCGGACCGAGTCCAGGCCCCAGTCGGCCAGGTTCTCGTCCAGCGGGACGTCCGCCGGGTCCTCGCCGAGCAGGTCGGCGACCTCGGCCCGGATCCGCTCCACGGTGAAGGCCATGCCCGTCACTTCCCTTCCAGCATCGCGAGGACGGCGTCGGTGGTGGTGACCTGCCCGCAGCGGCCGGCCACCCAGGACAGCGCCGCGCGGTGCTCGTCCGGGCCGAAGTCGGCGACCGCGTCGGCCACCACGAAGGCCGGCAGGTCGCGCATCCAGGCGTCGCAGGCGGTGGCCTGCACCCCGATGTGCGCGTACACACCGGTGATCACCAGCTGGTCCCGGCCCTGTTCGCGCAGCAGCCGGTCCAGATCGGTGCGCACGAAGGCGCTGTACTTCCACTTGGTGAGCAGCGTGTCGCCCGGTGCGGGGGCGACGGCGTCGGCGATCGCCGTCGCGCGAGGGTCGTCCGGGATGCCCGGGCCCCAGAAGTCCTGCTGGAGGCCGCGTTCGGCCGGGCTCTGCCCGCCGGGCTGGGCCGAGTAGAGCACCGGTATGCCGTGGGCGCGCGCCGCCTCGGCCAACCGGCCGACGTTCCCGAGGAGTTCGGGCACCGGCGCGGCGGCGGCGTCGAAGGCGTCCAGGAAGTGGTTCTGCAGGTCGTGCACCAGCAGCACGGCGCGGTCCGGGTCGACCGTCCACTCGACCCGGTTGGCGGGCAGTTCGGTGGCGGCGGGCAGGGGATAGGAGGGAATGCGGGGCAGGCCCACGGTGGTCTTTCCTTCAGTGAGTAGGGAGTGCGGCCGCGATGGCGGCGCGCAGGTCCTTCTTGCTGACCTTGCCGATCCCGGTGGCGGGGAAGGCGTCGACGAACTCGACCCGGTCCGGCACCTTGTACTCGGCCAGTCCGCGCTGCCGTACGAAGCGCTTCAACTCGATGCTCTTCGGCGGCTGTTCGCGATGCTCGGTACGCAGGACGACGTAGGCGCAGGTGCGTTCGCCGAGGTAGGGGTCGGGCATCGACACCACCGCCGCGTCGTGCACGGCGGGGTGGGCGAGCAGGTGGTTCTCGATCTCCTCGGCGGCGACCTTCTCGCCGCCCCGGTTGATCTGGTCCTTGGCCCGGCCCTCGACCACCAGGTGGCCGGTCGGGGTGCGGCGGACGAGGTCGCCGGTGCGGTAGAAGCCTTCGGCCGTGAAGGAGTTGGCGTTGTGCTCGGGCGCGTTCCAGTAGCCGCGGATGGTGTACGGGCCGCGGGTGAGCAGGTGGCCGGTGGCGCCGTCGGGCAGGTCCTGGTCCTGGTCGTCGACCACCCGGACCTCGTCGTCCGGGGAGATCGGCCGGCCCTGGGTGGTGGTGATCAGCTCCTCCGGGTCGTCCAGGCGGGTGTAGTTGACCAGTCCCTCCGCCATCCCGAACACCTGCTGGAGCGTGCAGCCGAGCACGGGGCCCACCCTCCGGGCAGCCTCGGCGCTGAACTTGGCACCGCCGACCAGCAGCACCTCCAGGCTGTCCAGGTCCCCCGCGCCGGGGCCGCCCGCGTCGCGCTCGGCGGCGTCCAGCCAGAGCAGGGCCAGCGGCGGCACCAGCCCGGTGATGGTCACGCCCTCGCGCTCGATCAGCGGGAAGGCCGTCTCCGGGTTGGGGCGCGGGCACAGCACCACCCGGCCGCCCGCGTACAGCGTGCCGAGCGAACCGGGCGAGCTGAGAGGGAAGTTGTGGGCGGCGGGCAGCGCGCACAGGTAGACGCTGTCCTCGTCGAGCGCGCACAGCTCGACCGAGCCGCGCAGCGAGTAGATGTAGTCGTCGTGGGTGCGCGGGATCAGCTTGGGCACGCCGGTGCTGCCGCCGGAGAGCTGGAGGAAGGCGACGCTCCCGGGCTCCGGTTCCTCGGACGGCCCGGGCCCGTCGCAGGGCACGTCCGCCAGCCGGAGGTGCTCGCCCGGGTCGTCCCCGGCCACCAGGACCAGCCGCAGCGCCGGGCTCTCCGCCTTGACCCGGGAGGCCAGTTCGCGGTAGTCGAAGCCGTTGTCGACGGCCGCGACGACGTAGCCGGCCGCCCCGGTGAAGGAGCAGAAGTAGCCGATCTCGGTGGCGCGGTGGGCGGGCAGCGCGAAGACCGGCAGCGCGCCGATCCGGAACAGCGCGAAGACCACCTCGAAGAACTCGGCCACGTTGGGAAGTTGGACCACCACGCGGTCGCCGCGCCCGATCCCCCGGGCGAGCATCCCGGCGGCCATCCGGTCGGCGCGGCGGTCGAGTTCGGCGTACGTCCAGCGCCGCCCCTCCCCCGCCGGGTCCACGATCGCGATCCGCTCGCCGTGCGCGGCGGCGCGCTCGCGCAGCATTCGCCCGAAGGTCTCGCCGCGCCAGTACCCGGCGGCCCGGTAGCGCTCGGCGAACTCGGCGGGGTACGGGGTGAAGGCGGACTCCTGAGCGGAGGCCCGGTCCACAACGGCGGACTGATTTTGCGTCAGAAAGCTCTCCGTCGCCGTCACTGCGACACCCCCGCGGCGTCCAGGAAGGTGCGGAACTTGGCACTGGTCTCGGCGAGTTCGTCCTCGGGCCGGGACCGGTCGACGACGCCCGCACCGGCGTACACCCGCAGGGTCCGCTCGTCCGCCTCCGCGCAGCGGATGGTGACCACCCACTCGCCGTCGCCGTCCGCGTCACCCCAGCCGACCATGCCGGTGTACAGGCCCCGGTCGAAGGGCTCGACCTCGCCGATCACCCGCCGGGCGACGGCCGTCGGCGTGCCGCAGACCGCCGGGGTCGGGTGCAGGGCGGTGGCCAACTCCAGGGCGGAGACCGCCGGATCGGCCAGTTCGCCGGTGATGGTGGTGGCCAGGTGCCACATCGCGGCGGTGCGCACCAGGGTCGGCCGCGCCGGCACGTCCAGGGTGCGGCAGTACGGCGCCAGCGCGGCGCGGATCGCGTCCACCACGACGGCGTGCTCGTGCAGGTCCTTGGGCGATTCCAACAGCGCGGCGGCGCGCCGGACGTCCTCGCCGAGGTCGGCGCTGCGCGGCACCGAACCGGCCAGCGGGTTGGCCAGGACGGCCGTTCCGCGCCGGGAGAGCAGGAGTTCGGGGCTGGCCCCGATCAGCGTCCGCCCGCCGCCGGCGGGGACGGCGAAGGTGTAGCCGCCCGGGTCACGGCGGCCGAGCCGCTGGAGGATCGCGGGCAGGTCCAGCGGGCGGTCGGCGCTCAGCTCCAGCGTGCGGGCCAGCACGACCTTGCTCAACTCGCCACCGCGCAACCGCTCGACGGCCGCCGCGACGCCCGCGCCGTACGCGGCCGGCTCGGGGATCGGACGCACCTGCCAGTCGACCTGCTCGGCCGGCGGCGCGGGCAGCGCGATCAGCGGGTCGTCGCGCAGCGCCCCGGCTCTGCGGACTCTCTCGGGGACGGCGAGTTCGACCCGGCTGTCGTGGTCGAACGCCACCGCGCCGACCACCAGCGGCCGTTCGACCCCGGCACGACGGGCCTCGGCCAGCGTCGCGGCGACCCGGACGGGCAGCGGGCGCCCGTCCTGCGGGACCCGGGCGTGCACCCCGGCGGTGAGCAGGGTGCGGGTCGGCGAGGCGAAGAACGCCTCGTCGGCCGCGGCCCGGTACTGGCCGAGCAGGCCGCTGGCCGCGCCGATGACGGCGTGGTCGGGGGCCGGGGCGGAAGCGTCGGCGGGCCCGGCGGGGGCCGGGGCAGCGGGGGCGGGGGCGGCGTGCTCGACGACACCCCCGGCGGGGGCGTGGTGCACCGTGGTCACCGTGAAGTCTCCAGTCTGGGACGGTCTGGACGGTCTGGACGTCGGGGAGGAAGGTCGGGGAGGAAGGTCAGGGAAGGAGGTCAGGGCATGGCCGACGCCCGGGGGTTGCCCGGGGCGCGGAGGGGAGCGGAGGGAAGCGGCGAGGAAGGCGTGGGGACGGCGAGGGCGTTCAGGCGCGCAGGGTCGCGCCGCCGTCGACGTAGAGGTCGTGCATGGTGATGTGCCGGGCCCGGTCGGAGGCCAGGAAGACCACCGCCTCGGCGATGTCGGCGGGTGCGGCGATCCGCCCGAGCGGGATGCCGACCCGCCAGGCGCCCAAGTCGCCGTCGATGACCCGCCGTTCGGCGGCCTCGGCGTCCTCGCCCCAGAGCGCGCGCTGCATCCCGGTGTCGGTCGAGCCGGGCGAGACGATGTTGCACCGCACGCCGGAGCGGGCGAGTTCCAGCCCGAGGCAGCGGGTGAACATGGTGGCCGCCGCCTTGGACGCCGCGTACGCGGCCATGCCGGCGCGCGGCACCCCGGCGGCGTTGGAGCCGACGGTGACCACCGCGCCGCGGCCGCGGCCGGCCATCCGGCGGCCGACCGCGCGGCCGGTGTGGAAGACGCCGGTGGTGTTGACCGCGAAGGTCTCCGCCCAGTCCTGGTCGGTGAGTTCGACGACGGGTGCGGTGCGCAGGATCCCGGCGACGTTCACCAGCGCGGCGATCGGCCCGAGTTGGCGCTCGATCAGGTCGACCGTGTCGTCCACCGCCCGGCCGTCGGCGACGTCCAGGACGTACGGGTGCACGGCGGGCGACTCCGCCGCGAGGGCGGCGAGCGGGCCGGGGTTGCGGTCCACCGCGGCGACGACGGCACCCTCGGCGACGAGCGCCCGGGCCACGGCCGCACCGATGCCCTGCCCGGCCCCGGTGACCATCGCGACGGCACCGGCGAATTCGGACTTTTGCACGGACATCCCCTCCGACCAGCAATATTAGGTAAGCCTAACCTAACACATATGTTCGGCTGCGCCGATGCCCTGTGCAGTCGTCAACTCGCCGCCACCCCCTCGACTCCGGTCCGATCGCCGCCGTTTCCGGGCGCACCGGCACGAGACGTTTCGTCTCGCCGAGACCATGGACCGAACCCCCCACGGCCGCGGTGCCGCGGCGGCTGGAGGGCGGCGAACTGCCGGACGGCGACCGGGAGCTGAGGACGGCTCCCGGTCACTCACGAGAGGGCCACGCGCCCCCGGAGGCGGATCAGCCCGTCGCGCCCGCAGAGCCCGTCGCGCCCGTCGCGCCCGTCGCCGGAGCCGACGGAGCCGGAGCCGACGGAGCCGCCGGGGCCGGGGCGAGGCCGGTGCAGCCCCGGAGGGCGTCGCGGCGCTTGCGGGCCGCCTCGGCGGTGGCGCCGGTGGCCGGGACGGGGACGCCCTTGTCGTCGATGGTCGCCGGGGCGAAGGCCTCGCCGGTGACCTTGCCGTCGCGGGTGAGGGTGAGGGTGGTGACGCCGGTCTCGTTGGAGAAGGCGTAGTTGGAGGTGCCGTACCAGAGGAAGTTGCCGAAGCCGTAGCCGATGTACGTGTTGCCGAGCATGCCCGAGCCGACCATGGTGTGGGCGTGGGTGCCGACCACGGCGGTGGCGCCGGCGGTGGCGAGCTTCTTGGCGATGGCGGTCTGCGGGCCGGTGGGGCAGGCCTTGCCCTCGTCGCCCCAGTGCAGGTAGACGAGGACGACGGGCGCCTGCTGCTTGGCCGCCTCGACCGCCTTGACCAGCGCGGGGACGTCCAGCGCGGAGGCGATTCCCGGCTTGTTGGCACCGGCCCGCCACTTCTGGTTGGTCAGGTCCTCGACCTGGCTGGCGGCGACGACGGCGACCTTCACACCGCGCACGGTGGTGACGTACGGGGCGTACGCCTCCTTGGCGTTGCGGCCGACGCCGACGACCGGGATCGGCGAGGAGTCCTTGGCGGCAAGGGTGTCGGTGAGGCCGTCGGCGCCGAAGTCGACGGCGTGGTTGTTGGCCATGGAGACGACGTCGACGCCGGAATCCTTGAGCGCCGAGAGCGCCTTGGGCGAGGTGCGAAAGGTGTAGGTCTTCGGCTCGGGGGCGCCGCGCCCGGTGATCGCCGTCTCCAGGTTGAGGACGGACAGGTCGGCGTCGGCGAGCGTCCGGGAGAGCGGGCCGAGGGCCTGCTCCGGCGGCTGGACGGCGAGCCGGGCCTCGGTGCGGCCCTCGAAGTGGACGTCTCCGGCGAACGCGACGGTGATGCTGCCGTCGGGCCGGGGCGCGGCGTTCTTCCCGGCGGCGGTTCCGGACGGCGTCGCACCCGGGCTGGTGGACGCGCCCGCCGCCCCACCCGAGGAGGCCGCGGTCGAGCCGGGCGCGGCGGCCGGCGCCGGGGCGGGGTCGTCGGGCCCGCAGGCGGCGACGGCGGTCAGGCCGACGAACAGCGCGACGACGGCCGCGGCACGGCGCATGAGTGGTTCCCCCCGGGTCGATCCAGAAGCGGTCAGCCTACGGCACGGGTTCCGCACCCATCCGCCTCGGTTCCGCAACATTCCGAGCACAACACCGGCGGGCCGGACACCCACCTCCGAACACCCACGGCCGGCCACCAGCCCCCGAACACCCGCGTCCGGCCACCAGCCGCCGAACACCCACGGCCGGACCCCCACAGCCGGACACCAAAGGCTGGAGCACCGGGCGCCGAGGACTGAGCGCCGCCCCGGCGCGGTAGGAGATGCTGAACCGCCCCCGTCCACCAGAGCCCGGAGCCGCACCCACCCCATGGACGACACCGATACCACCGCCTCCGCCGGCCCCGCCCCCACCGGCCGCCCACCAGCCGACTTCACCCCCGCCGAGCGCGCCCGTGGCCGCGCGCTGCGCCGCGCCCAGCTTCCCTGGGCACTGGGCGGCCGGCTGGCGGGCCTGGCGCTCACCCTGCTGCTCGGCCTGACCCCGGCCGGGGCCGGCCTGGTCTCGGCCGTCGGCGGCTGGTTCGGCGGCTCCCGGACGGCCGGGGTGCTGGCGGGAGCGGCGGCCCTGGTGGTGCTCGGCCAGGCGTTGCAGCTGCCGTTCGGCGCCCGGCTGCGGGTGGTCCGGGCCCGGTACGGGCTGGTGACGCAGGGCTGGGCCGGCTGGGCGGTGGACGCGCTGCGCGGCCTGGGGCTGGCCCTCGTGCTCGTCCTTCCGCTCGCGCTCGGGCTGTTCGCGCTGACCGCCTGGTCGCCGCGGCACTGGTGGCTGCCGGCGGCGGGCGCGGCGGCGGTGCTGACGGCGGCGCTGTCCTTCCTGCACCCGCTGCTGATCGAGCCGGTCTTCAACCGCTTCACTCCGATGCCGCCGGGCCCGCTGCGCAGCGCCCTGCTGGCGCTGGCCGAGCGGGACGGCGTACGGGTGCGGGACGTCCTGGTGGCGGACGCCTCGCGGCGGACCACCGCGCTCAACGCGTACGTGTCGGGGCTGGGCGCGACCCGCCGGATCGTCGCGTACGACACGCTGCTGTCGACGGCCACGCCGCGCGAGGTGGAACTGGTGGTGGCGCACGAGCTGGGCCACGTGAAGCACCGGGACGTGCCGTTCGGCACCTTGCTGGGCGCGGTGGGCGCGGCCGCGGCGGTGGCCGTGCTGGGGGTGCTGGGCTCCTGGCGGCCGCTGCTGTCGGCGGCGGGGGCGGCGGATGCGGCCGATCCGCGGGCGCTGCCGCTGCTGGCGGCGTGCGCGGCGCTGCTGGGGGCGCTGTCGGGGCCGGCCCAGTGCGCGGTGAGCCGCCGGATCGAGGCCAGGGCGGACCGGCACGCGCTCGAACTGACGTCGGACGCCGAGCAGTTCGTCGCGATGCAACGCAGACTGGCTTTGGCGAACGTCTCCGATGTCGACCCGCCGAGGGCGCTTGAGCTACTGTTCGCCACTCACCCGAGTGCGACCCGCCGGATTGCCGCCGCCCGCGCCTGGCAGGCCACTCAGGGACAGGGAGGCCCGGAGCGGCGCGCGAACCCGGGGGAATCCGTTGTATAGTGCAACAAATATCGAGGAGGTAGGAACGCCCGTGCCCGGCCGCCAGTCGTCCATCGACGCCATCCAGCGCGAGCTGACCGCCTTCGCCCGGCGCGCCCGGCACAAGGCCTCCCAGCTGCACCCCGACCTCTCCCTGGTCACCTACAGCATCCTCGACCTGATCACCGAGCGCGGCGGCTGCCGGGCCGCCGACGTGGCCGCCCACTTCATGCTCGACAAGTCGACCGTCAGCCGCCAGGTCACCGCCCTGGAGAAGCTCGGCCTGCTGCGGCGCGAGGCCGACCCGGACGACCAGCGCGGCCAGATCCTGCGCGCCACCGAGGCCGGGCTCGCCCTGCTGCAGGACGCCAACGAGCAGCGCCGGCTGGCCTTCACCGCCCGCTTCACCGACTGGTCCGACGAGGACGTCGCCCGCTTCGCCGCCTACCTGGCCCGCTACGGCGAAGAGGGCTGAGACCCCTGTACGGGGTGCGCCCGGGGGTCTCCGGGGTGCACCCGAGGAGCGCCCGGGGTGCGCCCCACCGCCCCGACGGTGTACAGAGGAAAGGTGCCACTCCGGCAGCGTCCCCGTGACCCGCAGCCCCGCGACCGCCGCCGCCCCCGGCGGCCCGACCGCCGCGCGCTGACGGCGCTGTCGCTCGCGCTGATCGTCGTGATCACCGTCGTCGACATCCTCTCCCCCGCGCAGATCCACCTCGGCCCGCTGCTGATCGTCGCCCCCGCGCTCACCGCCTCCTACGCCGGCGCCCGGGCCACCGCCGGCGTCGCCCTGCTGGCCCTCGCCGCGCTCACCGTCATCGGCATCACCCGGGACGGCCTCACCAGCGCCAACATCGAGACCCAGCTGGGCGCGCAGGTCGTCGTCTCCGCCCTGATCATCGGACTGCGGGCGCTGCGCGAACGGTACGAACGCGAGCTGGCCCAGGTCCGCTCGGTGTCCGAGGCCGCCCAGCGGGTCCTGCTGCGCCCGCTGCCGGACCGGATCGGGCCGCTGCACCTGGCCTCCGTCTACCTCGCCGCCGAGGCCGAGGCACAGGTCGGCGGCGACCTGTACGCGGCCGCCCGCACCGCCACCGGCACCCGGCTGCTGGTCGGCGACGTCCGCGGCAAGGGCCTGTCCTCGCTCGGCGACGCGGCCCTGCTGCTCGGCGCCTTCCGCGCCGCCGCCCACCTGCACACCGACCTGCCCGGGCTCGCCGCCTACCTGGACGGCAGCGTCTGCTGGGACCTCGCCCAGCTCGGCGAGCAGGCCCGCCGGCGCCGCCTGAGCGGCGAGGACCCGGACGAGGCGGCCCCGCCGGAGGACAGCGGCGAGTCCTTCATCACCGCCGTCCTGCTCGACATCCCCGACGACGGCACGGCCGTCCGGCTGATCGACTGCGGTCACCCGCCCCCGCTGCTGCTGCGCCCCGACGGCATCACCACGCTGGCCGCCCGCCACCCGGCGCCGCCGCTGGGCCTGGGCGAGCTCGCCCCGGCCCGGTACGAGGTGGAGACCTTCCCGTTCCACCCCGGAGACCGGCTGCTGATCTACACCGACGGCGTGATCGAGGCCCGCGACGCCGGCCGGCGCTTCTACCCGCTCACCGACCGCGTCACCGCCTGGCAGGACGAACGCCCGACCGCCCTGCTCCACCACCTGCGCCGCGACCTGCTCGCCCACGTCGGCGGCCGGCTGGACGACGACGCGGCGATGGTCATCGTCGAGCGGCTCCCCCGGCTTCCCTAGCTCCCCTGGCTCCCCCGGCTCCCCCGGCTCGCCCGGCTCCCCTGGCTCCCCTGTCGCGAACACCGGGGGCTGACGGCTACTGCGCGAGGTAGCCGCCGTCGACGGGCAGCACCGCGCCGGTGATGAAGGAGGCGTCGTCGGAGGCGAGGAACAGGACGGCCGCCGCGACCTCCGCCGGGGCCCCGAGGCGGCCCATCGGGTGGCGCTTCTCGATCGCGGCGAGGTACTCCGTCCCGCCGGGTTCGTCGTACAGGCGGGCGACGCGGTCGGTGGCGATGGTGCCGGGGGCGACGGCGTTGATCCGGATGCCGCGGTCGGCCCATTCGACGGCGAGGTGCCGGGTGAGGCCGGAGGCGACGAACTTGGCGGGCCCGTAGACCGCCTGGCCGCGCTGGCCGGCCTCGCCGGAGATGGAGGAGACGCAGACGATCGCCCCACCCGGCCGTTCCTGGGCGGCCATCGCCTGGATGCCGTACTTGCAGGTGAGGAACATGCCGCGGCCGTCGACGGCCATGACCTGGTCCCACTCCTCGGCGGTGGCCTCGGTGACCTCCATGAGCGGGATCACCCCGGCGTTGGCCACCAGGACGTCGAGGCGGCCGTGCCGTTCGACGGCGGCGTCGACCATCCGGCGGGCGTCCTCGTCGCTGGCCACGTCGCCGACCACCGTGCTGACGGCGTGCGGGAAGCGGTCGGCCAGCCGGCGCAGGCCCTCGACGTCGATATCGGTGCCGACCACCGACGCGCCCTCGCGCACGAAGCGTTCGGCGACGGCCCGGCCGATGCCGTTGGCCGCGCCCGTCACCACGCAGGACCGCCCGGCCAGGCGGCCCGCCGACACCCCTGATGCGTTCTCAGTCACCATGCCACCGGACTCTACCGATTCCGCGTCAGGAAGCCCGGTGCATCGACCAGTTGACCAGTGCACCGGGCCAGCTGTCGGTCGTCGACGACCCCGGCACCCGTGGCTCAGACCGTGAGCACGATCTTGCCGCGCAGGTGCCCGTGCTCGCTGAGCCGGTGCGCCTCGGCCGCCTCCGCCAGCGGCAGCACCTGGTGCAGCGGCAACCGCAGGGTGCCCGCCTCGTGCAGCGCCAGCACGGCGGCGTAGGCGCGCTGGTGGTAGGACTCGACGCCCTCCGCCCCGCCGCTGAAGCGGACGCCGTACTCGGCGGAGCCGGCGAAGTCGACGATCGTCACCACCCGGTCCGCGGAGCCGGTCAGCTCGATGGAGAGCGGCAGCACCCCGCCCTTGCCCGCCGCGTCCAGCGCCCGGTCCACCCCGCCCGGGGCGGCGGCCCGCACCCGGTCCGCCAGGCCGTCGCCGTAGGCCACCGGGATCGCGCCCAGCTCGCGCAGGTAGCCGTGGTTGGCCTCGCCGGCGGTGCCGACCACGGTGATCCCGCGCGCCCGGGCCAGTTGCAGCAGCAGGGTGCCGACCCCGCCGGCCGCGCCGTGCACCAGCAGCGTCTCGCCGGCCCGCACGCCCAGGACGCCGAGCACCCGCTCGGCGGTCTCGGCCGCCACCGGGATCGCCGCGGCCTCCTCCCAGCTCAGCGAGGCGGGCTTGCGGGCCAGCAGGTCGGCGTCCACGAGCGCCTGTTCGGCGTACGCGCCGCCCATGACGGCGCCGAACACCTCGTCGCCGGGCGCCCACGCGGTCACGTCCGGGCCGACGGCCTCCACCGCACCGGCCAGCTCGTAGCCACCGACATGCGGGAAGGAGACCGGGAAGGCCGCCACCATCGAGCCGCTGCGCACCTTGTGGTCCAGCGGGTTGACGCCCACCGTGCGGACCGCGACCCGCACCTGGCCGGCGCCCGGGGCGGGCAGCTCGACGTCGGTCGGGCGCAGCACGTCCACGCCGCCGTACTCGGAGAAGGCGATCGCCTTGGTCATGGAATGTCCTTGCGGGTTCGGTGAGTTGTTTCTTCCGACGGCTCCATCCTGGATCGTCCGGGGTGGTCGCCAGGCCCGCCTTTCGGATGGTTCCACCTGTCCGAACGGCCAGGCTGCCACCGCGGCGCCCGGGCTAGGCTGGCCGGTATGGGCGACGGCATCGGCGTTGGCAAGGGTGTGCGCAACGAGACGGGCGAGGACGTGGACGGCAGGGACCTGGACCACGGGAACGGGAACGGCGCGGACGAGCGGTGGCGGCAGCACTGGGGCCGCCCCGAGGAGGCGCTGGCGCGGGCCGTCGAGGTGCTGCGCACCCCCCGGCCGCACCTGATGGACCGGCTCTCCGAGGTGGTCGCCACCCTCGTCCCGCACGTGGCGATCGCCCAGCTCAGCGGCATCTGCACCTATTCCCCCACGCTCGCCTTCGGCCCACCCGAGCTGACCGCCGCCGTCAGCGGCCTGGAGCTCGCCAAACTGGCCGAGACGACCACCTCGGCGACGGCCGACGGCCGGGCCTGGCAGGGCGAGGCGCAGCTGGCCGGGCGGGCGAGGTCCGTCGTGGTGGTCACGGCGTCGGCGTCGGACGCCACCACCGCGGTGCTGGTGCTGGTCCGGGACGGCGGCGCCGACCCGGTGGCGGCCGGGGCGCTCGCCGTCCTCCAGCAGCTGTGGGACTTGGTCACCACCCACTCGCACCACCGCGCCACCGACGCCGGCCCCACCCACGCGGTGGCCTCCCGGGCCTCCGCCAACGCCCGCGCCCGGGCGATCGCCGAGTTCACCGGCTCCCACGGCGCGGCGCTCACCGCGATCCTCGCGCCGCTGCGCTCCGCCGCGCTGGACGACGCCACCGCGCGCCGCGCCGCCACCGAACTGGCCGTGACGGCGCTGCTCGACCTTCGCCGGGGCGCCGACCTGGACCGGGCGCTCAGCGAGGAGCCCGCCGACGCCGCGTTCGCCCGGCTCGACCAGCAGTTGCGCCCGCTGCTGCGGCACACCCGGGTGCGGCTGGACGTCGCGCCGCCGGCGGAGGCAGGCCGGTCCGTGCCGGCGGACACCGCGCACGCCGCCCGGGACGCCGTCCGGGCGGCCGTCCTCGTGATGCTGGAGCAGGACGCCGTGACCAGGCTGCACGTGAGCTGGCGGTTCACCGGTGACACGCTGCGGGCGGTGGTCCGGGACGACGGCCCCGGCCTGCTGGCCGCCGACGCGCTGGCCGTCCACCGCACCGCCGACCGGATCGCCGCCCTCGGCGGGCGCTGCGCCATCGAGGCCGTCCCCGGCTGGGGCACCACGGTGAGCGTCGACCTGCCGCTCGGCCTGCCCGAACAACCGCGCGCCACCGACCCGTTGGACGGTCTCCAGCCGCGCGAGCTGGAAGTGCTCGACCAACTGGCCCAGGGCCGGCGCAACCGGGACATCGCCGCGGCGCTGCACATCAGCGAGTCGACGGTGAAGTTCCACGTCGCCAACATCCTGGCCAAGCTCGGCGTCTCCTCGCGCGGCGAGGCGGCGGCCCTGGCCCACCGGGCCGGGATGCCGGGCACCCCGGCCCTGCACGTGGCGTCCTGAGGAGAACCGCGAGATGACCGAGACCACCGAGACCACCGGACCGACCGGGCCGACCGCGCCCTGGGACCCGGCCGCCCCCGGCGTGCTGCGCCTGCCCTCCGGGCGGCTGCTGCGCGGGCGCGGCCTCAGCCGCCCGCCGGCGCCCGGCCCGCACCCCTCCTTCGGGCTCTACCTGCTGGGCCGCCCGCCCAAGCCGCTCCCGTGGCAGGGCCGTTGGGTGCACTGGCCCGACTTCCGGCTCCCCGCCGACCGGGCGGACGCGGCCGACGCCTTCCGCGAGGTCTGGCGGCGGTCGGCGACCGAACGCGTCGAACTCGCCTGCGCCGGCGGCCACGGCCGCACCGGCACCGCCCTCGCCTGCGTCGCGATCCTGGACGGCGTCCCGGCCGCCGAGGCCGTCGCGTACGTCCGGGAGCACTACGACCGGCACGCGGTGGAGACGCCCTGGCAGCGCCGCTACGTGGAGCGGTGGGCCTGAACGGCCGTCCCGGCGGCCAGGAGCAGGAATCCCGACCCCGGCGACCCGACCGCGCCCGTGTGCGACGGGTTCGAACTGGCGTGTCCGGCGCGTCGGGGGGTGATCGCGCCACGGCAGTGACCCGTTCGGGCTCCGCGCGCCCTACCGGGGGTCACGGGCCGAAGGAATGATGAGCGGACCGCACGTGATCCAGACGACTCCGCGCACCTGCCCCCGGCCGGTGGACCTGCGGTGGAAGGAGCCCACGTTGTTGCTGCTCATCTCCCCGGACGGCGTCGAGGAGGCCCTCGACTGCGCGAAGGCGGCGGAGCACCTCGACATCGTCGACGTCAAGAAGCCGGACGAGGGCTCGCTCGGCGCGAACTTCCCGTGGGTGATCAGGGAGATCCGTGACGCCGTCCCGGCGGACAAGCCGTTGTCCGCCACCGTGGGGGACGTCCCGTACAAGCCCGGCACGGTGGCCCAGGCCGCGCTCGGCGCGGCCGTCTCCGGCGCCACGTACATCAAGGTCGGCCTCTACGGGTGCACGACGCCCGAACAGGCCGTCGACGTCATGCGAGGGGTCGTCCGGGCCGTGAAGGACTACCGGCCGGACGCGTTCGTCGTCGCCTCGGGCTACGCCGACGCCCACCGGATCGGCTGCGTCAACCCGCTCGCGTTGCCCGACATCGCCCGTCGCTCCGGCTCCGACGCGGCCATGCTCGACACCGCGATCAAGGACGGGACCAGGCTGTTCGACCACGTTCCGCCCGAGGTCTGCGCGGAGTTCGTCCGGCTGGCCCACGAAGCCGATCTGCTCGCCGCGCTCGCGGGCAGCGTCAAGGCGGCGGACCTCGGCACGCTGACCCATATCGGCACGGACATCGTGGGAGTGCGCGGGGCCGTCTGCGAGGGCGGCGACCGCACCGCCGGAAGGATCCGGCCGCAGCTGGTGGCCGACTTCCGGGCGGAGATGGACCGGCACGCCCGGGACCACGCGGCCGTCGTCACCGCCGCGAGTTGACCGCCGGCATGCCGGCGAGCCGGCCCGGCCACCCGCCCGGGCCCGACGGCGGGCGCTTCGCCGTCGTCGACCCGGCGACGGGCGAGGCCTTCGCCGAGGCCCCCGACCAGCAGCCGGACGCGCTGGACGCCGTCGTCGGCCGGGCCCACGAGGCCTGGCGCAGCTGGCGGGCCGACCCCGCCGCCCGCGCCGCCGCGTTGCGCGCGGCAGCCGACGCCGTGGAGACGGCCGGAGCCGACCTCGCCCCGCTGCTCACCCGGGAACAGGGCAAACCCCTGGCCGAGTCGGCCGCCGAGGTCGCCCGGACGGCGGCCCGCCTGCGCTACTTCGCCGACCTGGCCCCCGGGCCCCAGCCGATCGCGGACGGCCGTCCGGTGCGCAGCGAGATCCGCTGGCGGCCGCTGGGGCCGGTCGCCGCGATCGTCCCGTGGAACTTCCCGCTCCAGCTCGCGGCGGCGAAGTTCGCGCCCGCGCTCGCCGCAGGCAACACGATGGTGCTCAAGCCCTCCCCGTTCACCCCCCTCGCCACCCGGCTGCTGGGGTCCGTCCTCGCCACCGCCCTCCCCGAGGGCGTCCTGACGATCGTCACCGGCCGCGAACCCCTCGGCGCCCGGCTCGCCTCCCACCCGGGGATCCGCCACGTGACCTTCACCGGCTCGGTCCCCACCGGACGGGCCGTCGCGGCGGGCGCGGCCGTCTCGCTCGCCCGGGTCACCCTGGAGCTGGGCGGCAACGACGCCGCCGTCCTGCTGGACGACGTGGACGTGGACCGGATCGCGGACCGGCTGTTCTGGGCGGCGTTCCGCAACTGCGGGCAGGTCTGCATGGCGGTCAAGCGCGTCTACGCCCCGGCCCGGCTCCACGCCCACGTGGTCGAGGCCCTCGCGGAGCGGGCGAAGAGCGTCGTCGTCGGCGCCGGACTCGACCCGGGCACCCAGCTGGGGCCGGTCAACAACGCCCCCCAGCTGGCCAGGGTCGAGCGCTACACGGCCCGGGCCCTGGCGGACGGCGCCCGGGCCGCGGCCGGTGGCCACCGGCTGGACCGGCCGGGCTACTTCTTCGCCCCGACGGTGCTGACCGACGTCCCCTCCGACAGTCCGGTGGTGACGGAGGAGCAGTTCGGCCCGGTCCTGCCGGTGCTGCCGTACCGGAGCGTCGACGAGGCCGTCGAGGCGGCCAACGACACCGGCTTCGGGCTGGGCGGCTCGGTGTGGGGGACGGACCTCGACCGGGCCGAGGCGGTGGCCGACCGGCTGGAGTGCGGGACGGCGTGGATCAACCACCACGCCGAGCTGTCCCTCGCCCAGCCCTTCGCGGGCGTCAAGGACAGCGGTGTCGGCGTCGCGGGCGGGCCGTGGGGGCTCTACGGGAACCTCAGGCCGTTCGTCGTGCACCGGCCTGAGGAGGCTTGACGATCCGGAGGAGGCGTGACGATGAGGTTCGACGCGGCGGTACTGCGCTCGTACGAGGGCGGGTTCGCCGTCGAGGAGGTGGTCCTGAACGGGGGGCCGGCCGACGGCGAGGTGCTGGTGCGGATCGCGGGCTGCGGGATGTGCCGCACCGACCTCGCGGTCCGGCGTTCGGCGGGCCGCTCGCCGTTGCCTGCGGTGCTCGGGCACGAGGGGGCCGGGGTCGTGGTGGAGACCGGCGGCCCGGGCACCGGGCTGAGCGTCGGCGACCACGTCGTGCTGAGCTTCGACTCGTGCGGACACTGCCGGAACTGCCTGGGTGCGGCCCCCGCCTACTGCGACTCCTTCGCCGCGCTCAACCTCTTCGGCGGGCGCGAGGAGGACGCGGCGCGGTTCACCGACGCGACCGGGGGCGAGCTGGCCCCCCGGTGGTTCGGCCAGTCCTCGTTCGCCGAGTACGCGATGGTTCCGGCGCGCAACGCCGTCCGGGTCGACCGCTCGCTGCCCGTCGACCTGCTCGGGCCCCTCGGCTGCGGCTTCCTGACCGGTGCCGGGGCGGTGTTCAACTCCTTCGGCGCCGGCCCCGGCGACACCGTCGTGGTCCTCGGCGCGGGGGCGGTGGGCCTGGCCGCGGTGATGGCGGCCACGGCCGCCGGGGCGGTGACCGTGGCCGTCGACCGGTACACCGAACGGCTGAACCTCGCCGAGCGGTTCGGCGCGATCCCGCTGCGCGCCGGACCGGCCGACCACGCCTCCGGGCCCGACCTGGCCTCCCCGCCCGACCTTGTCCCCCGGCCCGGCCTGGCCGAGCGGATCCAGCGGCTGACCGACGGCGGCGCCCAGTACGCGCTGGACACCACGGCCTCCGCCCCGCTGATCAACGAGGCGCTCCGGGCCCTGCGCCCGACCGGCCACCTCGGGCTGGTGGCCCGGCTCCGCACCGCGCTGTCGCTCGATCCGGGGACACTGGACCGGGGCCGGCGGATCTCGCACATCTGCGAGGGCGACGCGGTGCCGGCGCTGCTGATCCCCCGGCTGACCCGGCTGTGGCAGGCCGGGCGGTTCCCCTTCGACCAGCTGATCCGCCGGTACCCGCTCGCCGCCATCAACGAGGCCGAACGCGACTGCGACGCGGGCCGGGTGGTCAAACCCGTCCTGGTCCCGGAGCGGAGCGCCCGCTGAGCGAGGCGCTCCGCTTCCCTGCACCTACACCCGGGGCTTGTGCGCGAACACCCAGCGGTTGCCCTCCAGCGCGTCGTTCGGCTCGGGCAGGGGGCCGCGGCCGTGCTGGTGGGTGAAGTCGAAGGGGGTGTGGACCGAGGTGATCCAGCCCTTGCCGGCCAGGGCGCCCGCGGAGTCGGGCCGCGGCTCTCCGTCGAACAGATCGAGCAGGTCGATGCCGATCTGGTGTTTCGTCGAGGTGTAGAGCGGGCTCTCGCGGTACTCCAGCAGGCTCTTCTCCAGCTTGACCTCGTACGCCATGGCACTGCCGCCCGCGCTCAACCGGTCGACCGTGTCGATGAGTTGCGTCTCGACACCGTTGGGCAGGTAGAAGAGCAACCCCTCCGCCAGCCAGACGCTCGGTACGGCCGCGTCGAAGCCGGCCTCGGTCAGCGCTCCGGCCCAGTCGGCGCACAGGTCGGCGACGACCGGTACGCGCGCCGCCTTCGGGGAGGCCGACAGCCCTCCGAGCACCCCGTGCTTGAAGGCCAGTACGCCCTCCCGGTCGACCTCGAAGACCGTGCAGCCGGGAGGCCAGTCGAGCCGGAACGCCCGCGTGTCCAACCCGGCGCCGAGCAGGACCACTTGGCGGGCGCCCGCGTGCACCGACCGGAGCAGGAAGTCGTCGAGGACCCTCGTCCGCAGACCGAAGTAGCGCGCGAACCGCCCCCACAGCGGGTTCGCGTCCCCGTCCGGCACCTGGTGCATCCGGACCGGCCAGCCCGCGGACGCCGGCGCGGCGAGCACGAAGTGCTCCGCGTAGACGTCCTGCGCCAGGGTGTCGTGCCGGTGGGTCTCGATCGCGCGCGCCGCGGCGACCAGGAGGGCCGTCAGACCGACACCGCCCTCCACCCCCTCCACACCGGTGCTCCGGTGCGCCGTACC
This sequence comes from Kitasatospora sp. NPDC091276, assembly GCF_040684355.1. Taxonomy (NCBI): domain Bacteria; kingdom Bacillati; phylum Actinomycetota; class Actinomycetes; order Kitasatosporales; family Streptomycetaceae; genus Kitasatospora; species Kitasatospora sp. NPDC091276. The sequence continues at coordinate 15,021 of NZ_JBFBFU010000001.1, read as the reverse complement.
GACCATGTGTCCTCCCCTTGAAGCGAGTTGAGAACGCGAACAGCGAGGAATGCGACTGCCTCCTCACTATCCAGCCGGCCCTCGCCCGTCCGGGAGCGGTCCCACCGGATCCACCCGACCGGGTGAATCCCGCCGCCGCGGCGCCCGGACGCCCCCCGGGTGTGCTGTTCACCGACCGCGCCGGGCCTGTTCGCGCACGTGCTCGGGGTACCAGCGGGTGATCCGGAACGCCAGCACCAGCAGGATCACCGGGATGACCCAGGTCAGCCAGTCCTTCGCCGAGCCGACGTGCGGGGCCGCCAGCCGCAGGAGCGCGGTGATCAGGAAGACCGCGCCCCAGAGCGCGGTCAGCAACCGGTTGGTGCGCTGGAACCGCGGCGTACCCCAGACCTCCGGCGGCGTGGACTCCCGGGCGTACTGCTCGGTGAACGGTGTGAACGCCAGCGACCCCAGGGCCACCACCGCGAGCACACCGTTGGACAGCACCTGCGCGTAGGTCTCCAGCCAGATCAGGCCGTGCCGGTCGAGCGCCAGGCCCAGCACGCACAGCACGGCGAAGAAGGCCACGCCGACGATGCCGAGCACCTTGAGCGCATGATGGCGCGCGTCCGGTACGGCGAGGACGAGCGCGGCGACCAGCGCCGTCAGGGCCGCCAGTTTCCAGGTGCTCGGCCCGGCGATGACGTCGAACACGATCCACGGCACGAACGAGAGGAAGACCGAGCCGGACCGCAGACCGCCCCGGCCCTGGCGTCCCGGCGCCGGACCGGGGGCGGCGGCGGGGGCGGGGGCGGGATCGGCTGCCGCGCCGGATGCCGGGCCGCCGGATGCGGGGTCGGGCGGGGAAGGTCCGGACGTGGGTCGGTGCATGAGAACCTCCGGCTCCATGCTGCGACCAGGCCGGTCCGGCTGCATCCGGGGCCGCCCTCGCCCCCTCGCGCCCCCTCCCCGAGGCGCCGGGGCGCTTCGGGGAGGTACGGGGAGGTTCGGAGCGGGGTCAGGTCTTGCGCAGGGCCGGAGCCGGGGCGCCGATGAGGAGCCGGCGGACGGCGTCCCAGGCGGTGCGCTGGGCGGCGGCGCAGGCGCGGGTGTCGGAGCCGAGCAGGCGGAGCCAGGCGCCGCTGTCGTGCGGGAGGACGCTGACGCCGTGGAGCAGGCCGCTGCCGGCCAGGGCCTCGTGCAGGGTGTCGGCGACCTGCGCGGCGGGGGCGAGCGGCGTGACGACGTAGAGGCTGGCCATGACGTCGTGGCCGGCCAGGACCGCCGGGCCGGTCACGCCGGCCTCCGGGGGCTCCAGCCGGACGGTGTCGAGGGCGATCAACTGGCCGTCGGGGCGCCGCACTTCGAGGTCGGAGGCGAACACCTGGTAGGCGTTGCGCTCGCCCCGGGCGAGGCGGCCGGCGAGGACGGTCTCGCCGGCCAGCACGGTGGCGGTGGGGTCGACGGTGAGGACGGTGCGCTGGTAGAGCCGGGAATCGACGAAGGGGATGACGGGCTCGGGCAGGTACTCGACGTAGGCGCGGGGGCCGGCGTCCAGGTTGACCAGCTGCGTCGCGTAGTCGAACTCCATCCGGTAGACCTTGGTGGCCGCCTGGGTGGTGAGGTGGGTCGCGGTGTCGGCGCCGCAGCGCAGGTCGGTGCGGAGCCGGTCGGCCTGGAGGATGCCGCCGCCGGTGGACATCAGGAAGGTGACGGCGAGGTCCGGGCGGGCCGGGTCGAAGTAGAGCGGGCGCATGATCTGCAGCGGCGACTTCTGGTAGTGGCCGGTGAGTTCGGTGCGTTCGCCGATCCGTTCGAAGGCCAGCTCCAGCAGGCCGACCTTGCCGGGGCGCCCGACACCCAGGGTGTCGGGCGTCCCGGCGTACCGGCGGACGGCGTACGGGACGCGGGCCGGCTCGTAGTGCCGCGGATCGAGCCGGGGCACGGCGGCCTCCCCCGCAGCCGCTTCCCCCGCGGCCACCGTGACGGTCATGCCGGGACCTTGCGGAAGGTCTCCAGGAAGGTGGCGATCTCGTCCAGCCCGTGCCCGGTGAGGCAGTTGGTGAGCACGACCGGCCCGCCCTCGCGGACGCGGTGGGCGTCGGACTCCATGATGCCGAGGTCCGCGCGGACGTACTGGGCGATGTCGATCTTGTTGATGACCAGCAGGTCGGACTCGGTGATGCCCGGGCCGCGCTTGCGGGGCATCTTCTCGCCCTCGGCGGTGTCCAGGACGAAGAGGAAGAGGTCGACCAGGACGGGGCTGAAGGTCAGCGTGAGGTTGTCGCCACCGGACTCGAACAGCAGCGTGTCGACGTCGGGGAAACGCTCCAGCATCTCGGCGCCGGCCGCGAGGTTCATCGTCGGGTCGTCCCGGACGGCGGTGTGCGGGCAGGCGCCGGTCTCGACGCCGACGACCCGCTCGGGGTCGAGGACGCCGGCCAGGGTGCGACGCACGTGCTGCGCGTCCTCCTGGGTGTAGATGTCGTTGGTGATGACCGCCGGGCGGTGGCCGTTGGCGATCAGCACCGGGACGAGGGCCTCGATGAGCGCCGTCTTGCCGGAGCCGACCGGCCCGCCGATGCCCACGCGGAGCACGTTCTCGGTCATTGCTGTCTCCTTCTGATGCGGTGTGACGTTGGTTCTGCGTCCGGGAGGAACGGGAGCTGCGACACTCCGGCGCCCGCCCGCACCTCCCGGACGCGGTTCAGCTGGCGAACAGCCGGGCCTCGGCCCGTTCGTGCCGCCCGGACATCGCGTCCGCGACCGGCACGCACCCGCCCAGGTCCTCCAACTCCCGGGTGAGGGCGGCCCGTACGGTCTCCTCGATCACCGGCGCCGCGGCCCGCAGCACCACCTGCGCCTTGCGGTGGTCGGTCAGCCGCAGCCGCAGGGCGGCGCCGACGAAGCTGGTGCAGAAGGCGAACAGGTCGCTGGCGACGGCCTGGTCGACGGGCACGGCGGCGGAGGCGTAGGCGACTCCGGCGGCCACCGGCTGGGAGCCGGGGGCCTGCTTGGCGGCGACCAGTTCGGCGTACCGGTCCAACGGTTCACCGCCGATCGACTCCCGGGCGATGTCGAGGAGTTGGCGCCCGGTCCGGGTGGAGGCCAGGCGCAGCTCGCGGTTGAGTTTGGTGGCGTGCAGCCGCTGGTCCACATCGACCAGCAGGCCCCAGTCGCCGGCCCGGGCGGCGCCGTGGGCGAGGGCGAGCGCGGTGGCGTCGCCGGGGCCGACCGAGTGGCGCAGCAGGTCGGTGAGCAGGTCGGGCATGGTGTCCGGGGTGACGGCCTTGGCCTGTGCGTAGCCCTCCAGGCCGTGCGAGAGGGTGTAGAAGCCGCTGGGGAAGGCGGAGTCGGTCAGCTGGAGGCTGACCAGCAGGGCGTCCAGGCCTCCCCCGAGCCCGGGAGAGCCGGGCCCCGACGTACCAGGCCCCGAAGAACCGGACCCTGGGGAGCCGCTCACGCGAGGTAGAACAGGTGGTTGAGCGGGAGTTCGCGGGCGGGCTCGATGGTGGCCGGCTCGCCGTCCAGGGTGACCTTGTAGGTCTCCGGGTCGACGGCGATCTTCGGCAGCGCGTCGTTGCGGACCATGTGCTGCTTGCCGACCGAGCGGCAGCGCCGCACGGGCAGGACCCGGCTGTCCAGCCCGAGTCGGGCCGGGACGCCGAGGTCGATGGCGGCCTGCGACATGAAGGAGACCCGGGTGGCCTGCTTGGCCCGGCCCAGCGCGCCGTACATCGGGCGGTAGTAGACCGGCTGCGGGGTGGGCAGCGAGGCGTTCGGGTCGCCCATCAGCGCCCAGTTGATGACGCCGCCCTTGATGACCATCTTGGGCTTGGCGCCGAAGGAGTTGATCGGCCAGAGCACGATGTCGGCGAGCTTGCCGCTCTCCAGCGAGCCGATGTGGTCGGCGGTGCCGGAGGCGATGGCCGGGTTGATGGTGAGCTTGGCGAGGTAGCGCAGGACGCGGAAGTTGTCGTTGCGCTCGGTGTCGCCGTCGAGCTTGCCGCGCTGGTCCTTGCAGTGGTGGGCGGTCTGGAAGGCGCGGGTGAAGGACTCCCCGATCCGGCCCATCGCCTGCGAGTCCGAGGAGAAGATCGAGATGACGCCCTCGTCGTGCAGGACGGTCTCGGCGGCGATCGTCTCGGCGCGGACCCGGGAGTCGGCGAAGGAGACGTCCTCGGGGATGTCGTGGCTGAGGTGGTGGCAGACCATCACCATGTCCAGCAGCTCGTCGACCGAGTTGACGGTGTAGGGCAGCGTGGGGTTGGTGGAGGACGGCAGGACGTTGGGCTCGCCGGCGATCCGCATGATGTCGGGGGCGTGGCCGCCGCCCGCGCCCTCGGTGTGGAAGGTGTGGATGGTGCGGCCGTCGATGGCGGAGAGGGTGTCCTCGAAGAAGCCGCCCTCGTTGAGGGTGTCCGTGTGGATGGCCACCTGGACGTCGTACTCGTCGGCGACGCCGAGCGCGCTGTCGATGGCGGCGGGGGTGCTGCCCCAGTCCTCGTGCACCTTGAGGCCGCAGACGCCGGCCTCGACCTGCTCGCGCAGGGCGCCGGGCAGCGAGCCGTTGCCCTTGCCGAGGAGTCCGACGTTGACCGGGAGGTCCTCGACCGCCTGGTACATCCGGTGGATGTTCCACGGGCCGGGGGTGCAGGTGGTGCCGTTGGTCCCGTCGGAGGGGCCGGTGCCGCCGCCGATGAGGGTGGTGATGCCGTTGCTCAGCGCCTCCTGCACCTGCTGCGGGGCGATGAAGTGGATGTGGGTGTCGATGCCGCCGGCGGTGGCGATCAGGTGCTCGCCGGAGATCACCTCGGTGCCGGGGCCGATGACCAGCTGGGGGTGCACGCCGCTCTGGGTGTGCGGGTTGCCGGCCTTGCCGACGGCGGTGATGAAGCCGTCCTTGACGCCGATGTCGCCCTTGACCACGCCGAGGACGGCGTCCATCACGACGACGTTGGTGATCACCAGGTCCAGCGCGCCCTGGGCGGAGGTGGCGGCCGGGTCCTGGGCCATGCCGTCGCGGATGCCCTTGCCGCCGCCGTAGACGGCCTCGTCGCCGTAGTGGCCCTGGTTGAAGTCCTTCTCGATCTCGACGACGAGGTTGGTGTCGGCGAGGTGGAAGCGGTCACCGACCGTGGGCCCGAAGAGATCGGTGTACTGCTTGCGGGACAGCGTGGCCATCAGCGGTCGCCTTCCTTGTGGTCGAGGTTGGTGCCCTTGAACCCGAGGGCGATCGCCCGGTCGATCGCCCGGGCGCGGGTGTCGGCCGACCTGATGCCGCCGTCGACGAGGTTGCTGAAGCCGATCAGGCGGCCGTGGCCGCCGAACTCGGCGAGCGTGACGTCCTTGGTGTCGCCCGGCTCGAAGCGGACGGCGGTACCGGCCGGGATGTCCAGGTGCTTGCCGTAGGCGGCGTTGCGGTCGAAGTCGAGGGCGCGGTTGACCTCGAAGAAGTGGTAGTGCGAGCCGACCTGGATCGCCCGGTCGCCGGTGTTGCTGACCGTGATGGTGACCTGGGCGCGACCGGCGTTGATCTCCACCGGGTCGTCGCCGTACAGGTACGTGGCGCCACCAGACATGGCGGGCCCTTCCTCTCTGTCGGTTCAGTGATGTGTGTGGCCGTGGGTGTGTCCGTCGGTGGCACCGGGGCCGTGGCCGTGCGAGTGGTCTCCGCCGTGGCCGTGGCCGTGCGAGTGGTCCCCGCCGGGGCCGTGGCTGTGGGCGTAGCCGTGCCCGTGCTCGGCGTCGAGGCCGGCCAGGATGCCGTCCTCGCCGTGGCCGAGCAGGTGCAGGGCCGCCGCGGTGCGGGCCGCGACGACTCCGGCGATCGCGGACGGCCGCAGCAGCGGCCCGCCGTCCCGCACCCCGGGCAGTCCGGTGCGCAGCGCCGGTCCGAACGAGGCCGGTACGGCCGTCACTTCGCGGGCGCCGAGCAGCCGGCAGCGTTCGGCACCTTCGGCGAGGTCGGGGTCGCCGCCCGCGAAGGCCACCTCGACCCAGCGGTGGTGGCCGTACTGGCGGACCAGCCGGGCGATCCGGAACAGGTCCGCGTCCTCGAACGGGCCGGCCGCCGGGGCGGTCACCAGCACGGCGCCGTCGGGCCCGGGGGCGGCGGAGGCCGCGGCCCGCAGCCAGCCGACGAGGTGGTCCTTGCCGCCGAACGCCCCGGTCAGGGCGAGTCGTCCGCGCCCCTCCCCTGCTGCCAGCCAGCGCAGCGCCCGGGCGGTGTCGGCCACCAGCTTCGGGTCGCGGCCCAGCGTCATCGGGACGACGCACACCGGGCCGTCGGTGGCGGCCAGCGCCGAGCGGACGGCCTCGCCGAGCGCCCGGCCGGCGGCGGCCGCGGCGTGGACGGCGGGCTCGCGCTCCACCAGGGCGGCCAGGTCCCGGCCGCCGTCGCTCTCGTGCCCGCCGGCCAGCACCACCGTGGCGGCGGGCGGCGGGGCCGAGGTCGGCGCCGGCGTCGGACCGGTCGCCGCTTCCGCCTGACGTACGGTCATGGCTCAGGCACCCACCGGGTCGTGGCAGGAGACCAGCTTGGTGCCGTCCAGGAACGCGGCCTCGACCTGGAGCAGCGGCAGCATCTCGCGGACGCCGGGCATGACGTCCTCGCCGCTGACGACCTGCTTGCCGATCTCCATGCACTCGGCGACGGTGCGCCCGTCCCGGGCGCCCTCCATGATCGCCTCGCTGATCAGCGCGCAGGCCTCGCTGTAGTTCAGTTTCACACCGCGGTCGCGGCGTTTGCGGGCCAGATCGGCCACGACGTAGATGTACAGCTTGTCCATCTCACGCGGGGCGAGATTCACGGGAATCACTCTTCCTTTCCGAGGGAACTCCGCAGGAACTCCGAATGAACACGCCTGTCACGAGCGGGAATTCGGACTACCGAAACCCGGTCAGACCCTGCGCAGCCGGGGAATGGCCGGCACCGCCGCCAGGAACAGCATGGTGGTCAGGACGAACGGCCAGGTGAAGGCGTGGCCGCCGAACGGCGCGGTGGCGGCGGCCAGCGCCGGGGTCAGGACGGTGGCGACGGCCGCGCCGAGGACGGCGTAGGCCGCGCTCCATCCGCCGGGGGCGACGAACACGCCGCACAGCGCCATCGCGACGAGCACCCCGCTGTACCCGAGCAGCCCCTGGCCGACGGCGTCGGCGGGCGCGCCGAGCGCCCAGGCGGTGAGCAGGCCGGTCGCGCTGCCCGCGCAGGCCAGCAGGCCGGCCGGGCGGCTGGCCGCGAAGATTCCGGCCAGGAACAGCAGGCCGACGTACCACTGGGGCATGAAGAAGATCTGGCCGATGTTGGCGAAGAACCCGTGCCACAGCTGGTCCCAGGTCAGCCCGGTCGGGCCGGCGGCCGGCCCGGCCAGGGCGGTCGGGGCGCCGGTGCCGTGCCACAGGTGGCGGAAGCCGGGCGCCGCGGCCGTCGTCGCGGTGGCGACCAGGCAGAACGGCGCGGTGAGCGCGGGCAGTTTCCAGGTGTCGAGCACCGCGCCGAGGCCCGCGGTGACCACCACGGCGACGACGGCGCCGAGGGCGGCCGCCGCGACGGTGGCGGGGTGGTCGGGGCCGAGGAACACCGCGCACCCCAGCGCCACGAGGCAGCCGTTGTAACCGTGCAGCCCGGCCTCGACGGCGTCGCGCGCCAACCGCAGGCCGTACGCGACGGCGGTGCCGACGGCGCTGCCGAGCAGGCCGTAGACGCCGTAGCGCCAGCCGGCCGCGAAGAGTGCGGCCACGAAGAACAGGCCGCAGACGGCGGACGGCATGAAGTCCACCTGCGCGACGCCGCGCAGGACTTCGACGGCTAACTTGAGGGATATCGGGCGGGCGGCCTCCGAGGCCCCCGGCTCACCCTTTTTCTGACCCATACTTCGCACCAATTCCCGGTACGTCTTTCCACGGCATGGCGAATAGTCCCGCAAGGCTGCTCGACTTTACTCGCGAGCACGCCCGGCGATTCCTCCGGAACCGTACTCCTGCGGAATGCCGGTCGGCGCGGACACGACCGGTTACACCCGTATGGCGAAGGGTGATCATCAGGCCTCTGAGCTGCAACAATATGTTGATTGCGCAGGTCAGCGACCCCCCTGCGGAGAGCCATTCTTTGCGAAGTTTTACTTGTGGCAGACGAAAATGAGAAGGTGGTCATGTCAAGGAATTCGACACGAAGCCGCCCCGGTCAGGCAATTCGGACATCCGGCGCCACGAAAGGGCGGCGCAGCACCGCAGGAATGTGGCGGAAATGTGTATGCGCCGCGTCGGAAAGCAGGGGCCGCCGGACGTGAGCCTGTGCGTACGAGCCGGCCGTCGGGCCCCGGCCGCGCGGGAGCGGGCCGTCGGCCGCCGGCCGCCGACGGTCGGTGGCCGGCGGTCGGTGGCTAGCGGCGGCCCCGGGATGCCTGCGGGCTATCGGCAGCAGGATGGTCGGACTATCGTTAGTTAGTGAAAGCTATCGAAGTACTCTCCGACTGGCGGCCCCCGGCCTGCCACTCACCTGGGGGCAGCGGTGGCGACGAAGATCCCGAACAACGGCAGAGGCAGGCGCGCCCGCACGGTCCGCGGGGCCGTGGCGGCGGACCATCCGCGGTACAAGTGGGTCGCACTCTCCAACACCACGCTCGGCACCCTGATCGCCACCATCAACGCCTCGATCGTCCTGATCTCCCTCCCCGCGATCTTCAACGGCATCGGCCTGGACCCGCTCCAACCCGGCAACGTCAGCTACCTGTTGTGGATGCTGATGGGCTACATGCTGGTCACCGCCGTCCTGGTGGTCACCCTCGGCAGGCTGGGCGACATCCACGGCCGGGTGCGGATCTACAACGCCGGCTTCCTGATCTTCACCCTCACCTCGGTGGCCCTCTCCCTCGACCCGCTGCACGGCGGGCCGGGCGCGCTGTGGCTGATCGGCTGGCGGGTGGTGCAGGCGATCGGCGGCTCGATGCTGATGGCCAACTCGGCCGCGATCATCACCGACGCGTTCCCCGCCCACCGGCGCGGCATGGCGCTGGGGGTGAACATCGTCGCGGGCATCGCCGGCTCCTTCATCGGCCTGGTGCTGGGCGGGCTGCTGGCCGAGTGGAACTGGCGGTCGATCTTCTGGGTCAACGTGCCGATCGGCATCCTCGGCACGGTCTGGGCCTACCGGTCGCTGCGCGAGACCGGCGTACGGCGGCCCGCCCGGATCGACTGGTGGGGCAACGTCACCTTCGCCGTCGGCCTGACCGCCCTGCTCGCCGCGATCACCTACGGCATCCAGCCCTACGGCGGCCACACCATGGGCTGGACCAGCCCCTGGGTGCTGGGCGGGCTGTTCGGCGGTGTGGCACTGCTGATCGCCTTCTGCCTGGTCGAGTCCAGGGTCGCCGAGCCGATGTTCCCGCTGGCCCTGTTCCGCGACCCGGTCTTCGCCGGCGGCAACGCGGCCACCCTGCTGGGCTCGATCGCCCGCGGCGGCCTCCAGTTCATGCTGATCATCTGGCTCCAGGGCATCTGGCTGCCGCTGCACGGCTACGACTACGCCGACACCCCGCTGTGGGCGGGCATCTACCTCGTCCCGCTGACCGTCGGCTTCCTGGCCGCCGGGCCGGTCTCGGGCTACCTCTCCGACCGGGCCGGGGCCCGGCTGTTCGCCTCCGGCGGGCTGGTGGTGATGGCCCTGTCCTTCGCCGGACTGCTGCTCCTGCCCACCGACTTCGGCTACCCGTGGTTCGCCGTCCTGGTGTTCCTCAACGGCCTGGGCGGCGGCCTGTTCGCGGCCCCCAACACCTCGCTGATCATGTCGAGCGTGCCGGCCGAGGCCCGCGGCGCCGCCTCCGGCATGAGGGCCACCTTCCAGAACGCCGGCATGGTGCTCTCGATCGGCGTCTTCTTCTCCCTGATGGTGGCCGGCCTGGCCGGCTCGCTGCCGCACACCCTCACCGCCGGGCTGACCGCGCAGGGCGTGCCCGCCGCCGACGCGCACACCATCGCCTCGCTGCCACCGGTCGGCACGCTCTTCGCCGCGTTCCTCGGCTACAACCCGATCCAGCAGCTGCTGGGCCCGCACGTGCTCGGCATGCTCCCGGCGGCCAACGCCCGGACGCTGACCGGCCGGGAGTTCTTCCCGCAACTGATCTCGGGCCCCTTCCACGACGGCCTGGTCGTGGTGTTCTGGCTGGCGATCGCCATGTCGCTGGTCGCCGCGGCGGCCTCGCTGGTGCGCGAGCGGACCGGGCCGCGGCGCCCCCGCCGCCCCCGGCCGGGCGCGGGCGAGGCCGCCGGACGGCCCGGCGAGAGCCGGCCCGCACCGCACGGAAAGGCCCGCAGGCCGTGACCGCGCGCGATGCCGCGACCGACGCCGACACCGACGCCGTGACTGACGCCGACACCGTGACCGACCCCGATGCCGATGCCGGGGCCGACACCGGGGCCGGGAGCCACAGCGGAGCCGGGGCCGGTCTCTCCGCCGAGGCCCTCGTCCGGCTGCGGCTGGCGATCGGCCGGCTCAACCGGCAGATGGCCCGCGCCTCCGGCGGCCAGGACCTCACCGTCGCCCAACTCTCCGCCCTGGCCCGGGTGGAGGTGCACGGCCCGCTGCGGCTCGGCGAACTCGCCGCGCGGGAGGGGGTGGCCGTGCCGTCCGTGCTCCGTACGATCGCCCCGCTGACCGCCGACGGCCTGATCGCCAAGACCCCCGACCCGCTGGACGGCCGCTCCCAGCTGCTCGAACTCACCCCGGCCGGCCTGGCGGCGATCACCCGGATCCGCCGGGAGCGCTCCGCTCTGCTGGCCCGCCGCAGCACGCGGCTCACCCCGCAGCAGTGCCGCCGACTGGAGGCGGCCGTACCGCTGTTGGAGCTGCTGCTGGACGATCCCGACGCGGCCTGCCCCGGCCAAGCCTGTCCCGATCCGTCCTCCCCCGACCCGGCCTGCCCAGACCCGCCCCGGCCCGGCCGGCGCGGCTCCGCCGGCTGAGGCAGCGCTGCTCGGGGCGCCTACGCCGTCTCGCGGAGGAATCCGGTGAGCAACTCGAAGGTCTCCTCGGGCCGCTCCAGGCCGGGGAAGTGGCCGGCCCAGGGCAGTTCGAGCCGGCGGGCGCCGGGGATCCGGGTCGCCAAGGAGTCGGCGATCTGCCGGAAGTCGTCCAGGTCGTGGCCGCCGGTCACGACCAGGCAGGGCGCCGCGATCCGGGAGGGGTCCGCTTCGTCGTCGGTGGGGCCGACCTCGGCGTCCGCCTGCACCTCGAAGGCGCGCCGCTGCATCCGGCGGACGAGTTCGCGGGCCTCGTCGCCCGCCTCCGGGCCCAGCCAGCTCTCGACGTTGAGCTCGACGGCGCCCTCCACGTCCCCGGTCGCGAGGAGTTCCCGCTCCCGCGCGGCGAAGGCCATCAAGGCGTCACCGGCGACGTGCCCGGACGCCCCGGAGCAGAGCAGGGCCAGCGCGGTGACGGCCCCGGGCCGCAGCGCCGCCACGTCCATGGCGACCTTCCCCCCGTACGAGGCGCCGATCAGCGCGGCGCTCTCGACGCCCAGGTGGTCGAGGAGCGCCAGCACGTCCTGCGCGTCGCTGTACGGGGCGTCGGCCGGCGGCGTGTCGCCGAAGGCCCGGAAGTCGCCCCGGATCACCCGGTAGCCCGCGTCAACCAGCCCCTGCCACTGCGGGTCCCACATCCTCCGGTCGCACACGGACGAGTGCAGCAGCACCACGGTGGGGCGGTTGCCCGGCAGGTCATGAGATACGTCATGGGAGAGGATCATCCGCGGATCGTATCGACGCCCCCGGGGGACGCCAACCGGTTTGGTGATCGGCGGGAGTAAGCGCTTTGGGCCGCTTCCGGGCTCTAGGTGGGTGAGGAGGTGCTCATGGGAGGCACGAAGACCGACCGGGACGAGGAGTTCCAGGCGTTCATCGTCGGGGCCTGGCCACGGCTGCTGCGGACGGCGTACCTGTTGGCCGGGGAGCAGTACGCAGCCGAGGACCTGGTGCAGTCCGCGGCGGAGAAGGCCTGCGCGGCCTGGGCGAAGGTGCGACGGGCCGGCGATCCGCACAGCTACGTGCGGCGGATCCTGGTGAACGAACACGCCCGCCGCTGGCGCCGCCGCGCGCCGGAGCTGCTGGTGTACGCGGTGCCGGACGAGGCCGGAGCGGAGGACTGCTACGCCCGCTCCGACCAGCGCGGCGCGCTGATGACGGCGCTGGCCGCCCTGCCGGCCCGCCAGCGCGAGGCCGTGGTGCTGCGGTACTGGGAGGACCTGAGCGACAGTCAGGCCGCCGAGGCGATGGGCTGCTCGGCCGGAGCCGTGCGCAGCCACGCGGCCAAGGGGATCGCGAGACTGCGGGGGGCCGCAGCGCTGAAGGAAATCAAGGGCATGACGAGCATCGGAGGTGCGGTATGAGCGCGGGCGGCAACGGCGGGACGGTCGGCATGGGCGCGGCGGGCGACGACGGCGACGTGTGGGTCGGGCTCGGCCTGGCTGAGGTGGCGGCCGGGGCCAAGGTCGGCCCGGCGCCGATGGCGGACATCATGGCGGGCGGCCGCCGGATCCGGCGCCGTCGCCGGTCGGTGATCGGCGCGCTCGCGCTGGCCTCCGTGGTGGTGCTGGGCGGCGGGACGATGGCGGGTCTGCACAGTTCCCCCGCGAGCAGCGGCACCCAGTCGCTCGTCCCGGCCAACGGCGGTCCCGGCGGCGGCACCGGGGGCGGTCCGGCCGCCCAGCCGTCCGGCACGGCGACGGCCGAGCGGGACCCGTTCACCCCGGTCCGGGTGACGCTGGCCCAGGGCAACACCCCCGACGGCAAGACGTGGAAGCTCTGGACGGCGCTCTGGCCGGTCGCCCCGAAGGAGCGGGCGTACGAGCAGGCGGTGGCCGTCTGGGAGGAGCGCCACGCCGTCGACTCCTCGCTCGACAAGCCGACGGAGGAATACGTCCAGCAGTACTGGCAGCCCAACGAGGACGTCGTGAACGACTACGTCACCCTGGACGGGGTGCGCCAGCCGTACGACAACGCGGGCAGCTACCCGGCGCCGGGCCACGTCCCCACGGGGATGGCCGACACGTTCAGCGGCGGCCTGCTGGGCGCCCGGGACAAGGCCGGCACGCCCGGTCCGCTCCCGATCAAGCTCGCCGTGATGGCCCTCGGCCCGGACGTCGGCAAGGTCCTGGTGACCTGGTCGGACGGCTCGGTCATGGAGCCGTGGCTGAAGGCCGTCGGGGACTCCCCGTACCAGCGGCTGGTGGTCCCCGAGCAGCCGGGCAAGAAGGTGACGTCGTGGCAGTTCTTCGACAAGAACGGCGCCAAGCTGCCGGACGCCGGCGTGAAGATGCTGACCGAGTAGCGGTCGGCGCGACCGGCTGAACACGACCGGCTGAACACGACCGGCCGATCACGACCGGGCCGATCACGACCGCCCGACCAGGCCCGCGGGGCCGGCCCGCACCCCCGTCGGGCCGGCCCCGCGTCGGCGTGCGGGCGGTCGGCGTGCGGGGCGCTCGGCGTGCGGGGCGGTCGGCGTGCGGGCGGTCGGTGCGCATCGCGGAAACGTGGGAGAAAGTGCTCCCCCGGTCGGGGGAGGTCATCGACGAGCCGCCCGAGCAGACTGGCGATCACACCCGGGGAGGACTTCCCGGCCTCCCCTTGATTGCACCGGAGTTGACTCGTGCGTGAGCAGATGTGGCAGCCGCTTTCCTCCCGGCCTTCTTCCCGGCGTTCGTCCCGGCTCTCCTCCCGGCGCCCGCAGGCCGGTCGGCGCGGGGTCGTCGTGGCGGCGGCGGCCGCGGTGGCCGTCGGCGTCATGACCGCGGGCACCGCCCTGGCACCGTCCACGGCAGCCGCCACCCCCCGCCCGGACGCCGTCCAGCAGGGGCTGAACGCGCTGGTCCGTGACGACGGCCTGCCCGCCGCGCTGGCCGGCGTCCAGGGCCGTGACGGCCGCACCCGCACCTACACCGCGGGGGTCGGCGACGTCACCACCCGCGCGAAGGTGCCGGTCGACGGCCAGGTGCGGATCGGCAGCAACACCAAGACGTTCACCGCGGTGGTCGTGCTGCAGCTGGTCGGCGAGGGGAAGATCGGGCTCGACGAGCCCGTCGAGTCCTACCTCCCCGGCCTGGTCCGCGGCGACGGCATCGACGGTCGCCACATCACCGTCCGCCAGCTCCTCCAGCACACCAGCGGGCTCCCGGACTACGAGGGCTACATCGACGAACCCTCCATCCAGCACCGGTACTTCGAGCCGCGCGACCTGCTGGACATCGCCTTCCAGCACAAGGCCGACTTCGCCCCGGGGGCGAGCTTCAAGTACAGCAGCACCAACTACGTGCTCGCCGGCCTGGTCGTCCAGAAGGTCACCGGCCGCCCCATCGCCGAACAGATCGACCAGCGCATCATCAAGCCCCTCGGCCTGCGGCACACCTACTACCCCGCCCAGGGCGACCGGACCATCCGCGAGGCCCACCCCCAGGGCTACCTCAAGGACGCGACCGACGGGCACCTGATCGACTTCACCGAGCTGGACCCCTCCGCGGGCGGGGCGGCGGGCCAGATGATCTCCACCAACTCCGACATCAACCAGTTCTTCACCGCCCTCCTCGGCGGCCGCCTCCTGCAACCGGCCCAGCTCGCCCAGATGCGCACCACCGTCCCCATCGGCGACAGCGGCGCCGCCTACGGCCTGGGGCTCATCAGCCGGCCGCTGTCCTGCGGCGGCGTGTACTGGGGCCACGGCGGCGACATCCCCGGCTACGAGACCCGGGGCGGGGCGACGGACGACGGCCGCGCCGTCAACATCGCGGTGACCACCGTCCCGCCGGACGCCGCCGGCTCGGAGCACGTCGAGAACGTCGTGGACACGGCCCTGTGCCGCTGACCGAAGTCCGGTGAGGGAGTGGGAAGTCGGCTGGGCCGACTTCCCACTCCGCCTTTCCACCCCGCTCAGGTTCCGTGCCGAGACGGAACAGCCCTAGCCTCCGTGTTTCGGTTCGCGTCGGCTGATCTGGGGTGATCCCTGTGTCGAAGGTCGCGGAGCTGCCGTCGGATGTTGGGCATGCCGAGGGC